>NZ_JBKHKJ010000001.1:0-377574 GCF_046546515.1 Parasediminibacterium schistidii | reverse complement strand
CAAGAAGTAATGGAATTGAAAAAAGCAGCGGTAGCTTAATTATATATCATGCGTAAGGTGAGTTCTTTAAATATTTAGGCATTGTCAATGTAATAAGCGTGTCTATTTTTTGTTGTTTTTTGGGTTCAGTAAAATGGGGGATGCTTAAGCTACTGTCCTGGAAAATGAAATCAAATATTTGTAAGGGATTTACATACCCAGAAAACTGCTTATAAAAATGCCTTCCATTTTCTGAACTGTAGAAAGCCAATTGTTTGTCAATCTGACCTTCGGTAAAAATAGAATCATAAATATTAGTATACCTCTTTTTTATGTTAGTATACAAACTAGTAAAAAGTTCTTTTTTAAAAGCTATTTCACAGCTACGCCATTTGTAATAAGCTGCTGCGTCGTTAATCTTTTGGCTTCCATCCCTGAAACTTTTGTCTAAACTGGTTTGTTCATTCTTTAGTTGGTTTTCTACTAACTGATAACCGTATAGTATAGAAACCAATTGCCTAGCCTTCTCTTTTTTGGTTTGGGAAAAAATGGGTGAGCTAATTGATAAACATAATACCCAAAATACAATTATTCTATTCATCCTTCTATAATTAGCTTGGTTTTATTTATATAGCTTCTGTATAGTCAACCCCATGTTCTTTTAAAAATGCTTTTATCTTTTCTACATGAACACATACCCCAACATGTAAAAAAGGGTAATTGGATACTTTACTTTTCTTGCCATCATTAATAATTTCTTTGTCCTTCAAGTCGAAACCTAAGTGCAAGTGGGTGGTGGCAGATTGCATACCATATACATGCCCGTTTACATCAAAAAGCGGCCCACCACTTTGCCCCCTTAGCCCTGGTGTGCTCATTTCTATACCCGTTATTTCTCCTTGTGGGTTGCCAATAAAGCGTGTTACAATCCCATCTATCGGAAATGATGGCGAATTGGCATTGCCTGTATTGGTCCATTCTATATCATCGGTAAATTGATTATGCCCAAAATTATTGAACTCTGGGAAAGGGTAACCAACCCTGCACAAGGATTTGCCTGGTCTGATGGGCATAGTACTATTGCTAAAAACCGCATGGGAATTATAGAATATTTTATTGAATCCTTTAAATTCTAAAATGGCTAAATCTAGTGTAGGGTGGGGGTGGCAAACAATAGCATCTATCTTATCAAAACAATTCAAGAAATTATTTTTTAGCTGAACGGTGGTATCGCTGTTGTATTTGTACTTTTTTTCCAGCCCCATGATGTTCCTGCGGTAATTATTGTCTTTTGGCAACCTGTCCCTTTCCTGTTTGAATTGATTATAAGCATCATTCACACGTTCAGCACCGGGAATTAAATCCAATACATGCTTACAGGTAATGGCAATGCCATTGTCATTTACAAAAAAGAACGTCGAAGACCCAGGCAAGATTAATCCCCCATAGGTACGGGAAATAGTGTGTAACGGGCGGGTATATTGAAGTACATTTTCTATTGATGATTCAAACATAAAATTAAGATTTAGACATCACCTTTACCTAAAGTAAGAAAGAGATGACATTTATAATAAGGGGCTAAGATATTGGAATATTGGTTCTATTATACTATAACGACCCTCCTTTTACCAATAGTGCATCTATTTTAAGGTTTTGGATAAAGCTGCTACCTGCCAAGCAGGATACCATACGGGTATAAGCCAACTTGCCAAGTTTGTGGCCGCTGGTTTCCACGTAAGTAATTTCGGGGTGATAAAGTTTGGGTATAAAGCCATTACTGATGGCAATAATGCCCACATCTTCGGGTATTTGCAGCCTGAGTTGTTGCGCTGCTTTCATTACCCCGGTTAATATTTCATCGCTCATGCAAAAGATAGCATCGGGCGATTGGGGTAATTGCCATGCGGCCAATACTGTATGGTAGGCTTCATTGTAATTATTGGCTTCTTTAATCAGCAGTTTTGTATCGCTGCCTTTAAAGTAGGACGTGAATGCTTCCAGCCTTTCTTTGGTGATAGACATATTGCTGTTGCCAAAGATAGCCAGTATGTTTTTCTTTTTTTTCTCAGCCAAAGCCCCTGCGGCAATGATGGCTGCTGGCGCATCTGCAACACATATTTTATTGCAATTTTCGTCAGTAGGCACTTTGTCTAGGAAAATGACAGGAATGTCATTATCAGCCAGTTTCAGGAAAGCACTTATGTCTTTTGTTTCTGTTGTTACCGATACGAAGATGCCCGCTACCCTGTTTTGCTTGCACAGTTTCAGGTTGTTGAGCTCCACGGCAGGGTCGTCGCCGGACTGTAAAATGAGGAGGGAGTAGCCATGCATCCTGGTTTCTTCTTCCAATGAGGCAATCAAGGAATCGTAAAAGTAGTTGGAGATTACAGGCACTATCAAGCCGAATATCTTGCTATTGTTGGTACGCAGGTTAATGGCATAAGTATTGGGCTCGTATTCCAGCATATTGGATAAGTCCCACACTTTTTGCTTGGTGTTATCAGAAATATCGGGGTGGTTCTTTAATGCCCGAGATACAGTGGAAATACTAATCCCCAGTGTTTCTGACAACTTCTTTAAAGTGGCATTGGGCTTCATGATGGCAATTTAGTTGGCGAATCTATTTAATTATTTGATTATAGCATCACTAGTGGTTTTTAAGCCTTTTTGTCAGGTAGATTGGGCTAGTTATATTATACTATCGCTCCGTTATCGCTCCATCATCGCTCCAAGGTCGCTCCAAGGTAGGTGGTTGGTGGGTTTGGTGGGGATTGAGACAAAATGGCGGATAGATTGGTGTTTGCTGTGTATGAATTTTGTATAATACTGGTGCAGGCCTCCAGACCTGTACCTAGGCCTTACTTATTTTTGAAATAGTACCAGCATCTTTATAATGTTCATTTTCCCTATTTTATACAGGCTTCTTCATCGTTTATACCAAGTAACAAGCAAGCATAGACCGGGAGGCCTGCGTTAATGAGCGGTGATAAAGTTATTCAAAATACTAACTGTTTTTATAATGAATCAAGTATCAATACGTTTGTATTTATTGAGGTTAGCGAGTTTTTTGCATCTAAGCATATTGAAAGGAAATGGTCTGCAAGTAATATGGTAGTTAAGTCTGGGTCACGTGTTGAAATAGAACTCCCGTCATTTTCCAGTTCTTCTTCAACAAAAGTTGCCCACAAGGAGTTTAAAAAATTAAATTGCTCATTAACACCTTTTGTAAAAAGCGAATCATCAAAATAGTTTTTTTCTATTTCTGTCAGTGATTCTGATTCCTCTATAGAAAATACATGCTTACTGCGTCCTAGTTTTGCATCTATAATCTTTTTCATCAACAGTAGTATATAGTCTAAGAATTTAGTAAAATAACTGGCTTTTATGTTTTCTCCGCAATTATCTTCTTCTATTCCTTCTAACTCATAGTAAGAGCTAAAATTGCCATATTGAAACATAAACCCGTATGCATCTACCGATATTAACCTGAAAAGTTGTGTTATGCCGGTTTCGTAATAAAGTTCATAGTAAATCTTTTCCCAAATTTCCCTTTTGGTTCCAATTGCAATTTTATCATCATAAATTTCATCGAGCCATTTTATAATTAGTGACAACTCGCTTGGCAAAATTTGATTTATGTCTGTATGTACTTTTTCGATAATAATCTCGGAAGAGAAATTGCAAATGGCTTCATATTTTAAGTGCCATAATTTTTGTTCTATAATAAAATCCTCAAAAGTTTTTTTGAATTTAACTTTAGAAGTTAAATAAGGAAACAAGTTCTGCTGTGCCTTCTGTTTGTCTAATTTGTAAAATTGTGTTTCTCTAGGCATTTTAAGTCGCTTAAAATTAAAAATAATCTTTTTTAGTAGTTTATAAAGGATAAAATTAGATTTTCACAAGTATGCCCGCATTGGTGCAGGCCTCCCGGCCTGTACCTAACCGTTACTTTTTTCTTAGATAATACTACCATTTTTATTATTTGCATTTACCCTCATTTTATACAGGCTTCTTCTTTGTTTACATCAAGTAACAAGCAAGCACAGGCCGGGAGGCGTGCGCTATAGCGTACAACCTTCACCTTTAGCTAGCCACTATTTATCCACCGCAAACATTGTCGCAAACATTTCCGCAAAGGTTTGCGGTAAATCAGTTCTATTTGTTGTCTTTCCAAGCTCTGCCAGTATGTACGTTTGAGGAACGATTTTACTTAACGATTAAAACTTAGTCAACATGAAAATGAAACTGTTTGCCTTGCTTTTGCTTTGTGCGTTTAAACTATCTGCACAGCAAAGCCCGGTTGTGAAAGGGAAAATTACCAATGAGAAAAAAGAACCGCTTGCCGGGGCAACGATTGTTGTAACGCCGGGCAACAAAACAACCATGACCAACGAAGAGGGTGCTTTTACCATTCAAGGGTTGCCTGCTGAAAAAAACATCACCATACATGTTAGTTATACGGGGTATGCGGCCACAGAAAAGGTGGTTGACCTAAGCAATGGCAGCATCAGCGACATTGTATTGGTATTGAAAAATGACGTGCTTGCACTAACAGATGTTGTAGTGGTGGGCAACAGCAACCCTCGCTCCAAATTAAACTCCAGTATTTCCGTAAGTACCCTAAAAAACGAGGACATACAAAAAACAGCCCCACGCACCACGGCTGAAATATTCCGTTCTATCCCCGGCATCAGGGCTGAAGCTTCTGGTGGCGATGGCAATACCAATATTACCGTGAGGGGCGTGCCTATTTCTGCGGGCGGTTCCAAATACCTGCAATTGCAGGAAGATGGGTTGCCTGTGCTGCAATTTGGCGATATGGCTTTTGCCACTTCCGACATCTTCCTCCGTGCCGACCAAACCCTTGCCCGTATTGAAGCTATCCGTGGTGGCTCTGCTTCTACCTTGGCTACCAATTCACCCGCAGGTATCATCAATTTTGTAAGCAAAACAGGTGCAACTGAAGGCGGTACCGTGGCGGTAAGCTCTGGGATAGATTACAATAACTTCCGTACAGATTTTAATTATGGCGCACCTATTGCCAATGGGCTCAACTTTAATATAGGCGGCTTTTACCGTGTGGGCCAAGGACCGAGGACGGCAGGATATGCAGCCAACAATGGCGGCCAGTTGAAATTGAATTTCACCAAGCAGTTCAGCAAAGGGTTTGTACGCCTTTATTTTAAATACTTGAATGACAGGGCTGCGGCTTATTTGCCCATGCCAATACAAGTTACAGGCACTAACAGCAACCCTACCTATACCTCATTAAGCACGTTCGATGCGAAACATGGCTCTTTGCAAAGCCCTTACCTGTCGCAAGATTATGGCACGGGCGTAAATGGCGAACCTCGCCGTGCAGATGTGGCCGATGGTATGCACCCAGTATCTAAAACCGTAGGTGCTGAATTTAATTTCGATTTGGGGGATGACTGGAAAATAGAAAACAGGGTACGTTTTGCCCAAAACAATGGCCGCTTTGTAGCCCCTTTCCCTGCCAGTGTAGGCACTACTGCTAGCCAGTTGACCACTATTGCAGGTGCTACAGGCTGGAACTTAGCTGGGGCAACTGTTTCTTATGCCAACACAGGTGCCGCATACACAGGTGCCAATGCGATGATTATACACATGTTTGATGTGGAACTGAACAACTTCAACAACTTCGTAAATGACTTTAAGCTGAAAAAAGTATTTAAGGGTGGTGATGCAACATTTGGTTTCTACAAATCTTACCAAAATGTGGCCATGTCTTGGTTGTGGAATTCCTATTTGACCGATGTAGATGGAAAAGGCATACACCCGTTGAATATTACCAGTGCAACTGGTCAGCTATTGAACCCCGGTGGGCAATTTGCTTATGGCACGCCAGTATGGGGAAACCTGCACCGCAATTACGATACTAAATACGACATTTCTGCCCCTTATGTAGCCACTACTTTCGATTTGGCTAAAAACCTAAACATTGATGCAAGTGCCCGTTGGGATATTGGCAGGGTTACAGGCAGCTATACAGGTGGTGCAGCAGGGCCAAAAGATATGAATGGTGATGGCGTGATAGCCCCTAACGAAACCAAGGTAGAATCTATTGATTATACCACTACCAAGCCTGTCAATTACAAATACAACTATGGTTCTTTTTCTCTGGGTGCCAACTATAAACTAAGTGCATCCAAAGCCGTATTTGCCCGCTACAGCAGTGGTGCTACCACAAAAGCAGACAGGATATTGTTTACCGACAATATATTGGCCGATGGTTCTGCAAAGGGTGTAAAAGATCAGATAGACCAAGCAGAGTTGGGCTTTAAAAGCAATTACAAAAACATAGGGTTGTTTATCACTGGTTTCTATGCCAAGGTAAACGAACAAGGAGGATACGAAGCTACTACCCAGAAAGTAATAGAAAATCACTACAAATCTTACGGTATTGAACTGGAATTTGCCGCCCGTTTGTCCAAAGCATTTGACATAAGGGGTGGTGCAACATTCACTAAAGCTGAAATTACAGATGGTGCCAACAAAGGCAATAAGCCAAGGAGGCAATCACCTTTCATTTATAACTTAATGCCTACTTACAATACAGGTAAACTAAGCCTAGGTTTCAGTGCCATAGGTACTGCAGGTTCTTATTCACAGGATGAAAACAAGTTGAAATTCAAGGGTTATGTATTGGTGAACCCATTTGTAAACTACAGGTTTACCAAGGCATTGACATTGTCTGTAAATGCCAACAATGTATTCAATAGCTTGGGCATTACAGAAGCAGAAGAAGGTTCTATTACAGAAAATGCCACCAATATCATCCGTGCAA
Organism: Parasediminibacterium schistidii; assembly: GCF_046546515.1. Classification (NCBI taxonomy): domain Bacteria; kingdom Pseudomonadati; phylum Bacteroidota; class Chitinophagia; order Chitinophagales; family Chitinophagaceae; genus Parasediminibacterium; species Parasediminibacterium schistidii. The sequence continues at coordinate 370,787 of NZ_JBKHKJ010000001.1, read as the reverse complement.
GGTCTGTAACAGGCAGGACTATTTCTGGTACGCTGGCATTTAATTTTTAAGGGGTAGGTTGGTGCATTTGTAGAGACGTTGCATGCAACGTCTCTACATAAAACATTGGGTCAATAATAATAGTTGTTTGTTTTGTGTGTTAGATAGGTAAGGAAGTGTCTGCTTCCTTACCCTTTTTTGAACTATCTAATGACTTAAATAGACCTCATCCCAACCCTTCTCCAAAGGAGAAGGGAAAGAAGAAAAACAGCTAAATCTTATTTCTAACTCCCTTTGTGTTTCTTTGTGTAAAACCTCCGTGAACTCGGTGGTTAAATTTTCTTTGAGCTAAATATACTTGCCATGCCACTACAGAAGAAGCGGTTGAATTTTTGGTCTATCATCAATATGAATGTCGGCTTTTTTGGCATACAGTATAGCTTTGGCTTGCAGCAAACCAACATGACACCCATATATTCCTACTTAGGTGCCAACCCCGACCAGATACCTTTCCTCAACTTAGCGGGGCCTATGACGGGATTGATTGTGCAGCCTATTATTGGGGCAATGAGCGACAAAACCCTTAGCCGTTTCGGGCGGAGAAGGCCTTATTTTATGGTTGGGGCTATTTTTTGTAGTATCTGTTTGCTGGCCATGCCATTTAGCAGCAGCCTTTGGATGGCTGCAGGATTGTTATGGATACTAGATGCCGCCAACAATATTACCATGGAACCTTACAGAGCATTTGTAAGCGATAAGCTGCCGCCTACACAACACGCAACAGGGTTTTTATCCCAAAGTTTTTTTACTGGCTTGGGTATTACGTTGGCAAACCTTACACCCGGCTTACTCGTTTACTTCGGTTTGATTAGCCAGAATGCAAGGAGGAGCAATAATATTACCTACACCACTTATGCCGCATTTATTATTGGTGCCATTGTTTCCATAGGAGCTGTTTTGTATTCGGTGCTTACCACAAAAGAGTACCCACTCTCCCAAGCGGAAATAGAAGAAATACAGCAACAACCGAAAGGCGTAGGGTATATATTCAAAGATATTGTAGAAGCCATCAAAGAAATGCCATTGACCATGCGGCAGTTAGGCTTGGTGTATTTATTTAACTGGTATGCCATGTTTATTTACTGGCAGTTCATTACACTTTGCCTGGCAAAAACCATATTTAATGTTACTAACCCATCTACACCCGGCTTTAGTGCGGCACAATTACTCACAGGCACAGTAAATGGGACATATAATATTGTTACGTTTTGCGTGGCATTTTTAATTGCCTGGGCAGCAAAAAAGGCTGGGGCAAAACAAATACATGCCATCAGCTTGTTATTGTCAGGCATTGGTTTGGTAATGCTTCCATTTATCACCAATACAGCTTTTTTGTTCCTCCCTATGATAGGTTTTGGCATTGGCTGGGCCAGTATGATGGGTACACCTTATGTAATATTGGCGGGCAGCATCCCGCCAAAGCGCACAGGTGTTTACATGGGCATACTCAATATGTTTATTGTACTGCCGATGCTGCTGGAAACGGTTTCTTTTAGCGCCGTTTATCATCATTTGCTCGGCAGCGACCCTGTAAGTGCTATCCGGTTTGCGGGGGTATTGATAATAGTAGCGGCAGTTTTGGCAATGCTGATTAAAAAACCGTCTGAACCAGGATTTTTGGGATTAGATGGATTAAAGGGATAAAAGCAAAATGCTAGATAAGGAGGAAAAATCATTCTAATCCCTAAAATCCTATAAATCCAGGTTCAGACAAACAACAACATTATGTACGACATCCAATCATACAACAAAAGCATAGAACTGCTTAAAAAAGCATCTACACCAGCGGGTTTTGTGGCTGCTGTGCAGGAAAAAGACAATTACAGGCGGGTGTGGGCTAGGGATGGCAATGTATGTAGTATGGCGGCTTTGCTAAGTGGTGATGCTGAACTGATTAATACGGCTAGGGCTACCATAGAAACCTTGTTTACCCACCAACACCCTAATGGCAATATACCCAGCAATGTAACCCCGGAAACAAAATCGGTAAGTTATGGCGGCATTGTGGGCAGGGCAGACAATCCATCATGGGCAGTAATTGGCCTGTGCCAATATACCCTAATGACAGGCGATACATCCCTTTCTTTACAATTTAGCAAAGGCGTGGAAAAATGCCTTAACATGCTTGAAGCATGGGAATACAATGGCAGGCACTTGGTATATGTACCCCAAAGTGGGGATTGGGCCGATGAATACATCCAACACGGGTATATTTTGTTTGAACAACTGTTGCGGGTGTGGGCATTGCGCCTAGCAGCAAGGGTATATGGCAATGCAGATTGGGCAGCCAAGGCGGCACAGATAACAACCGTTATCAAAAACAATTATTGGCAGCAGCCAGACCCTTCCAAACTATATGCCCGCAACTGGGCGGGCAAATTGCAGGACGCTTTTAAAGGCTATTGGTTGATGGGTTTTAACCCATCAAGGATTTATGCTTACTTTGACTTGCAGGCCAATGCACTTGCCCTTTTACTGAACATTGGCGATGCCAAACAAGATGCAATGGTGACCGATTGGGTGCAAGATTTATACAAAAAGCGTTGGAATAACCTTCTTCCTTCTTTTTACCCTACTATTCTGGATACCGACGAAGACATGAAAGAGCTATTGGGCAACTATGCCTATACCTTCCGTAACAATCCTTACGAATTTCACAATGGCGGCCTCTGGCCTGTATGGAACGGTTGGATGGCATTGGCTTTGGCCGGCACAGAAAAGAAAGAAATGGCTACTTCCCTTACTGCTGCTATCCATAAGGCAAACAATGCGAGCGATAGTCATTTTAACGAATGCCTGCAAGGGCTTACCAATGCCCCTTGCGGCATACCACAATGTGCCTGGAGCGCAGCAGGGGCTATTATTGCGGAGCAGGGCATTTCAGGAAAACGATTAATAACCACAGTAGATTAAATTTTATGCAACCATACATCCTCGCCATTGGCGAATTATTAATAGACGGCATTAGCACCGAATCAATAGATAACCTTTCACAGGCCAAAACCTTTGATATACATATAGGTGGCAGTGCTGCTAATTTCAGTATTTTTCTCAATAGGAGTAATGTGACAACGAAGCTCGTAGCTTCCATTGGTGCAGATAGTTTTGGCAATAGGATATTGCATGAATTAAGTAAGGAAAACAATGTTACAGAATTTGTTTACCAACAATCTGGCCATGCAACCTCGTTGATAATGGTCGCCAAAACAAAAGGTACGCCCGACTTTATCCCTTACCGGGATGCAGATAAACTGATACAGCCTGTTGATAGTACTTTACTTAACAATGCAGTCATTGTACACTCCACCGCGTTTGCACTCAGCCAGCAACCTGCACAGGACTCTATATTAAAAGCTTTTGAGAAAGCTGCCCAACAACATATCCCTATATCCATAGACTGGAACTACTCTGAAAAAATATGGGGGCGGAACAACGATGCAAGGGAGATTTTCCAGCGTTTACAGTCATGCCAACCGATGCTCAAGTTTAGTTTGGATGATATAAACCGTTTTGTAGGCAAGCCTATGAGTATAGAAAATGCAAAAGCCTATTTACAAACAATACAGGCAACTGCCATTTGCCTTACCTGTGGTAGCGAAGGTGTATTTTATAAAACCTATAAAAGCGGTTGGGGACATATCCCTGCACAGAAAAATATATTAGTAAAAGATGCCACAGGTGCTGGTGATGCTTTCTGGGCAGGCTTTATAACCGGCTGGCAGCGTAACTATGATATGGACAAATGTGTAAGTAATGGCGTAGAAACAGCTTCAAAAAAGTTGCAAGGAATGCTATAGAATGTTTTAAGTTTTAGGTTTTAAGTTTTAAATTACAAAGGTTGCCAACTTTTAAAAGTTGGCAACCTTTGTAATTATGTTTACTTATGACTTACGCCTTATCCCTTACGCCTCAACAACAGGCTTAGATTTCTTGAAAATCGCAAATATTTCCACTACCAAACCTAAAATAATTAGGATAGGCGCTACCGTAATCCTAGTTGTGCTATACACTACATTGTAATCAAATACTTTAGGGTCTTGGTTTTTACCACCACTCAATAGGAACATGCCCAGAGCGATAATTACACCGCCAATAGCCATCCATATATAATTTTCATTACCAAAAAGAGGAGCCAACGTTTCTTTTTTCTTAGTCAACGGTACTGTTGAATTTATTTTTATCTGAGCCATGTATTTTTAATTGTTTAGAAATGCAATAATAAAGCAATTATTCATTCCTCATTCCTAATTATTAATTAAACCCTTACTGAGCTGGAAAAAAAATCATGCATCCCATAACTCATAATTCATAACTTATAATTCATAATTAATAAAGGTCATCCAGTTTCATCTTCAAATATTTAATCACGCTACGGTGCGTACTAAATAAAGAAATACCTACACCAACCAGTATCATCCCCCCAAATAGCATGACGGTTTGTTTGGTATCGTTGATAACCCTTATTTCAGGTACTTGTGTTTCCATCCATTGTATCAAAGCGAACAATAACGCAATAGCAATTAAGCCACTGATGCATCCATTTATCACCGCTTTTATATCCATCGGTTTCGCAATAAACCCTCGTGTGGCACCTACCATTTGCATGGTCTTAATCAAGAAACGATTGCTAAACATAGCTAGTCGTATGGTATTGTCAATACTGAAAATAACAATCATACACAGGATCACAGAAATTACAAAGAAAATCAGCCCATATACTTTGGCCTTTTCGTCCAGGTTGGTTACAAGACTTTTGGGGTATTGTAAATCGGTAATCTGGTTGCCATACAGACCCAACAAAACATTCGATATTTTTTCAACACTGTCTTTATTGATATAATCAGCTTTTACATAAAAATCTACGCTCTCCGGCAAAGGGTTTACATCCAATATTTTTGCCCAGTCTTCGTTATTGTCTTTATTCCAGATTTGCTTGGCACTCTCCTTGTTTACATAAGTCACATTTTTAGCGTAAGGTTGCGTAGCCACAAACTGCTCAATCTGCCCAATCGTATCTTTGTTTTGTGTGCGCAAATAGGCACTAAAGCGTATGTCTTCCTTTAGCATATCGCCCGCTTGCTTGATATTTAGGAAAATCCATCCCATGATTCCCATGATAAACAGTACCAATGCTACCCCAATAACGCTAAAAATGTATGATGGTTTGCTACGTTTTAAACTTCCTTTTCCTTCTTTTGCCATGTGTAAACGGTTTGTAATAGGTGTAAACAATTACAAATGTAGCCAATCACTTACATTTGCAACCTCTTAAACGTATAAGGAGGGTGCTAAAGTATTTGAAGCCACATTTTTTTGGTATAAAATTTTGTTATTACTTAACCTTTATAGGGTTTAAAACCCTATAAAGGTTATTACGCACACAAGAACAAAGCCTTTCTGGAAAGGTTACTTGCCTCCCACTTTCTTTGGCATGGTTGCCTTTGGTTTTACTGGGGTGTTGGGCAATGTTGCTGGTGGGGACTGCCTGTTGTCCTCAGTACTTTTTTTGGGCTTGGGTTTGCTTTCTTCTGTTTTAGCAGGGGCTGGGTTGTAGTCATCACTAGGTAAAGTAGATGACTCGGGCCCCAAGCCAGAAGTAGGCTTAATATCTTTCAGCTCTTTTAAATCGCCCCCATAATCCTGCGAAGTGCCGTTACCATCTTGCCCTTCAGGTCCAACTGCCGGGGCAATATTATTGATATTGTCAAAACTAATATCCGTGTTCAATACCTCTGGCTTCACAAAAGTAGCGTTGGGGTCAATGCCAATAATGTTTTGGTCTTTCAACACTTTTTCATAAAAATAAGCCCATATAGGCATAGCCGCTTGTGAGCCTTGACCCAAGGTAGTTGATTGTATTCTGATAAACCTGTCGTCATTACCAACCCATGCCCCGCAAAGCAGCAATGGCGTATAACCCATAAACCAAGCATCGCTATTGTCATTAGTAGTGCCTGTTTTGCCAGCTATTTCGCCATGCACGTCGTAGTTAGACATGCTCCTGCCCGTGCCATACTGCATCACCCCCTGCATCATCTTTATAACGGAATAGGCCGTAACATCGCTGATGACTTCTTTTCGCTGGGGTATAAATGTTTGAATGTTGTTGCCATTTTTATCTTCTATGCGGGTAATAAACATGGGCTTTACATTAAATCCCCTGCCCGGCAACATGCTATATGCCTGCATCATTTCGTACAATGAAATTTCACACGCCCCCAAAGCAATAGATGGGTTCGGGTCTATCTTGGTTTGCAAGCCGCATTTGTTGTTCAAGAAATCTACAAAACGCTTGGCAGAGTTGTTGCCTACATTGTCTAATTGCTTCATAATGTATGCCGTGGCACAGTTCTTAGATTTTGCCAATGCTTCTGCCATTGGCATTGCCCTGCCAGAACATGACTTTGATGTGGCCGGCACCATGCCATAGGCACCAAAACTTTGCTGCTGATCATACACGGTAGTGTTGGGTGTAAAGCCAGCTTCTTCAATAGCCAAGCTGTACAGCAATGGCTTCATGGTAGAGCCAACCTGCCTTTTGGTATTGAAATTCACATGGTCGTATTTAAAGGTTTTAAAATCTATGCCGCCTACCCATGCCCTTACTTCACCGCTCTGGGCATCCATGGCCATGAAACCGCTTTCCATCATTTGCCTGTGGTACTTGATAGAATCCATCGGTGTCATTACGGTATCTGTGGAACGTTTGTTGTTCCAAGCAAATACCTTCATTTTTACTGGCGTATAAAACGTTTTTTCTATGTCTTCATCTTTCATTCCATCTTTTGATAACCCTTTCCAGCGGTCACTTTGCTTCATGCCAGCCTCTAGTACGTTATCGTAGCCATTCCAAACAGACCCGTCTTTAATATTGCTTTGCGCATTCAATATTTTTTGCATGTAACTCATGTGCTTTGCCACAGCTTCCTCGGCATACAATTGCATACGAGGGTTGATGGTGGTATATATTTTCAGCCCATCCCTGTACAAATCGTAGTTGTCGCCATTGCTTTTGGTGTGTTCCTTGCACCATTTTTTCATTTCCTCGCCTAGTATCATTCTGAAATAAGGGCCAAGGCCAGCCGTCTCGTCTAGTTTTTTATAATTTAGTTCTATGGGCTTTAGCTTCAAGGCGTTGCCTTCACTAGCAGATATAAAATTGTTCCTGATCATTTGGTCAAGCACCACGTTTCTTCTGTCCAATGCCTTTTTAGGGTTTACACGGGGGTTGTACAAATTAGATCCCTTTAGCATCCCTATCAGCACAGCGGCTTCTTCTACATTTAGCCTGTCCGGCTCTTTCTGGAAAAAAGTTTTTGCAGCATTCCTAATGCCAAACACATTGTCGCCAAAAGGCACTGTGTTTAGGTACAGTGTTATTATTTCATCCTTGGTAAAATTTTGTTCCAGTTTAATGGAAATAATGGCTTCCTTTAGTTTTTGCAGCGAACGGATTACCTTGTTTCGCTTGTAATTGGTAAACAAGTTTTTGGCAGTCTGCATGGTAATGGTGCTTGCACCGCCTTCCCTTCCTAAATAAACAAAGGCACGCAGCAGCGCACGGCCATCAACTCCGCTATGCTCGTAAAAACGTTCGTCTTCCGTTGCAACCAATGCGTTTATCACATGCTTACTGATGTCTTTAAAATCAACATTCACCCTGTCTTCCAAATAGTATTTGCCCATCAGCGTGCCATCCTGGGCATATACTTGGGTAGATTGGTTGGCGGTTGGGTTCTCTATATCGTCAATAGAGGGCATGGTGCCTAGCCATCCAAAATTGGCCATTAACAAAATGGCAACGAATAGACCAAATGCGCCAAAAAAAATACGCCAAAATATCTGTACCGAACGCTTCATACTTTTTATAATTTACTACTACTACTCACCACATAGGCACATAGCCACATAGTAAGAATCAAAAAATATAATTGCCCTATTATAATTAAAGAAAACATAGGCTATTCAAAATGACTTCTTTTTCATAAAGCCTATATTGTTTTAAAGCCCTATGTTGAACTACCTATGCTTTTGTGGCTTTTATAACTTGCAAATCTATGTGCCTATGTGTCTATGTGGTGAAATAAAACCTAGGTAATTCCTAAAATTTACCCGGTAGCACTTTCTTTAAAAACTGGTTGTATAGTGCCACATCTTTGTTTTGCTGCAATAACAACAAATTGCTGATGCCGATAATACCATATTTGTATTTGTATTTAGGCAACCAAGGCACTATGCTTTTTGTCATATTAGGTTTTACCTTTTCAATGTATGCAATTGCCTCGGCAGCAGAATTGAAAGGCCCAAAATAAAGGAATGAGAATTGCGTATTTATTTTTTCCGTAGCAATATCAATTTGCTTGCCGCTATATGCCCGCTTGTTGAAACTGCCAAACGAGCTGGCTACTACTTTTATAAATACATTATCTACATTGTCCAGTTGTATAATAGCATAATGGGCCTCATTAGGATCGTAGACAAAGCCATTGTTTGCAGCTAGGTCTGCTGCCTTCCGCAAACTATCTTTTACAAATGCTGCCCTCGCTTTCTGCAAGCTATCCCGCACAAAAGCATCCCTTCTCGCCATCTGTAAACTGTCTTTCACAAATGATGCCCTTGCGGCTCTCTGCAAACTATCCCGAACAAATGCTGCCCGCGCCGCTTTCTGCAAGCTATCCCTAACAAACGCTAACCGTGTAGCTTTTAGTAAGCTATCCCGAACAAATGCCGCTCTTTTCGCAGTAAAGGCAAGGCTGTCTTTCAACGACATTTTCGACCTAGCAATAAGTATGCTATCTTTTTTAGAAAGCGGTTTTAATTTTCCATTAGCCAACGATGCTTTTTGCAGACTGTCTTTTACAAACGAAGCCCTTGCCGCTTTTTGCAGGCTGTCTTTTAAGAATTGCTCCCTTGTAGCTTTAAGCAAGCTATCCCTTACAAATGCCTCCCTCGCCATCAAAGCTGCACTATCTACAGGAGGCTCGCCATAATGGGAAAGGTGGTTTTCTATTTCTTTTCGGCGTTTCAATAGTTCTATCATCCTTATGGCTTTTTCTGCCAATGGGGTCTTGGGGAAAGTATTAGCTAAATCTTCTAAGCGGTTTATTGCAACCGAGTCCTCCCGTTGGGTAACATAGTAAACTGCCTCTATGTATAGCAATTGAGGCGTCCAGTAAGACCGGCCATATTTTTTATCGGCTGCTAGCTTAGCCGTTTTTGCTTTTTCATAACTCCCTTCTACAAATGAGTTGTAAACATTTTGGTAGTCGGCCGTTGTGTCGTCCTGTGCTAATTCTTTTTTGGGGCTACCTATTTGCAAGGCAAAACTGCCAGCAGGGTAATTTTTTTTCAGGGCTTCTGCAGTAGAGTCTGCTCTATACTTCAAGCCCAACTGCTGGTAGCAATAAACCAAGTTGTAATGTGCCTGCTCTGCTTTTTTGTGGAATGGGAAACGGCGCAACAATTCTTCATACGCATCAATTGCAGACTTGTAATCCTTCAAGTTGTTTTGGAAAGTAACCCCGTTGGAAAACAAAGCCCTGGCAATGGCACTGTCTGATTTTTCTTTTTGCCCTTCACGCAAAGGCACATCGGCCATCAGCCCTTCAAAACTCAGGTCTTTTGGCTTGGTTTCTTCCACTGTTTTTGCAGCAGTAGGTGGCAGCACGTCCATGTCGCTGCCCACGGTCATATTCATGTCTGCTGGGTTCCCATCGGTTACGGGTGGCTTGGTCAGTGCAGCTTGCCTCTGCCAATTATCCACGTTGGGCCTGTTGCCCCATTTGCTTTTAAACTCGTTAAGCCCGCTTTGTTTCAGGCTGGCATTGTTAAAGTAAAATTCGCCACTGCTGGTATTGGCAAACAAAGTGGCTGGCACTGTGTTACTGCCCGCTAGTGGGGCATTGTCGTTACCAAAATCTAGCGGGTCTGTTTCTTTCAGCCCCTCTGCCTTGCGCAGTTGCCTCAACAGTTTTTTTAAGATTGCTCTCCTGTCTTCCTCGCTCATGTTTGCTAGGCGTTGCAGGCTGTCTTGCAGTTCTATTGTGGCAATATTGGCGGTTATTATTTTTAATGCAGGCTTCCGTTCTGCTATCCTGTCTTTATCGGCTTGTTCCAGAACGGCTACTTGTGTACTGTCGTAATAATTATAAGCAAGTTTATATTCTTTGTTATCAAAATAAGTATCTGCCAGCAGCAAAAAATCTTTTTGCTTTTGCTCGGGGTTGTCAATATTGTATTTCAGGCTTTTTTTAAGCGCGGTTATGGCACCTGTTTTGTTTTTTTGTTGCAGTTCCAAAATGGCGGCAGCATAGTAAATAATGTCCCTGTACACTTCATACCTGTCCTTCCTAGCTAGTTTATACAGCTCTGCAATATTGTCTTGCAGGGTATAGCCTTTTTTGTGCGCAGCAAGGCTTACAAGGTTCAGCCTTGCAAAGACTTCCATCACTGGGTCTGTGGTATGGGCAATGCTTTTTTCAAAAAATGAAGCTGCAAGCGAGTCGCTATTCTTGGTTAGCTGGAGCATCTGCCCAATTAAATATTCCCATCTTGCAGTTTCCAGGCGCCCGCCAGCATTGCTCAATGCCTTGGTGAGGTGAAAAGCTGCGCTGTCGTATATCTGTTGTTTGTAAAAGGAATAGGCCATGATTTCGTGCAGTGGCGGCTGTAGCCTTTGGGGGAAATAGGGATCAATCACCAATATGGTTATTAACCCGTTGGCGTCGCCAATACGCCCTTGCTCCAACAATACCCTCACCCGCCAAAGCAGGCTTTCATTTCGGCTAGGTGGCAATGCCAATAGCTTCTTGGCAAGGCTTCTTTTCTCAATGGTAGATACGCTGAACAAGCCTTTGTCGTTGCTGATATTGCTACCTATGGGTATATCGTACCCACCTTCTTCTTTGGGGGCCCAAGCATAGTTTACGTATTGGAACACATAGCCTGCCGAGTCTAGGTTTTTCTTTAGCAGGTATGCCTTGCCCATCAGCATGTACATATTGTCTACCCAATCATCCCTCAAATCATGTAAAAGGATACTAGACGTACATTTGTAAATAACCGAGTCTATTTGGGTTTGGTCTTTTGAGGTATTGTCTAAGCTGTAATTGTAAAAGGACAACAGCTTGGTGTAGTCGTCTTTATTAAGGGCTTTTGCCCGGTCAATAATATCGTTTACCTTGTTGTTCGCATTAAAATAATAGTTGTAATGTGTGAACGTATTTTGAAAAAAATGCTTTACAGGCTTAATGTTCTCATCGCCTGGCGTTTTTTCTGCAAACAAAAGCCTATTTTGGTATTGAACCGGCCTTTTGCCATATAAATCTAAGGTAGAATAGGGCTGGGCATGGCTTACCGTTACTGCCACTAAAAGGCACATCAGGATGAAAAGGAAGTAATGGGCACATTTAATCATTTTAACACCTATATCTACTAACCTACAAACATAAATTATTTAGGTGCAAGAAACGGTAATAAAATATTAAAGGTGAAAAAAGAAAAGATTGGGCGTGGATACGGAAAGATATAAAACGGCACTCTACGCTCTACAAGGCTTGTAGCCTCGTAGAGTTTTGCTGTTGCTTTTAGCAACAAATATCATCAAACAACAACTCGCTCAAAAAGCCTTCAAACACCACAAAGTTGGCCTTGTTTCTCAAAAGCCGCTTTATTGCCCAGTAAAACCGAATCAATTGCCTTTCCATTGCCTCGCATTTTTATTAAACCCGGATTTTGCAGTTGAAATCTATTGCAAACCCCAACTGCTTCAAACACAAGCATTTGCTTGATTTTTTGGCCTTGCCATAGTTCACTATGGTTTCGACCAAAAATTTGGCTCAAATACTTGTCTTTATTGCATTTGAGCCTTTCATAACGAAGTCAACTGCAAAATCCGGGTTAAAAAATAAACCTAGCCCAACCTCACCCCTCCCGAAAGACCGGGACAAGTTAGCCAAAAGAAAAGGTAACAGGAACAGGGCAAGAGAACTATATGTGTATATTTTTAATAATATCAATTTCTCCTAGTGTTATATTAAAATAGTTTCAGCTTTGCCATTTTTGTGGGGTTTTTTACGCTGGTTCTTTTTTCAAAAATCGTTGCCAACCTTGTAAGTCATTGATTATCAACAAAAACATCGAATTTTTGTGCGTGATTTGTGCTTATTTTGTGCTTATTTTTTGATTAATTTGTGCGTATTTTATGCCTGGTTTATGCTCATTTTGTGCTTGATTTGTGCTTATTTTACCGCCATAAATAAAAGGCCAAAATTTGGGACTACAACTATCTTAATATTAGTAAAAAAAGAACTACGATTAGGATGCCAAGACACTAGTTTTGTAAGTAGTTTGTATCAAGTGCATATGTAATACAAAGATAAGGTTTTTATAGATTGGGGGATATCAGGACAAAGCGAAAAAGTTTTATGCACCCGCATAAAACAGCGCAACCGCATCAAAATTTAATCTGCGCCTAATTGCCTATTTTATTCAAAAATGCCTCTTTTCAGTCCTTTTACCTCATAGCCGGCGGGCTTCGTCTGCCTCTCCCCCAGCCCCTCTCCTAAAGGAGTAGGGTAGCTATCACCACTCTATTTTATCCTTTGAAAAAAATATACTGCGCATTTTTTTCAATTTTGGCTGTGCCAAAACCGGATAAAATAAGGTGGCTTATGCAGGACTGGTGTCAAACTCGAAGATTCGAGCAAAAAGAATTTTGATGCGTTTATCCTCCCGCATAAAAAGTATTATACTTTATCACACACATTAAAGCTATCTTCACTGAAACGACGCTTAATAAGCGGAAGGAAAAACTACGAATGGACAATGAGCGTGAATGTGGGTTAGGTGGGTACACCAATACACAAACGGACAGGAACGAAATGTACCAGCGCATATTTGACTTACTGATAGAAGGTGTACAAATCCATGATTTTAACTGGAAATACCTGTATGTAAACGACACATTGGTAAAGAATGGCAAGTGGACGAGTAAAGAATTGCTTGGGCATACCCTACAAGAAAAATACCCAGCCATAGCGCAAACGATGCTGTTTAAGGCCATGCAAGCCTGCATGACCGAAAGAGTGCCGCAGCAATTGGAATGCGAAAGCCCCTATACCCAATCGCCTGAAAAATGGTACTCATTTAGCATTAAACCCATTCCTGAAGGTATTGTTGTTTTGTCAGTAGATATTTCTGCACAAAAGCTAACTGGGGGCGAAAAATTAGCTGCGCTGCAACTGGCTTATAATGAACTTTCCTTTTTATATGAGGAAAAGAAAAAAAAGACAGCAGCATTAATTATTGACAATAAGGAATTTGTTTCTCAATACGAGAAAACATTAAAAGAAGTTTCTTATTACAAGTATGCACTGGACGAGTCTTCCATACTGGCCATAACCGACCAAAAAGGGATTATTACCCATGCCAACCAAAACTTCTGCAATATTTCAAAATACACCGTTGCCGAATTGATTGGGAAAGACCACCGCATCATCAATTCTGGCTATCACTCAAAGCAGTTCATAAGCAACTTATGGGCTACCATCTCGCAAGGGCAAATATGGAGGGGCGAATTAAAGAACAAAGCCAAGGATGGCACTATTTACTGGGTAGATACCACCATTGTCCCTTTTTTGAATGAGGATGGCAAGCCTTACCAATATGTAGCCATCCGGGCTGACATCACGGCAAGGAAACAGGCAGAGGAAGAAATAAGCATACTAAATGAGAGCTTAGAAAAACGGGTAAAGGAACGGACGGAAGACTTGGAATCTTTTTCCTACTCGGTATCGCACGATTTGCGGTCGCCCCTGAGGGCCGTGAACGGCTATGCCCGGATGATTGAAGAAGACTATGCCCCGTTATTTGAGGCAGAAGGTAGGCGGCTGCTGAAAGAAGTGCAGCACAACGCCAAAAAAATGGGGATACTCATTGATGATTTGCTTTCTTTTTCTCGGTTGGGCAGGAAAGAAGTAAAAAAAGCAATGATTAATATGGATGACTTAACGAAAGCTGCCCTTGCTGAAATAGACCAAACAATTACCCACCATGCCTCCATACAGTTCAAGGATCTGCTACCTGTAAAAGCAGATTACACTTTACTAGAGCATGTAATGATCAACCTGCTTTCAAATGCCATTAAATACTCCTCAAAAAAAGAACAACCCATCATTGAAATTACCTCCAAAAAAGATAACGGGCAAATAGTTTATGCAGTGAAGGATAATGGCGTGGGGTTTGATATGAAGTATGCTAATAAATTGTTTGGCGTGTTCCAGCGGTTGCATTCCACAGAAGAATTTGCAGGAACAGGGGTTGGCCTAGCAATTGTGCAGCGGGTTATACAAAAACACGAAGGCAAAATATGGGCAACCGGAAAAGTGGGCGAAGGGGCTACCTTCTTTTTTAGCTTGCCAGATAGTGAAGGTATATAAAAGGTTTTTTGCCGAAAGCGAGACCTCACCCCAACCCCTCTCCAAAGGAGAGGGGCAAAACGAAGACCTTTTGCCCCCAATCATTTTAGCTTAAACACTTGCCATGAATACGAGTACAGAAGTAGAAATACTATTGGTAGAAGACAACATGAACGATGCCGAACTAACCAAGCGGGCTTTATCGAAAAACAAAATTCTCAATACGCTCATACACCTGAAAGACGGTGCCAGCGCTATTGATTTCTTGTTTGGCAAAGGTGAGTTTGAAGGACGGGACATAAGCCACAAACCCAAAGTAATACTGCTTGATTTAAAAATGCCCAAAGTAGATGGGTTAGAAGTACTTAAAGTAATAAAATCAGACCCGCTCACCAAAAATATACCTGTGGTAGTACTTACCTCTTCCAAAGAAAACCCAGATATAGAAAAATCGTATGAGTTGGGCGCAAATAGCTACATAGTAAAGCCTGTTGACTTCGATGGGTTTATGAAAGCGGTTTCCGAAGTGGGCCTATACTGGCTGCTGCACAATCAATACCCTATTAAATGAAAAACATACATACGCTTGCCATAAAAATACTCCACCTGGAAGATACCCCTTTCGATGCCGAATTGGTAGATCGATCTTTGAGGCAAGGAGGGATACTGTTTGAAAAACGAGTAGTTGCTAATAAAGCAGATTTTGAAAATGCCCTGAGCAATTTCTTGCCCGACATTATTTTATCTGATCACAACCTGCCCCATTTCGATTCTGTTGAAGCACTCGAAATAGTACAACAACGAAGTGAGAAAACCCCTTTTATCCTTATAACGGGAGCCATGTCAGAAGAGTTTGCTGTATCTGTAATGAAAAAAGGAGCTTATGACTATATTTTGAAAGGAAAGTTGCAGCGGTTGTCCACCAGCGTGCTGAACGCAATGGAAAAAAAGCTGGCGGAAAAAGAACGGAAAAGATTCCTGGACATTACCATACAAAATGAAAAGCATTTCCGTGCATTGATCGAAAATACAACCGACATGATTACCCTCTCCTCGCCAGCTGGGGAAATACTATATATAAGACCTTCCATTAAAAAAGTATTTGGTTATACGTTGGAAGATTTCCCTAAAGCCTTAACCGCCAATTTTATCCATCCTGATGATATTGTAGCGTATTTGCAAAAAAGGGACAATATTTTGCAAAACCCGGGTGCATCTACCAATAACCAACAGCGGCTGCTGCACAATAATGGCAATTGGGTTTGGTACGACGTAACCATTACCAACATGCTGCTGGACCCAAGCGTAAATGCGCTGGTTGCCAATTTCAGGGATATATCCGATAAAAAAATAGCCGAGGAAAAACATGAATTTGACCGTAATAATTTGTACGCATTAATCAACAATACCAACGATTTAATGTGGAGTGTGGACAGAAATTTTAACCTGATTACTTGTAATGATCGGTTTAGCGAAATGATAAGCCTAAATTCGGGCATCCCCATTGAAGAAACCTGTGCTGAGCTTCCAAAAAAAATAGTAAAGGAACAGCTGGCCAAGTTTACAAAATATTATGACCGTGCTTTTGCCGGGGAAAACTTCAATGCTATTGAATATACTGCCCTGCCGGTTGAGGCTTGGGCTGAAATTTCGTTTTACCCTATCCGTGTAGGGGATAGCATAGTTGGGGCTGCTTGCCATTCACACGATATTACGGATAGGAAAAAAAGAGATAATTTGCTTAAAAAGAGCGAGTCCTTTAACCGGGGTGTTCTCAATTCGCTCAGTTCGCATATTGCCTTGGTTGATAACACAGGGAAAATATTAACTGTAAACGAAACTTGGAAAAACTTTGCATTAGACAATGGCGGCACACAGATAGAAACAGGCGAAGGCAGCAATTATTTTAAAGTATGCTTCAATGCTGCCCAATCTGGAGATACAATAGCTGCCGAAGTAATGGAAGGGATGAAGGATGTATTGGCAGATAAAAGCCCCGCTTTCTATCTGGAATACCCCTGCCATTCCCCCGACATGAAACGTTGGTTTGGCATGAGGGTAATTAAGTTTGACAGCGAAGAGTCGCTTGTGGTAGTGTCGCACCAAGATATTTCGGAAAGAAAGCTAGCGGAAGAAAACCTTTTTCAAAGCGAGGCGGGTTTAAGGATGGCGCAAGCCATTGCCCTTATGGGCAGTTGGGAGATAGACATGATCAGCCATAAGCATATTTGGTCTGAAGGGATGTACAATATGTTTGGGCTTGACAATAAATTGAAAGGGTCGATAACATTGTTTTACTCCATCATACACCCCGATGATGTGGCTTTTGCAACCGCTAATGTGGAAAAATCTTTTGTTACCCTGCAAGGTTCAACTTTTGATTTCCGCTTTTTTGGGAAAGATGGCGGTATAAGATACTGTACCACAGAATACCGTTTCGATTTTGACAACAATGGCAACCCTATCCGCCTCTATGGCATTGTGCAGGACATAACAGAACGGAAGCTAGCCGAAGAAACCATGCTGCTCACCCAATTTGCATTAGATAATACAGGTGATGGTGTTTTTTGGATGACACCAGAGGCAACTATTTTTAATGCAAATGAAGCGGCTTGTGCTATGCTGGGCTATACAAAAGAGGAAATGCTACAACTTACTGTCCCTGATATAGTACCCAACTATGATATTGTACAATGGCAAGCACATTTTGAGGAGCTTAAGAACGAAGGTTCGCTTTTTTTTGAAATAATGCAGCAAACAAAAGACGGCAGGCTGATACCAGTGGAAATAAGGGCCAATTACATTAAACATGGCGACAAGGAGTTTAACTGTGCCTTTACACGGGATATTACCGAACGAAAAAATGCAGCACTAATACAGGAAAAAACAATCAAAGACATCATTAGCCGCAATAAAGACCTAGAACAGTTTTCATATATTGTTTCGCACAACCTCCGCTCACCCGTATCTAATATCATTGGCATTACCAATGCCTTGTTATCTAACCAGATGGCTCCAGAAAAAGAAACGAAAATGAGGGGGTTCTTGGCAGAATCAGCAGAAAAACTTGACGAAGTAATTAAAGATTTAAACCTTGTACTTCAAGTAAGGGGAGATGCATTTGAGGCAAAAGAACCCGTAGTATTTAAAAGGTTATTGGAAGAGGTAATTTTTAGTATTGGCAGTATTATAGAAAAAGAAGAAATAAGGGTAATAGGTGATTTTGCCAAGGTTGATGCCATTGAAACAATAAAAAGTTACCTGCACAGTATTTTTTTCAACCTTATATCTAATAGTATTAAATACAGGCAGCCCAATACTGGGCTGGTAATAGCCATCACCAGCAATAAAATTGGCAACAAAACAAGCCTAACCTTTAAAGACAATGGGCTAGGCATAGACATGGAAAAACAAGGCCA
Source organism: Parasediminibacterium schistidii (assembly GCF_046546515.1). NCBI lineage: Bacteria > Pseudomonadati > Bacteroidota > Chitinophagia > Chitinophagales > Chitinophagaceae > Parasediminibacterium > Parasediminibacterium schistidii. The sequence continues at coordinate 352,912 of NZ_JBKHKJ010000001.1, read as the reverse complement.
GCATGTTTTTGGCCTATACAAACGCTTCCATTCGCATACCGAAGGCAGGGGCATGGGGCTGTATATGGTAAAAACACAGGTAGAAAAGCTAGGCGGCACCATTGCCATGCAAAGCGAGGTAAACAAGGGTACAGAAATTACGATTGAGTTTTAAAATGTGCTATTGATGTGTGGTAGTTAGTAATAAAAAGAATTGGGAAATTTCATTGATATGTGGGGCGGGGTGCGCTTCGCTAACATCTGGCCCAGCGTGTAGCTATTAGGATTTTTTGAGAAAATCATCGGCATTAATCACAGGAATGCCACGAAATGGGTTTAAAACAAGCAAGTCATTATCCCCAGTTATGATGCAAGCGGCATCACATGCAACAGCCAATTCTAAAAACATATTGTCCTTTGGATCCCGGCAATCATTAATTGTTTCAGTTATATTGAAAATAACAGCATTTTTAACTAGTAACCTCAACGCTGCTTTCCTTTTAGTTTCTGTAAGGTATTTATCCAGTTTCTTCCTGTAAAGTACTTCCGTATATTCTGCTAAGATGCTAGCAGAAAGTGCAATCCTACCTATTCTTAAGGCTTTATCAAATGCCAGCGCTGTGTTTGAATTCTCAAAAAGGTTAGCACTAATGAAACAATTGGTGTCCACAACAACAAATCTTTTATTCATCGTTCAGTATCTTGTCTAATTCTGCTTGGGTTAATCCTTTCTGTTTCATTTCCAATCTCAATTGCTTCAAAAAAGCCAAGTATTCCTGTGTAGAATCGCCAATAAACTCTTTTGCAAGTGCCATATTTATTTTATTGCCAAAAGCTTTCCTTTTGGTATCTGTAGATTGCTGCCATGCTTTTGCAAGGTTATCATCCACCTCAATTACTATCCTTTCCATACATGAATCAATTTATCAGTTTATTTTTTTGTAGCAGCTTGTTGCTGCTTTTGTTTTTGCTGCCACAACATCTTCCATTGTTTCTATAAATTTCCTTGCATCACTTTCGCTAAGTTTCAATTGAGCCCTAGCGAAGTCATAAATTTTTATATTACTTGTTCCCATTACTTTTTATTTACACGATTAAACCAAAGTTAATAAAAACATTAGGGAATAAACAAAATATAACCCCTAATGCCCCGTATAATAATCATACCCTTTCTCTGCCCAGTAATCCCTTGGCTTTGTATTGGCAAAAGAAATAGTGCCTATCCGTTTTATATGCTTCACGCCATATTTCACAGGGATAATCAACCGAAGCGGATAGCCTTGGTTCATGGGCAGCGAAGCCCCATTCATTTCGTAACTGAGGATGGTTTGGGGCTGTAGCATACTCTTCATGTCTATGCCCACATAATATTTGCTATCGGGGGTTACCATTCCTACATACTGCATGGCCTGCTCTGGGGCAAGCTGGTATTTTTTCATGAAATCGCTAAACCGAACGCCGCCCCAGTGGGTTACTTGGTTCCAGCCTTCTATACATTTAAAATCAAAAATAATATCCTGTTTGGGCAGTTTCTTTAGTTCGTCTAGGGTAATCAGCAGCGTATCGCCTTTGCTTTTAATGACATGCAATTTCCATTTGGCAGCATCAAAAGTACTGTCCGCCAAGCCTAGGTCGCCGTTTACACGGGGCGTTTTAGAAGCAGCGGATACTGGGTATTCCTTTGCCAACTTGTCTTTGCTAAATAATTTGCTAAACAGGCTTTCATTCACTTCCAAACCCTTGCGCAGCGGGGCTTTTGCGCCATCCACATTTGGCTGGTGCTGAAGCCATGCCCAACTAGCATAAGCCACGCCAATCATTACAAAAAACACTACAAAGGCAATCAACGACCTACGTTTATACTGCCTTGCATTTTTATCATCAACAATTATTTCTTTCATGGTTTAATTTTATATTTAAAATAGCCACAAAGGCACTAAAACTCAAAGGGGCACAAAGAAGAAAAGGCATTTCAAAACTTCGCTGATTGCATTACCCTTAAATAGCTAAAGCCATCCCCTAACCCCTCCGAGGAGGGGAACGTTTTGCCACCTAACCCTTAACCCTTTAAGATTACCGCCCTGTTCTTCGCTTAGTTCTTCGCGTTCCCCTCCTCGAAGGGGGTTAGGGGGTGGGTCTTTCAAAATCACTTATTGAAGAGCCTTCTAAATAAAAAAAAGCGAAGTTTTGAAATGCACCCATAATGGGAAGCCTATTTCTACAACATTACTTTCTGCCTATGGCAAAAAATCATTTTTCAACTATTTCAAAACCGGCTACCATAGCCCTGAAATTGTTCCACCCGGCCAGTATCACTTGCACAATATGTATAAAGAAAAAAAGCACATAGCCCACCGTTAATACAAAATGCTCCACCCTTGCAGCCGCATAACCCCCACAAACTGCCGTAACCCAGCTTAGCTGCACAGGCTTGTAAATAGCCAATCCCGTAAGGATGCTGCCAAACCCCATCACGATAATCATGGAATAAGCAATACGTTGTGCAGCATTGTATTTAGCCTGGGGTGGTTTTACCTTGCTCAGGTGAAAATCGTATAGTACTACTTGTATGCTTTCCTTAAAACTATGCCTATTAGGCAACAGATACCGCCACTCGCCAGAAAAAATAGTGTACAGCACATATAGCAGCCCATTAATAAAAAACAACCACATGAACACAAAATGGTAAGCCATGCCCTCGGCTAGCCGGTGGGGGATATTAAAAAATTTGTAAAATCCATTTGGGAAAAACATGAGCAACTGCTTGTTGCCAATTTTTACTTCATACACATCGTTTGCCCAATAAATCAACATCCCGCTCCATATCATAATGGTGAGCACGGGAAAATTAATCCAGTGCATCCACCGGATGGCCAAGAGGTGCTTGAAGATTATTTTCTTAGGCATTATTTTCGTTTTTCAGCAAGTTATATAAATTTGGATTATGCCACTGCTTTCTTCTTCCCATCCACCAAAATCAACCGCAACGATGAATCCTTAGTTATGTATGCCCAAGCCCAGTTTATGAAAATAATCAGCTTGTTTTTTACGCTTAGTATCAGCATCAAATGTAGGAACATCCATATCAACCAAGCAAAATAGCCTTTAAACTGCACGAACGGCAAGTCAACCACGGCTTTGTTGGTGCCAATGGTAGCCATGGAGCCTAAATCACGGTATTCAAATTCCTTGGTGGTTTTGCCAGTGTTTATCTTGGCAAGGTTTTTTGCAAGGTTCTTTGCTTGGTTAATAGCCACGTTTGCCAATTGAGGGTGGCCCTTGGGGTATTTGGGCGTTTCCATCAGGGCAATATCGCCAATGGCAAAAATGTTCTCGCTGCCAATTAATTTGTTTAGCCTGTCAACCTTGCAACGGTTGTTGGGTGCGTAAACAATGGCGGGTAAACCTGCTATCGTATTAGGCGTAACGCCTGCTGCCCATATAACCGTTTTGGTCTTGATGGTATTGCCGTTTTTCAGTTCCAGTACATGGCCGTTGTAGTCTTTCACCACCGTTTCTGTAAGGATATGCACGCCCATTTTGGTCAAATATGCCCTTGATGCCGCTTTGGCTACATCGCTCATATTGTTCAGCGTGTTTTTGCTGCCTTCTACAAGGGTAATTTTAAAGGTAGAAAAATCAATGCCGGGGTAATCTTTCGGTAATATATTCTTTTTTATTTCTGCAAAAGAGCCACAAAGCTCCACACCAGTAGGGCCTGCACCCACAATTACTAAATTGAGCAATGCTTCTTTTTCCTCCTCATTGGCAGAAATAATACGCTCGAATATTTGCAAAATATGGTTGCGGACGGTAATGGATTCGTAAGTGGTTTTTAGCGTAAATGCATTGCTGGCAATATTGGCATTGCCAAAAAAATTCGTTTTGCAGCCCATGGCCAAAACAAGGTAATCATAATGGAAATCTCCAATGGAAGTAGTAATGCTATTATTTATAGAATCTACACTTACTACTTCGGTAAGCCTTATCTGTACGTTCTTTTTATTATTGAAAATATTGCGGAGGGGAAAGGAAATACTGGAAGGTTCTATTTGCGAGGTGGCTACTTGGTAAAACAATGGCTGGAACTGGTGGTGGTTTAGCTTGTCTATCAGCAATACATCAAACAAATCCTCGTCTAAGTTCCTTACTAGCTGTATGCCTGCAAAACCCCCGCCCACTACAATAACCTTTTTTTTAGTTGCCATCTTGTTTTAATTTGGTTCAAAAGTAACAACAAGCATATAGATAGATTGTTTACTTTGGTGCAAATGGCAAGAATGAAGCAATACAGACATACAATTGGGCAAATACTACATTCAGCCAGAAAAGTGTAAAACTTATTACATTAACATATAAACTATATAAGTTAGACAAAGAGAAGATAGAAAGAATGGGGACTGTGAAACTTTAGAATTGGGTTACAGGCACATGAAAGTAAATGTAGGAAATTGTTTTTTGGTAATGTACCTGAGTACAAAAAGCTTTTATTTTTAAAATCTAAAACACAAATTTTAAAATAATACTAAAAAGTAGGAGCAAAAGGTGTCTTGAATTTTGGCACTTTTATCTTGTACTTATATGGCATGATAAAAGTGGTGTTGCCACGCTCATAGCGCATCATGGAGTTAATTTCTGTGATGCCAGCGGGATTAGTTTCTTGCCTTAAAATATCAGAATATTTGTAACGAAGGCTACTTTTGAGCATGCTTAAAGAAAAAGTATGATGAAAGCTATTTAAGTTTCTTAATGAGAATTTGGAATTCTTCAATTTGTCGTCGCTAATGCCAGTAAAGCTAATAGACGCAAAAGCAATATTCATCCCTAGCACAAAAAGCAGGGCAATCGATAATTTTTTTATTTGCTTTTGACAATTCATCGATACAAATGTAAGGGAGTTTCTTAATTAAATGCCAAAGTTTTTCGGTAAAAAGCAATTTTTTCGGCATAATCATTGTTTTAACATTAAAAAGGGAGCATTTTTATTTATTTTTTGGATGAGGAAACTATCCTTTATCAACACACGTTAATAAAAGAAACAAAATATATTTGGCTTATATATTGCTTTTTACCCTACATTTAATAAACCTATTGAAATATGATGAGGGAACATTCTTACGACGAGGGCAAAGAAGAATTAAAAGAACTACTAAGGCAATACGGCAACCTGAAAGTTGGGCGGAGCCATTCCTTTATTGAGGAAGACGATTTTGATCGTATCATAGATTATTATGATGAAAAAGACGACTTGGCAGAAGCCCTCCTTGCTGCCGAGACGGGGCTGGAACAGTTCCCATATTCCAGCCAGTTAATGATACGCAAAGCAGACCTATTGCTTGCTACCCGCAACTATGATGTAGCCCTTACTGTTTTAGAAATTGCGGAGCTGTACGACAATGCAAATATTGACCTAGTTATATTAAAAACAGATGCCTTCCTTGCATTAGGGCAGCAACACAAAGCTGTGGAGCTATTAGAAAAAGCCTTGCTAAGGTTTGATGGGGAAGATAGGCTGGAGCTTCTATTTGAACTTACGGATGTATATGACGATTATGAGGAGTTTGACAAGGTATTCGATTGCCTAAAATTGATTTTGGAAGAAGAACCCAACAGCGAGGAAGCATTGTACAAGATTTGTTTCTGGACAGATTTCACTGGCCGCAACGAGGAAAGCATCAAGCTGCACCAAGGCATAATAGACGAATTTCCTTATAATGAAATTGCTTGGTTCAACCTTGCTGCCGCTTACCAAGGGTTGAAATTGTACGAGAAGGCAATAGATGCCTATCAATATGCCATTGTAATAGAAGAAAAATTCGACTACGCCTACCGCAACATGGGCGATGCCTACTTGCGCCTGCGGCAATATAAAGAAGCCATCGAGGCATTGGAAAAAGTGCTAGAGCTGAGCCGACCAGAAGATGTAATTTTTGAAGCAATAGGCCATTGCTACCACAGGATGGGCAACTACCTAAAAGCAAGGTCTAACTATAAAAAGGCAGCTCACCTAAACCCAGACGACAGCAGGCTGCAATATAAAGTGGCAGTAACCTACATGCTGGAAAAACAATGGCAGCCCGCTGCCAGGCACTTGGGAAATGCCATGCACATACACCGCAATATTCCCGAGTATAGCCTAGCCATGGGGGAATGTATGCTGAGGCTGAAAAAGATAAAGGAGGCATTGCAATATTTTGGCAACGTGGTGCGTACCCGCCCCAAGAAAACGGCAGGCTGGGAAGCATTGATACGCTGCCTGCTAGAAGCTGGCTATTTTGAAGAAGCCTGCGATCAGTGCCTGCTGGCCATGGAAAAAACGGTAAACAAGCCTGTTTTCACCTTTTATTATAGTGCAGCGCTTTTTTTGGCGGGCAAACAAAAAGAAGCCTTGCTTCAGCTAGAGGCAGGCATGGAAAAAGCACCAAAGTTCTTAAAAAGATTTTTGGACGTAAATGCTTCTGTATTGCAAAACCCACAAGTGGTAGATGTATTGGCACGGTACAAGAAAAGTAGGAAATAGTGAGTGGCAACTGCTAAGTTAATCTTTTTGAACTTAGGTGCTAAATGCTACCCTTCTTCACCACCCTTGCCTTCTGCAAAGCCGTTTTCCCATATTTATTCTTTACATCATCTATTGCCTTGTATAGGTTCAGTTTCTTTTCAGGGTTATCAAACAAACTGCCCTGCAAGGCGTGATTGGTCAGTTCGCTAAGGCGCACCCCAAGCAGGCGTACAGGCTTGCCCTTGCGGTATAATTGGTGGAATAGGCTGATGGCAGCGGGAATCAATTCATCGTCGCTAAAGGTGAAATTGATGGTTGTTTGCCGGGAGGTAGTTTCAAAATCTGGGTAGCGTATTTTAATGGCTATGCAGCCTGTGAGTTTTTGGTCTTGCCGCAGTTCATAACCAACTCTTTCTGTCATGCGCACCAGTTCACGCAACAAGAATTCCATATCTGCCGAATTCTCCTGAAAAGTATTCTCGGTAGAAATAGATTTTGCTTCGTGGTAACTATGTACTGTACCATGGTGCATGCCTTGCGCCTTGGCATATAAATCAACGCCCCATTTGCCTAGTTTTTTCTCTAAGTCGTTGATGTTGAACTTCAAAATGTCCCCAATAAAAAAGATGCCCATTTCTTTCAGCGCATTATGGGTATGCTCACCTACCCCCGAAAATTTATTTACAGGCATTGGTGCCAGAAATGTCTGTTCCATGCCGGGTTGCACAAAGAGGTAGCCATTGGGTTTGGCCATATCGGTGGCTATTTTGGCAATCATTTTATTGGTAGCCAAGCCAAAAGAAATAGGCAATTGGGTTTTTTCAATAATTTCTTCCCGTAAGGCTATTGCCCATTGGTAGGGGTCGAAATATTTATCCATCCCCGTAAGGTCAATATAAAATTCATCGATGCTGGCTTTTTCAAACAATGGTGCTTTGGCGGCAATAATATCTGTTACCCAGCGGGAATAACGGCTGTATTCACCCCTTGTACCTCTGGCTAAAATGGCATGGGGGCATAGTTGCAGCGCCTTTTTCATGGGCATGGCACTGTGTACACCAAACTTCCTTGCTTCGTAGCTGCATGTGCTTACCACTCCTCTTTCCCTGCTGCCGCCAACAATCACCGCCTTGCCTTTGAGGCTAGGGTCGTTGAGTACCTCTACGCTTACGAAGAAGCTGTCAAGGTCCATGTGGGCAATATAGCGTTGTGGGGATTGCATGGGGTAAAGATAATTGATTAGTGGTCAGTGGTAAGTTGTCAGTGTTCAGTGGTAAGTGGTAAGTGTAGTAAGTAGTAAGTAGTAAGTAGTAAGTAGTAAGTGGTAAGTGGTAAGTAGTAAGTAGTAAGTAGTAAGTAGTAAGGCATAAGGCATAAGAAGTAAGTTAGTTATTTCAACCGTTAAAATGGGAAATTAGTGTATATATTTTTGTGATGTTTTTTAATAAAATAGTTTTAGAATTGACATATTTTGGGTTTCCTTTTGATTGATTTTTTGGTTTTCAAAAAAAGTAGACCTTTTTAATGTTAAGCCTTATTGTCTGTAATAGATTGATTATCAATTATATAGGGCTGAATTAGGATGAAAAATAGGCTTTTTTATGTATCTTCTTACGGGGATTGATGGTGATTTAATGGTGACTGAATGGTGATTTATGTTGGATCAATTTGGATTTTACTTTGATTGAGATTGATTTTAGGGTGAAAAATGTTGATGTTGTTTTGTGGAAAAATATACTATTTTAATATTGAACAAAATAATTATAAGTCTTGTTGGTAGTTTTCTGAATATGGAATTGCTACTTACTTAACTACTTTATTGAAGGTAAATTGTAGAACTGCTAATTCAAGACAAAATTATAACTATTTTGTTGATTTCTGAAATTGGGGTCATGAAATTTTTTCGCTTTTTATCTGTAAGATTTGGCAACTTTTGGAAAGTTACCAAATCGAGTTGTCGAATGGAAATAGTAGTTGAGCGGAAATTTGAATGCCTACAGAATAGTTGATTCTAAGTCTGAACCTGAATTTATGGGATTGGTTGGATTTGCTGGATGATTGTATTGTCTGCTTAAGTTGAAAAGAAATTAGGGGTAAGGAGTACTTTTAAAGTAGCTAATAGCGCCATTAATAGTCATGAAAAACTATGTTTGGGAGCTTTTTTTGGGTGATTTTAGCTGTTTAGTGGGGTGGTTTTTTGGGGTGTTTTGAATGATTTTTTGGTTTTATTGTTTGATTGTCCACATGGGCACGAAAAATAGGAGAGGGGTAAATATTAAAAACTACCCAGCCTTCGGCTACCCCTTAGCTACTGGGATGAAGCAGAATGTCTGCCAACACAACAACATAGTGGAGAGACTGTGCCGAGTAGACCAAGTGACCTGATTTGCAGAACATTTGTGCGAGTGGGGCTTATTGGTATTGATTGCTTATTGTATCGTTTTTGTTGCTACAAGCTACAAAGTAGGACTGCAAGTTTACAAGACTTGCAGAGCGGGGAAGATCTGTCAATCAAAGGATGTTTCCAGCTATTTTTTATTTTCCTGCAATTGCTTTTCAAAGCCATATCTGTCAATCTGAATCCAATACTCTACTATTTTATTATTTTCAAGGCGGTAAATTGCACTGGCTATTTCATTTATTGGTTTACCTGTTGGGGCATAACCGTCTATATCGGCTAAATGTTTGCCTTTTTGTATCCACCTTGCATATACTTTGTCGCCTTCTGCAAGTAGTTCGGTAATCTCAAAACTAAAATTACCATACATTTTAAGAAACTCTTTTACATGGTAGGTATAATTTTCTGGTGTGCGTTTTACTGTTGTCTGTTCCTCAACGTTAACTTGGTGTGCAAGCACTGTGTCTGCCATAAATAATTTTGCCTCTGCGGGTGCTTTACCTGTGCGTACAGTTTCTAAAAACTTTTTAATCGTTTCTTTATTTATCTCTGATTGTTTTTTTACAATTTTTGCAGTAGCTGAAATTTCAATATTGGCTTTTGCTGGCAAGTCAGCAACGGCTATACAAACCCTGGCAGGTAAAATGCCAGTGAAATAAGTTGTATATATCTTATTGGTGAGTGGATAATTATCCATATTTTTTAGATAAATTGTTACATTAACTAAATCTGCAAATGTTGCCCCTTCGTTGCTAAGCAATAAACTAATATTCTTCATTACTTGATTTGTTTCGGCTTCAAAACTGTTATTTACCAATTTGCCCGTAGTATTATCAATGCCAACTTGCCCCGATATAAATAGGAAATCATTTGCCAAAACCGATTTGCTAAAAGGAAGTTCTGTGTCAAAATTTTTATGCTGTGCCATAGTACTAATTGAATTGATTAATAGATAAGTGAATAAAATTGTTTTCATATTTTAATATTGAGTTTAATGAAATACAAAGTAAGAAAGTAAATTGTAATACCACAAATGCTATTTTTGTCAATTAGTAATACTTAAAAGGTATAATTATGGACTTGCGGCACTTGAATTATTTTTTGGTTTTGGCAGAAGAATTGCATTTTGGCAGAGCTGCTGAAAGATTGCATATTTCGCAACCGCCTTTGAGCAGAATGATACAGCAAATTGAAAGCGATTTGGGTGTATTGCTTTTTGAGCGTACAAAACGAAGTGTGATACTTACTTCTGCTGGGTTATTATTATTGCAAGATGCTAAGCAAATGATTTTGCAAATGGAAGCGGTAAAGAAGCGTTTATTGATTCATGGAAAAGGTGAAACTGGAACCATAAAGATTGGCTATGTTGGTGCTGTAATGCACACTGAACTTCCCATGTTGTTATCAACATTCACTAAAAACTTCCCACACATTCATTTACAGTTTGAGGAACAACCTAATAACACATTGCTTCATGGGCTAAACAACGGGACATTGGATGTTGCTTTTGTTAGAACATGGCTGCACCCCGAAAACTTACAAGAAGAACTAATATTGAATGAGGCTTTTGTAGCGGTGGTGCCTTTAAAACATCATCTAGCAGAAAAAAAGAAAATAGCGATGAAGGAATTGATCAATGAAAACTTTATCACTTTTACAAGGGAGTGCGGCCCCACTATTTTTGACAGTTTTTTAGTTTTATGCTCTAATGCTGGGTTTACACCGCATATTTTGCACCATGCTTCTCAATTAAATTCTGTTTTACGGTTAGTAGAAAGCGGATTTGGTATTTCTTTACTGCCCCAAAATACACAATCGGGTTACAATTTGAAATTGAAATTCATTCCTATAGATAATGTTAAGGAAACAGTACCGCTAATAATGCTGTCAAGAAAAGAAAACGCTAACCCTTCTTTGGTGCGTTTACAAAATCATCTGATTCAAAAGTAGAGTAGGTGTTGTTAATATTTGAAGTCATGCACAGTATCGGCTTAATAGCTAGGCTTGCCTTATGTGAGCAGGTATTTGCTATTTGGCTGAAAATACTAGTGGTTCAGCTGAGATCTGAACAAGTGACCTGCTTTGCAGAACATTTTCGCGAGTTGGGCTTATTGGGATTGATTACTTGATATTGTGTTTTTGTTGCTAGAAGAAATAAAATATGACTGCAATGCTACAAGCCTTGCAGAGTGGGGTTCCAAATCAACACTATGATATTTTTAAAATGTGTGAATGATGTAACGTTTTTAAAAAATCCTGTAACAATTGCAGGTTATTAGCAACTTAAATTTACACTCCCATGGAAAATAATTTTAACAATAATCATTTTTTATTTTGGCAAAAGTGGCTTTTCTATAGTAGTGTACTTTTTGCCTTCTACGGTATTGTTTTTGCCTTGTATGGAAATAATTTATTATTCATTCCATACAATAAAATGCTTGCCATGATTTTTTGGAACAGCCCTCAATTTCCCTCTGGGGCTGAACGCTTTCGTGCTTTTATTTATGGCCCTTTGGGCGGAACAATCACCTGCTGTTATATTTTATTGGCCTTTATTGCCCGTTACCCTTTCAAGGAGAAGCAACGATGGTCAAGAAATGCTATTGTGGTTGCATTCAGCGTTTGGGTGATTATTGATTCTTCTATATGCGTGTATTTTGGCGTATACCCTCAGATATATCTAATCAATGCTTTTTCCATAACTATAAAAGCTCTTCCAATAATTTTTACTTGGAAATATTTTAGTAACCCAATGAAAAGTGAAGTAATTATTGAATAGAAATGAATACTCAGGAATTTAAAAAAGTTTTATCTATGGGCATTCTTGCCACATCGGCAATGACTATCTTTAGTTATTTAGTTTCGGAATTAATGAGCGAGAATTTTCGGGAACCTGAAATTATGGCTATCTTTATTAAAGACCTTTTACCAACTGCTAAACAATGTGCACCATACTTCGCATGGTGTCTGCATTATATTATTGGATTTAGTTTTGTTATAATCTATATGAAATTATGGGATAATAATAAATTAAAACCAAACTTGCAGTCGGGAATGTTCCTTGGGGCAATAACTGGAATATTTGGTATAATCGGATGGTATATTACGCTTAAAATCTATCATAACCCATTAAATACTAATATAAAGGATTTCTTTATTCTTTTATTTTTCGCTCATATCGTTTTTGGAATATTTGCAATGATAGGGTATGCTTTACCAAAAAAACGAACTGATCAGATAGAAAGCTAATGCCAAAATTACTTGCTAAAACCCGGCTGCATCACATAAAATCTACTACTAACTTGAGCAGGCCTCCTGTCCTGTTCTTAGCCTTTCCCTGCTTTCAAAAAGATAAACTTGGTACATACTCGTTTAATGTTGCTAGTTAAATGAAGTATAGGTTCAGGTCAAAGACCATTTGCCAGTTGCTGATAGTGCTGGTAGAGCTACCTAGATGATAAATAGAATAGATAGATTTGTATAAAAAAACATCAATGAAAAAGAATTTGGTTCTATTTGTCTTTATAATTACTGCATCCTATTCTTTTTCTGTTAAATTTAATAATTGCAGTAGATACAGAACAGGTAATTTCTATTACCATAGTCATTCTATATATAATACAGGCAGCTATTTATCTAATAGAAATGACTCTATAGAAACCGAGTTTGATATGACTACTAAAATAGCTACTAGGTTTTATATTAAATGGATTGATAGCTGTACTTACGAGACTAGGCTTTTGGATGATATGCCAAATGTGCCAGATTCTATTTCCAAACGATTAAAAGAAACCTTAGTGTGTACAACAACCATACTTGAAGGTACTAAAGAGTATTACTTATTTGTAGGTACAACTAATTTATGGCCTGATATAACAAAGGATACTATTTGGGTTAGATAGAATCCAATTGTTTCAAAGCTTTACTCGTGTCTATGATCTCTAGAAGTTCAATTGGGTGATATGTTAATATAACCACCTTCATGTACAACGATTTTAACCATGGAAATCTTTCTTTACCCTCTTCCTCTACTTGCCTATCACCTCCCTATCTCATTGTGGAAATCATGTGGTTAAAATACGCTGAAAAACCTGTAAATACAGTATCTTTGACCGCTTTTATAAAAGAAGTAACCAACAAAAAATATGAGTGAAGATTTGAAGGCACAAGAAGCCAGCAATGCTGCCCAGGAAAAAAATTATGGAGCAGACAGTATCCAGGTTTTAGAAGGGTTGGAAGCTGTGCGTAAAAGGCCGGCCATGTATATTGGCGATATTGGCGTAAAAGGCTTGCACCACTTGGTTTATGAGGTGGTAGATAACTCTATAGATGAGGCATTGGCGGGCTATTGCAAAAATATTTACGTTACCATACATGAAGACAACAGCATAACCGTGATGGACGATGGCCGTGGCATACCCACGGGCATCAACACCAAGGAGCAAAAAAGTGCATTGGAAATTGTAATGACAGTGTTGCACGCAGGTGGAAAGTTCGATAAAAACACCTACAAGGTTTCTGGTGGTTTGCATGGTGTGGGCGTAAGTTGCGTGAATGCACTAAGTACCACTTTGCACGCCAAGGTAGAAAGGGAAGGCAAAATATTTGAGCAAGAATACCATTGCGGTGTTCCAGCTTACCCGGTTCGTGAAATAGGCGTTAGTGAAAGGACGGGTACAACAGTCCGTTTCTGGCCCGATGCTAGCATTTTTCAGGAAACAATTTATAAAAAAGAAATACTGGAAGGGCGTTTGCGTGAATTGTCTTACCTCAACAGGCGAATCAGCATTACCCTTACAGACGAAAGGGAGAAAAACGAAGATGGTAGCAACTACTCCATTTTCTTTTACAGCGAAGGCGGCATAGTAGAATTTGTGGAAATGCTGGACAGGAACGCCAACCGCACTTCGTTGATAGCTAAAACATTAAGCGTTGATGGGCATGACGAAGCAAGCAATGTAGCAGTAGAAGTAGCCCTTACTTACAACAACGACTTTAAGGAGCATATATTTAGTTATGTAAACAATATCAATACCATAGAAGGCGGCACGCACGTTACTGGCTTTAGGAGGGCATTGACAAGGGTTTTCAAAAGCTATGGCGACAAGGAAGGGATGTTTGAACGTGCCAAGGTAGAAGTAGAAGGGGATGATTTCAGGGAAGGCCTAAGCGCCATCATTTCCGTAAAAGTGCCAGAACCGCAGTTTGAAGGCCAAACCAAAACCAAGCTCGGCAATAGCGATGTAAGCGGCGTGGTAGAAACCACCGTGGCCAAAGTGCTGCAAGCCTATTTGGAAGAAAATCCGAAAGAAGCAAAGAACGTAATTAACAAAGTAATATTGGCAGCCCAGGCACGTATGGCTGCTAAAAAAGCGCGTGAGTTGGTACAGCGCAAAACGGTGTTGAGTGGCGGCGGCCTGCCAGGCAAGCTGGCCGATTGCAGCGAGAGAGACCCTAAAAGGTGCGAGCTGTACTTGGTGGAAGGGGACTCGGCTGGTGGTACTGCCAAGCAAGGCAGGGACAGGAGCTACCAAGCTATTTTGCCATTGAGGGGTAAAATCCTGAACGTGGAAAAAGCCATGGAGCATAAGATTTATGAGAACGAGGAAATCAGGAACATGTACACTGCCCTTGGGGTAACCGTGGGAATAGTGGACGATGCCAAAGCATTAAACATTACCAAACTCCGCTACCACAAGCTGGTAATAATGACCGATGCCGACGTGGATGGCAGCCACATTGCCACGCTTATACTTACTTTTATATTTAGGTATATGAAAGAATTGGTAGAGCAAGGTTATGTATATATAGCGCAACCACCTTTGTACCTAGTAAAAAAAGGAAAAGAACAAGCTTATGCTTATAATGAAGAGCAACGCAAGGCGTTGGTTGAGAAAATAGGCGGCGGCAAAGACGATAGCGTGGGCATACAGCGTTACAAAGGCTTGGGTGAAATGAACGCAGAGCAATTGTGGGAAACCACCATGGATCCTGCCCGCAGGACATTGAAAAGGGTAACCATTGAAAGCGCAGCAGAGGCAGATCGTGTATTCAGTATGCTGATGGGCGACGATGTTGCACCCCGCAGGGACTTTATAGAAACCCATGCAAAATACGCACGGATAGATGTTTAGGGGAATTTTAAATTTTGAATTTTAAGTTTTGAATGGAAAAATCTATCGCTCGAAACCACAATTGAGGCACACATTTTGAAAGTTGTTTTTATATCATAAAATGATGTGAATTAATTTTTTTCCACACTTTTATTAGTTTTAAAAATATTATAGTAGTTTGTGCTTTATAAACTTTTTTTTAAACCTTGCCTTATTGAATATTTATTAATACTAAGGCATTAAATCAAATACAATGGACACAAGTAAAATGATTAAAGCATATTGCTTAAAGACAAAAGAGAAGAATGTGCCAATGCAAGATGCAGTGATTACAAAAACTGCAAAAGGTGGTTATATGGCCGGTGGTCATGATGGAAAAGGCAATAAAATGGCCGCAATCTTGGGCGAAGCCAAAGCATTGCAAGCAATAGCCGATGGCGTGGCTACCAAAGGGTTTTAATACTATCTTTTTTGTTTTTGAATAAAAAAAGCTACCGTTACAAACGGTAGCTTTTTTTGTGGGGTAAGAAGTGCTTTATAACTTTTTGTTAAGCTTAATAACTAGTGCAGGAGTTCTAATTGCAAGTGAAATATTTTAGGGTGTATTTCAAATCTTCGCTTTATAATAAGTGTGCGTGAGGGCATACATTTTAAACCCAATGTACTACCACCTACCCTTAGGCACAAATTGAAAATAAGTTTGGGCATAGCCACATTGGTTTTGTGCCATTAGGTTTAGCTCTACCAGCTGGTTGGCACCGAAAAACTGGTAACAATTGGTTTGTGCATCTTTGGTTATTACCCGTGCTGGGGGGCCATTTAACACATAAGGGTCTGCCCATAATATTGCAGCCGAACCTACAAAACGCATATTGCTATAAACAGTATCGGATGTTCTTGGGCTATAGACTGGGATATTTCTTTTTTTGTCCATGATAGGTGGGTTCATGGGGCCAGAGCTTTTAAAAGCAATGCTGTTGATAGGTATAATTTTAGGGAGGCCGCAATAAACAGATTTCGAAACGGCAGAAGTACTTCCATTCCCCACTTTACATGCTTTGCTGATAACAGCGTGCAACGCTACATACCCGTCTTTTTTCTTGGTTATTTTTACTTTATTTACTCCTTGGGGTATTATGGTTGCTGCACCATCTTCAAAACCTGTTACTGACCATTTAACGGTTGACCCACGGGGCAAACCTGGAATGATAAAATTAGCTTCTTTGCAAAACAACGTATCGCCTAGTATATAATAATTGTTGGCACAGTCTCCATTGTACGGGCAATTTAACAAATTAGGCTTGTTTTCCATTTCATTGTACAGCCATTCGGCATTCCTTGCCGTGAATGTAGCATGTACGTTATTGGTTGTGCCGCGTGAATTATTGGTTTCCTGTGCTATAAATGTTTCGCTGGAGGAAGGGAAATGCTGGTTGATGCCATTTACATATTTCTCTGAGAATGTTGCTGCCGACATGGGGCTAACATCCAATGCACTGGCAGTGGGTATGTAGGTGAAAGATGCAGACGTGCCTTTTCTGTTGGGGTACGCATAACTGCTCAATACCTGAAACAAAGGGAACTCAGGGTTTAAATTGAAATTAGGTTGAGGCGTAGATATATACTCGTCTGGAAAAGCATGCAAATTAATAGTAGAGCCAGCTACGCCATCAATAGCCATGAAGTTTTTTGCTGCTATTACTACTGACACGTCATATAAATCCTTATTAATATTAATAAATCCAAATAATTTATACTGGTTGCGGGCGTGTATATGCGCAATTTTGGCTATTGTATCTTTTTTAGGTATAGAAAATGCTTCAATGTCGGTTAGCAAATAACTATTGGCGATGGGTGTGGAGAAGAACAATGTCTTGTTACCTTCTTTTCCCTTTCCATCCACTTGCTGGTTAATAAAAGCTGTACCAGGTGTAAACACAGCATTGCCACATTCATTGCCTAGGCTGGTGGCAATGAAACGGTAGGTGGGCTGCGAATCGGTAGGGCTAAATGTTACCATGCTTTTGTATGCGCCATCTAAAAAGCTGTTCTTGTTGTACTTCTGTGCGCCACTAGCACGGTAAACCAGCATTTGCACCATGGCAGGCGTTTTTAATATATTGATTGCTTCGTTGTACTCTGGGTAAATATCGTGCAGGTAATAGCCAAAAAAATTAATATTATCCATCATTTGTACCAAAAACTGTAGCCCAAGCGGCAAGTTCAGCCCATGATGTGGGCTATCGTGGGTTATCAGCAAACGGGTTTCTGTGTTTTCCTTGTTCTTGGTCATTTCGGCCAAACCGTACCTAGCACACAGGCCGCCCATACCCATGCCCATCACAATGTTTTCCTGCTTGGTTGTTGCTTTTTTGTCGGCTACTTTGTTCTGGTTTACACGCCTTATCACTTCTTCAATCAATTTTGCATTCATGGAAATATCGGCAGTGCCATCTTCAAAATCCACATAAACCATGTCATAAGCGGCTGCATCATTTATCCTGCCAAATAAATCGAACCCGGTTGGTTCTTTTAACAACTTAATGAAATCTTTAAAAGCATAATTGGGTTGTAGAAGCGGGGCAATACTGCTTGCATCAAAACCCTCCGCTATAATCAATGGCTTCCTCAACGTGCTATCGGTATTTTTACGGCTGTACTTTATATATACTTGCGCATTGTATGGCTGATGCGTAGTGGGGTTTGTGTAGCTAACATTGCCCCAAGCTGGTTTTATACCCTCCATTTGCAAATCAAGCCCACGCTGGCCATTCAGCACGGCTGCGGCTGTAGAAACATAAAACGAACTATAACATTGTAGTATGGTGCTATCGGTCATGATGGCTTTGATAGTCCATTTTGCCCTACCGGCTTTGTTGTAGTTTACAACCATGGGCACACCCAGCGTTATTGTCCTAAAACCCCTGCCATCGCCAAAATCGATGGCCATTACATATACATTCTTGCCCGATGTGTTCCAAAATGTGCTGGAATCGCACACGAAGGATACCCAGCTTGTTTTGCTGTACGCTTTGCTGGGGCAGCCTATAAATAAATCACGTATTTCGTATGGGCTTTCTTTTGATGCTTCAGCATCATGCACCTGCATTTTTACGCTGTCATATACCAGCAGTTTTTTACGGAAAGCATCTGCTTTTATTTTGCTGTAATTGCCAATTAAAATAGGCAGGGGGATGGGTAATGACTCATTTGTAACCCTAGCAAAGGCTTTATTTACATCCTTAATATCTGGCAAAGGGTTGTGCGATGTGCCACAATAGCTTGTTTGCAGTTGGAAATACAATGTACGCCAAAGGTTAATGTCTATTTTGTTGCTATCACTTAGCTTGCCATTAAAAGTACCCAAGGGAAAAATGGGGCAGCCATATTCCTGCAGGAAACCTCGTGGCACTTGCGTTTTATTTAAAGGGGCTAGTATATAATGTAGCATTTTTTGTGTAGTAGCCGTATCTGGAGGCGGGGTTATGCCAGCACTGCTGCCAGTTGAAAAAATGCTTGCCATGCAAATAAATAGTAAGATAATTTTGTTCCGTTGCGCCATAGTATAAAATATTAAGGTTGGTAAAAACCTTTGGTAGCCATACTTATTTCAATCCACAGTTATTTCTTATCGTGCCTAATTTTTTAAAGCATTGCAAGTGCATGGCTTAAAGTATCTACTACATGATGTTGCATTTATAATGCCAAATGCCCTATTTAATTTTTGGGAAAAGTGGGATAAATGTTATTTTGTGGCTTGCACATTAATTCAAGCATTGGTATAAGGTTTTTGTTAGCCTTTTTATGGATTGCGTTGGAATATACATTTAAAGTTACAAGCAGACGTATTGTTATTTTTTGTTTTATGGGGAATTTTATACCCGTTTTGTGGTTAATAAATAACCTCAACTAGCTCTTTGTAAAGATTAAATTATTCAATTGAGGCAACTTAAATATATTACCATACTAATTCTACTTTAACTCTCATAACGAAGTCAACTGCAAAATCCGGGTTTAACAAACTTTAGTGTTCCCCAGTAAGCTAAGTTTTTCGATAGCATTTGTCAATATCCGCTTGTCTTTTTCGATGCCTTTCTATCATAAGTATGAAGCCTTAATTAACTTATTGCTATTTCTTCCTCGCAAACTCATAATTTGCTATTGTATTTAATGAATTTCGGACAAATAATAGTAGTAAGATAATTTCGTACTGGTACTTAATTTCATATATATCTTGTTTTGGGCTTATGTTATTGAAATGATTTCCCTGATATCTTTTGCCGATAATAGCGGACATTCATTTTTGAAACTAATTTTCCCTGTCAATATAAACAACATGCTCATCAGGAACATATCTTCAAACTCGCTGAATAGTTTTGAGGTGCTAGTGGTTACAGAGTCCATCACAGCTCACCTTTATCCCTAAGGCATCGTCTTTGAACGGTCAACTACTAATCACATTGTGCCTGCTTAACGAAATCTAGGTTTGGACTACCTGGGGAGTAAATAACTACAATATTAATCCTTAATAAAAATGGCTTTCTTTTGTTTGCTTCCTAGCATTTTAATCAGGTAAGAACCTTTAGCAAGGGCTGAAACATCAATTGCAAAAGTATTGTTGCTTTGTTGAGTAATTATTGTTTGTTGGCGCACTATCTTGCCTTGCATGTCTGTTATTTGAACTAATTGTTTTTCTACTGCTGGGCTTACTTGGTGTATATGTAGTAAGCCGCCTGTGGGGTTGGGGTAAACACCGAATTCTTCTACTACATTCTCCAATTGCACCGAAACACTATTGCTATAAGTAAACTTACCGTCTTTATCCATCATTTTTAAGCGATAATAGCTTACACCACTTTCTGGGTTAGCATCTGTAAATGAATAACGATTGGTTCCTGTATTATTCACCTTTGCTGCTACAGTATCAATAGTTTTAAACTGATTGTTGGCACCGCTTTTCTCAACAATAAAAGATGCTGTATTTACTTCCTGTGTGGTTTGCCATGAAACATTTACCTGTTTACCCACTGGTTTGGCACTAAAGTTCAACAAGGTTAATGGCAATACACAGTTATTGAAAAATATTTGGGAGCCAACAATAATATCGGGCTTACCATCGCTATCCATGTCAGCAATTTGAACGCGTGTGCCACCAGAAGTAGCTGCCGAATAATAACCAGCACTACTTAAATACGCACCAAAATAATAACTTGTTGGCAAAACAGTATCTGTAATAGAATAGGAAAATACTATATCAAGCTTGCCGTCACCGTCCACATCATCAATAGAAAAATCATTTGCTCCGTTAGCATTTAAAGAAGTGTTGTTATAGTTAGAGGTTGGGGAATTGAAAAGAATATTTTTGGTAGTACTTATATTTTTTAATATATATACCCCATTAAACCCCGTTTCAAAAAAAACACCCCCCCCATGAATTACTATATCTTTTTTACCATCGCCATCCATGTCGCCAACAAGGATTTTTACCGTAGTGGTAGGATAAAATGTTCCCGAACCACCCAAGCCCAAGCTTGATGAAAAAGAAACAGGTGTTGAAAAAGATATACTATTACCAACACTAGTGTTCTTATAAATTACAATTTCAGACAATTGTGTTGACTGCGAAGTTGAAATGCTTAGTTTACTTAGGATTATATCTGGCTTTCCATCCCCATCTATGTCAGCAATCGTAATAGCTGTAATCATTCCCCCTATGCCAAATTGTTTCCCCGACGCAAAGCTTATACTGCCTGCACTGCCACTGTTTTTATAAATGATAAAACCAGTGTCATAACCCTTGGCTATAACCAAATCGGGTTTGCCATCACCATCTAAATCGCCTATTGCAGCCATTTCAGCAGTTGTAGCGGTTACAAAACTGCTTTTTGTAAAAGCGATATTGCCTGCGCTGCTTTCATTTTTTAAAATAGAAATGGTGTCATTTTCAACGGATAATATATCTGTTTTTCCATCCCCATTCAGGTCGCCATCAGCTAAATAACTGGCATTGCTCCCTACGCCATTGTACTGCAATACCATTGCACCAGAAAAAAGGCCGGGCGTGCTGGTATTACGTTTTAAATGTAAGAAACTAGGTGAACCAAGTATATTGGCAAGATCCAGTTTACCATCCCCATCAAAATCTTTTGCAAAAAATTGATTCCGAATGCTAAATACCGAATCTACTGAAGTGCTAAAACTAAAAGTGCCGCTACCACAGTTTTTAAAAGAAACTGAAAAATAATTGGCAGAATAAGCCGTCAGATTATTGACAGATACGGTAATTAGCTGGTAAGCTGCACCCATAGGTACTTTTACAGTAAGGGAAGTAGTAATAGCAGACACCACGGCAGCTTTTATACTGCCAAACAAAACAATATTCTTAGCTGGCACAGTGTCAAAATTCTTGCCTGCAATGGTTAGAATAGAACCAATAGGTGCCGATGCCGGCGTAAATGAACTAATAACTGGCTGGGAAATACCCCAAACTGAAAAAAAGAAAAATATAATAGCAAAAAGGGTAATATGCTTCATTTGGTTAATTGTTATTTGGTAATAATTGGGTTGTTGCATCAAATGTAGTGCATAAATGTTATTTATAAATTTCAGGGTGCATAAAAGTTTTTCGCTTAGTTATTGAACCCAGATTTTGCAGTAGAATTATCCAGTAAGACTTAATGGCAGTTTAGCGTTTTCGATGAGGAAAAAAAGGCTGTCATATCACTGCCTCCTTTTGAGTGGTACACTCATTTTAAGCACTTTGTTTTCTATCCAACTCCCTACTGCAAAGCAGTTGAACCTTAATGTGGCTAATGTAGGGCTGGGTTGCTTTTGAAGGGTTAATAGCCTAAATAAACTCATCAAATTATAGGCTATCATTACAAAGCGCATAGCTGTTTCGGTGGCACAAAAACTATCCATGCAAAAGCCTTGTACACCAAAGTCTTCTTTTAGTTCCTTGATTCTGTTTTCCGCATCGCCACGCCGCTTGTATTGTTCCCAAATTTCTATGGCTGGCAAAGTTTGGTTGGTTACAAAAGCGTGATACCTTGTTTTATATACTTTTTCTTTGTCTAGGTCGGCTTGCTTAAAAAGGCTTGTCAGCTTTTTGCCTGTTGTTTTGTGGCGCACCTCTTCCAATTGTTTTATTACGATTATCCTCCTGGCTTTGCTCCAGCCCCCTTGCTTAAAAGTAATTTCAGTTATCCATATCCCCATGCCTATCGGTTGCCAATTAGTGATGCCATAAATGGTGCTTTGTAAATTGGCATATAGCTTACAGCTCATGACATAGGCCGTTGTTTTATCTTCTATAAACTTTAAAATAGATTCGCTGCAAAAACCACTGTCGGCCCTGAACAACCCTATTTTCTTGTTTTTTAAGATGGAAAATGTCTCTTCTAAAAAATGGATGCAATTATTGCTGCTATTGGTATTGCCACTCCTGTTCCAGCAATTGGCTACCATTTTTATGTCGTTGACAAAGGCAAACAAGGGATGGTGGCTGTTGCGCCCACGCTTGGTGGGGTTGTAGCCTTTTTTAGCCCCTTCTTGTTCCCCATGGCGGGTTATTACGCTGCTGTCCACATCCAATGTATAATTGTCGAATTGCAATTGTTCGAAAAACCAACTATACAGTTCAATAAATATATCATGGTTCATTGACGGAGTGAACTTCTTGAAAAACCTCCCATAAGTGGTTGCTGAGGGTACACGTTCCCACCCAAATATCTGGCGCAAAACTTCATCTAGCCTTACTACAGCTGTATGGCTAAACCGAAAACAACCTATCCAAATACTTACCCAGAAACTTTCAATGGTATCACTAGCCGAAATTTTATTGTTGCTCTTGCCTTCGGGCAAACCTAATGATTGAAGTTTCTTATTGATACCTGTTTTATCAATAATGCGCTTCATTTCTTGCATCCCGCCCCACGCAGTTACTTGCATATCTGTGTATTCCTGTTCCATCTAACAAATTTACGAATCTGTCAATTTTGCAGAATAATCTCTACTGCAATATCTGGGTTGAAAAATCAAGCCAGTCCAACCGCACCCCTCCCGAAAGGCCAGAACAAGTTACCCAAATGAAAAGGTAATAGGCACATGACAAGGGGACAATATTTGCATATTTTTAATAATATATTTTTTTTCTTGATTTTATTAAAATAGTTTCAGTTTTGCCATTTTTGTGGGATTTTTACGCTGTTTCTTTTTTTGAAAATCCTTACCACTTTTGTAAACCATTGATTATCAACAACAATATCAAATTTTAGTGCGTATTTTATGCGCATTTTATGCTTGCTTTGTACGTAATTTATGCTCATTTTGTGCCTGATTTGTGCGCATTTTACAGCCATAAATACAAGACCAAATTTGGGACTACAACTATCTTAATATTAGTAAAAAAAATAACTATGATTAGGATGCCGAGGCACTAGTTTGGTAAGTAGTTTGAATCAAGTGCATTCCTAGCACAAAAATAAGGTTTTTATAGATTGGGGCGTATCAGGACAAAGTGAAAAAGTTTTATGCACCCTTTTATTTTATATACCCTGCTAATCAAAGAGGTCCAAAAAAAGAATTTTTGCTAGTACACCCCTGTAGTGTGTCCTGATTTTCATGTAAACTAACACTTCTATACTTATTGCCTCATAGTGTCATACCTTATTGCTTACAGCAACAAGACATCACCCCACCCCAATGGCAAAACCAATTATCCTCCAAAAAAAATACCGTCAACCAATCACAGCCCACCTTTATCATTAAAGGCATCATATGTGAACGGTCAACGGTAAACTTCTAATTACATTGCGCCAGCATTTTCTCCGCATCTTCCTTGCCCCAGTTTGGGTGGAATGGCGTGGCAGGTGTGTAGGTTTTAAACAATTCTACCGATTGGGCAAACAAAGGCTTGGCTTTGTCTTTTCCTCCGCCGAAAGATGCGGGCGTGTTAAATACGCTCATGCCTTCCAGGTAATAAATACGTGGGTTGGTGGCATCTGCTTTTTTGGCATCGGCCAATGCAACTTTTGCCACAGGGCCATATACTTGCCAGCGGGTCATTGGGTCAACCATCATCTGCAAAACAGCTACTTGCTGTACCAGGCAGTACAAATCGGCATTTTTATCTATAGCTTGTGCTTTGCCAATCAAGTCCTTGCATTTTTCGGCTACTTTGTCTTTGTCTGCCTTGGGATCCCAGCCGCCTTTGTATAGCGTAAGGGCAGCATAATAATAAGGCAGCCATTGTGTTTTTTCAGCATCGCCCACCCTTTCAAAAAAAGAGGCAGCATCGGCTATTTCTGTCTGTGTTTTGGCAGCTTTCATTTGCTCAAGCCCCTTTGTCATGGCACTTTCAAATTTCGTTTGTGCATTCATTACGGTAGCCACTAGCAGGCTTGCGATTAAGAGTACTTTTTTCATGGTGTTTTTTTGTATTTGTTTTTTTTAATTTACGTTTATGAAGGGAAAACGTAACCGCTGAGTACACAAAGAACACTAGGTGAAATAAACAATATTTAGGTAATACGTTACACTTGCCCCCAACCCCTAAAGGGGCAAAAAAGGGCAAAGAAAAACATGGGTATGCGAAAACCATGCTATATTTTCAATATTGTTCAAATTCTTTGTTCACTTCATAGCCTGTCTATTTCATCTTGTACCTTGTGATTCTTATTCCTTGTGAACTTTGCGGTTTAAATATCCTGCTGCCGTTTAGGGCGTATGCAATACGCCCCTACTTACTACTTATAGATTATTATTAATCGCATCATCCCTTCTGTCTACGCCCCAGCTCAAAAATACGCCTATAAAAAAGAACCTTGGTGCGGGTGGCATAATGGCGGCCTTAACGCTGCCATCGTGGTTGTAATTATAGCCATAAATATTCTTGCTGTCAAACACATTGGTTACACTGGCCACAAACACTGCAAAGGAACTTTTTATTTTGGTAAGGTAATTTACGCTTATGCCAAAAGTATTGTAATCTTTTGTTTTGCCCTCGTCGCCAATGGTGTATTTATTGCCAATTTGCTGAAAATAATAATAAGGCCTGCCCGTGGCAAAGCTATAAGTGCCATTGATGCCCGTGCTAAACTTCGGAAAAAACTTTTTCAACACCAGTGATGCCGTGTGCGTGGCAGCAAACGTGGGTGCCAGTTGGGTTGGGTATCTGTCAAACATTCTTTTTGTATCCAGGTAAGAATAGCTGAACCAATAATCTACCCCTTTAATAGTTTTTTTGTCCCGCCAAAACAGCTCTGCCCCTTGGGCATAGCCGCTACCATTGTTGTTGTAGAGATACGTTGGCGGGGTTTCCACAAGGCTTTGGTATTTCTTGTAAAAAGCCTCTACCCGAAATGTTTGCGTAGCCGTGTTCCGTATATAATTTAACAAGTAATGGCTTGCTTTTACATAGCCTAGATTTATATTGCCATAATAGTAATAAGTATTTTCGGGCTTTTGGTAAAACTGCCCATAAACGGCACTCATTTGCGAATGCTCACCTGTTTTGTAAGCTACGGACAAGCGGGGGGCGAAATTGAACTTACCTACTTGAGATGAATGCTCGGCACGCACGCCTAGCTTGGCTGCAATGTCGTTGGTAAGGTACAAGTCTGCTTCGCTGAACAAAGCTGCAAAATTGTCTTTCAACTGGTACTGGGCACTATTTATAATTCTGGGGCTATTGGCATACCAATACTCGCCACCAAACCGGATAACGCTGATGCCACTCAATTTTTTGTCAAATACTGCTCTTATCTGTGCCAGGTCTTGGCGGTTGTTGATAGCCCTGTTGTTACTATCTATATAAACAAAACCTGTATTAGTATGCTGGTTTTGGTGGTTTTGTATTTGTTGGGTTATCAAATCTTTATTGGTACTAAAGCTGCTACCCAAATTCATTTTCCAGCCATGACCCAGGAACTCGCGCCAGCTAAGGTTATTGTACCAATTGTAATTGATAATGCCATAAGCATCTTTCAAAGTGTCTGATTCTATGTCTGGGCGGCGTATGCCTATGTTGCTAGCAGCATAGGTGGTGTAATACTTTATCATGCCGCCTTTAGTCTTAATTCTGAAATTGGCATCGGCGGTATGGAACTCTGGCATGTGGAAATAATCCGGCGTTTGTGGAACAATGGCAAAATACAATGCTAGGTTTGTATATCCATAATTGATGCCCCATGACGATTTTTTGTTTTTTGCCAGCTCCTGAAGCCCTGCACCAACAAACACGGTGGATATAGAGGCCGAAGCCTGCGACTGGTCGGGCAAGTCTATGGTTTCCAGTATCACGGCACTGCTCAATGCCTGCCCATACAGTGCCGAGTAGCCACCCGTGCTAAACACCGTGCCTTTAAACAAGAATGGTGAAAACCTGCCCCTGCTGGCAATGTCTGGCACGCTGGCATTGTAGGGGTTGTTTACCAATGTGCCATCTATGAACTGCTTGGTTTCGTAGCCGGTGCCGCCACGCACAAACAACCCTTCCTGCTCGCCCACTTGCTGTGCGCCTGGCAGGGTTTTGATGGCATTGGTAATATCGGCATTAGCACCGCCTGTCGTTACCACATCTAGCGAGCTAAGAACAGTGGCCGCCCTTTTTTTGTCGCCTGCTTCAAAACTACCTGCGGTTACGGTTACGGCTTTTAGCTCGTTTATTTCTTCTTTCAGGGTAAAGTTTAGGGTTAATGCCTCGCCAGTAAGTGCAACGGGCTGTTGCACTGTTTTGTAGCCAATGTTTTTTACAATGATGGTTTGCGTGCCTTTGTCGTAGCATTTAAAAACAAACCTGCCAATAGAATCTGACACGCCACCATCGTAGCTATCTTTTATAGTGATGCTTGCCCCTGCTACGGGTTTGCCGTGGTTGTCTTTCACGATGCCATTAATTTTTGTCTGGGCAAAAAGGGTAGTTATAGACAGCAGGGTAAAAAGTGCGGGTAAAAATTGCTTCATGCAGTGTATGGATTGTTCGGTACAAAACTATAACCATTCGCTGAATATTTGGCAATTGCATAAAGTAGAGGAGGTTTAACCACAAAGCACACAAAGGATTTACGCAAAGAACACTAAGTGAAATACACAATATTTAGGTAAAACTTTTCACTTGCCCCCAACCCCGCCCCAACCCCTAAAGGGGCAAAAACTAGGGGCAAAGAATCACAAGGACATGTGGGAAATCTGCTATATAATTAGGACTATACGAAAATTATTTGTGCCCTCTATTTGCCTCTTCCTTGTATACTTTGTGTTGCTTTTTCCTTGTGAACCTTGTGGTAAAAATCCTAGCAGTTTTACAAAAAACTTAATGAAAATAATTGGCATTGTCTCCGCAGTGCAGAGACAATTGAGTTGGACACATATTTTTCTCACTACCCATCCATCCCTATCTATTTATCAACAGCTTTTCATTATAGCTGCCTGTGGGTGTATTTACTTTTATAGTATAAACACCATTTGCCAAGGCTTGGGTGTTTAGTTTATAAGTGTTTGTGCTTCCATTTAGCGATTGTGCAATGACTGCCTTGCCAGTAAGGTCGTAAACTGTAATGGTTGCTTTGTCAACGGCTGTGCTGAAATGTATGTTTGCAAAGTCTTTTGCAGGGTTGGGATTAATTGATAATTGATAATTGATAGTTGACAATTGGCAACTAACCACTTTGCTGTAACTGACACTGCCATCTTTATCAATTGCTTTTATCCTGTAATAGTTAAGCCGCTCTGCTGGCAAATTATCCATAAAGCTATACGCATTGTTTCCCTTGCCTACGGCAGTTGTAGTGCTAATATCGGTAAAGGTTTTGCCATCTATGCTTTGCTGGATGGTGAACAAAGCCGTGTTGAGCTCATCTATTGTTTGCCATTGCAGCAGCACCTGCCCATTAGCAGAATTTGCTTGCAGGTTGATGGCTTTAATAGGCAAATTGGTAATGGTTATTGTATCGCTGTGCAGCGAAAGCTTTGTAGCCACGGCATTGGTAGCTACAACCCAGTAATTGCCATTGCTGGTTGGGGTGTAGGTACTATCCCCGTTTTGGGATTGTACAAGTACGCTATTCCTGTACCACTTAAAGTTATTATTGGCTGGCGTGCCGCCTACGGCAACAAAAAGGATGCTGCCATTTTGATTGATGGGGATATTTGCCTGTGGGGCATAAAATGCGAATGTATCCTTCTTAACAAGGGTTTCCAGCCCATCGAAAGTGAATTTGTTATTACTTATATAAAGTGCCTTGAGGCTGGCCAAATTGCTTAGTCTAGATGGGATAGCCCCACTAAGTTGATTATTGCTTAAATAAATATTTGTAAGGTTGGTTAAGCTTCCTAAAGTATCTGGTATAGGCCCACTAAGCTGATTGTAGCTCAAGCCAAGCCATTGTAACTTTTTTAAATTACCAAAGGATGTGGGAATGGAACCATTTAGTTCATTTCCGGCCAGATATAAAATAGTGAGGTTGGTGAAGCTACCAATGAAAGCAGGGATGAAACCATTTAGTTGATTTCCGGCCAGATATAAAGAAGTAAGTTTGGTTAAGTTGACAAAGGAAGCAGGAATGGAACCGGATAATTGATTATTACTAAAATTAAGCTGTATCAATTTGGTTAAATTACCAAATGAGGAAGGTATAGAACCAGTTATTTTATTGTCGGACAAATCAATCCCTTGCAAATTAACCAGCTTGCTCAATGAAACAGGAATAGTATCGGTAAATTGATTGTACCCTAAATTAAGATAACTCAAATTGACTAACCTGTCTAACCAAACAGGTATCGACCCACTTAGTTTATTGTATCCCAAGTCAAGTGTTGTTAGATTTACCAAATTAGCCAATGAGGGTGGGATGGTATCATTTAACGCATTAGCACCTAGACTTAAAGATGTCAAATTTGTCAGCTTACCCAATGAAGAAGGTATATTGCCTGTTAACTTATTAGTTGTAAAGTCAATCTGCGTTAAACTAGTTAAATTTCCTAACGAAGAGGGAATACTCCCCGTTAACTTGTTATTGTCCAATTCTAATACTTGCAAGGCACCTAAATTGCCAATTGAAACAGGGATCCTACCTATTAGGTTATTGCCCAGGTACATTATTTCAACGAAAATAATTTTAATCACCCTTCCCCCACTTACCGTTACCCCATACCAAGTGCTAACAGGCGCATTGGTAAGCCAATTGGTGTGGTTTGTCCAGTTGGGGCCGCCAGTGCTGTCGTATAAATCCACAAGGGCTAGGCTGTCTTGTATGTTTACTTGTGCTTTTGCTTTGGTGGTTGTTGCAAATAGCATTACTACTGCAAGCAGGGCGAGTATGTGGTTTTTCATTGTTTTATTTAAGCATTAGTAGTATTAGCAATAAGCCTGTTTGTTTTAAACTATAGTAAGAAATAGCATTTAGATTCCTGCTTTTTCAAAAATATATACAATTCCTAAAGGGTGCATAAAAGTTTTCTCGCTTTTTAGTAAAAAAGTCATAGTAGCACAACCCTGCTCCAGCCAACCTGACTTATCCCGAAAGGCTGCGACAAGCTTTCCCATGGTAGAGTGGGGCAAGAAGGTAGAGGGCAAACTGAGAACCCTTGTACAATTTTTTATATTATTACACTCACAGTTTTTTTATTAAAATAGTTTCAGTTTTGCCAATTTTGGGTCTTTTTTGCCGTTTCTGAAATTTTTTTTAAATTCTCACCTTCTTTGTAAACCATTGATTATCAATAACATTGTCGAATTTTTAGTAGAAAAAAAGTATAATTCATGATAATTTTACTATCAGTTACTGATAATTTATTGATAGGAAGCTGATAATAAACCAATCATTTTATGATAGTAAAGTGATAATTTATTGATAGGGAATTATAATACCCAAATTTTCAAAAACTACTATTTTAATATTAATAAAAAAAGAACTACGATAAGACTGCCGGAACACTAGCTTTGTAAATGCTTTTTGCTAAGTGTAATTATACAACAAAAATAAGGTTTTTATAAATTAGGTCACGTTTCAGGACAAATCAAAAAAGGCAGATAACTGAAAAACTCCTATACAACCAATTTGCCACGAATGCACGAATAGCACTAATTTTTTATATTAATTGGTTGTTTTTAGCTAAACACCAGTTACTTGTAGGGAGACTTTATGCACCCTTTATAAAAGGAGCAAAATATTTTTTGTTTTTTTGCTACTATGTAAGCAAGGAATAGGCAACACAATTACAGAAGCCAATACGGATATAAAGGCACAAATAATTTAGGATAAGTATGCAGACATAATTAAGTTAGTACTATTTATTTTAAAGACCTCACCCCAACCCCTCTCCGAAGGATAGTGGCAAGAACTAAACCCTCTTAGAATTATATTAAGGTAATTAATTATGCAGACTTAATTAAGTTAATACTAATTATTTTAGAGACCTCACCCCAACCCCTCTCCGAAGGAGAGGGGCAAGAACCAAACCCTCTCAGAATTATATTAAGGTAATTATGGCTTATTACTTATGACTTATTACTTAACCAAAAAAATATGCTCCCCTAAAGCAACCTTTTGCACAAACATCACGAACTAGCTTTTATTAACAATCATTATTCACCAAACGCTTCTTAAAAAAATGAAAAAACTTTCTACTATTCTTGTGCTGGCAACATTGGTTGTCTTTTTGCAGTCTTCTGTAAAACGTGTTTATTTCAGCTCGCAGCCGCCGCAGGGCTACACCGGTGCCAGTGGCAACTATTGTGTTGATTGCCATAGTTCGTTCCCCTTAAATTCTGGTGGCGGCGATGTTACAGTAGCAGGGCTGCCTGCAAGTGGTTATGTGCCTGGCAAAACATACGACCTTGCACTTACCATTACCCATGGCACAGCAGACAGGAAACGTTGGGGCTTTTCTATTACAGCAGTTGACCAACAAGGTGCTGCCCTTGGTACATTCACATCAACCAATGCTAATGCACAACCCAATGGGGCAGAACTTAGCCATTTTAGCGCAGTGAAAACTACGGCTTCAAAAACGTTCACTTATAGCAACCTACATTGGACAGCACCAGCAACTGGGAGCGCACCAGTTAATTTCTTTTTTGTGGGCAATGCTGCCAATAGTGCAAATGGTAACCAAGGAGATTATATTTACAGTGGGTCGGCAACAATAGCACTGCCTATTTCATTGAAAGACTTCACGGCCAGCGCAGCAGGTAGCAGCGTGCAGCTAGCATGGCAAACAACGGAAGAAGTAAACAGCAACTTTTTTAGCGTTGAAAAAAGCGATGATGGGCAAATTTTTTATAGCATAGATAAAGTATTTGCAAAAGGAAATAGCAGCACTTTGGAACAGTATAGCTATACGGATGACAAGCCATCTTTTTTTGGAAGGGCTATTTTTTACCGCCTGAAACAAGTGGATAAAGATGGTAGTTTTAAATATTCTAAAGTAGTATCGGTAATAATGAAAGCAACCAGCTTTAGTGTTAATAAGATATACCCAACTATTTTAAAAGCGGGCGGCTTATTAACAGCACAAATAACCAGCAACAAAAGCGAAAACATACAGATTTTATTGGTTGATGCGGGTGGCAAGGTGATTGGCCGTATTACTAAACCCATTATTGCTGGCACAAACACAGTTAGCTTTAACGTGAACACTACCACTAAAGGCATGGTATATGCCAAGTTTATAAGCAGCACTGCCACGCAAACAATACCTTTCTTTGTAAATTAATTTTAGTTTGCCATACCATTTGCCTAAGCCATTTCAGTTTGTAAATACCCTTGGTTATTTATGGACTGGAATGGTTTTTTTGTGCAATACTCCTACCACGGGTTTCACTCATGGCTACTATTGTTCAACCTTTCAGGGTTTTAGCAAACTCACCCTATCCTACAAACATTGTATAACGCAACCACCCGGTGCTGATTTCCCAGTTTTTTCTTCTGTGTACCCATCTGCTACTTCTATCCAAAAAACACTTACAGTGTAGTAGTGGTGGATAACCAACTCGTCTGCCTTGCAGCAAGAAAAATCTTTTTTGCCATCATAGTGCTTGCCAAAAATTTGTGTAAACGGTGCAGTGATGGTAGCCGTGAGGATAGCACCTGCAGTTGCAATTGCAGCAACATTCATTTTAAAAGAAGTAAACATAGCCGGAATATTTAATTGTTTGTGTAAATAAAAAACCTCCCTAAGCAATTGTTGTCGTGAGCCTTTAATTGCCCTTGGTGATACAAAGGTGAACTATATCTACAAAACAAAATACCCCTAGACTTAGGGGTATGGAAAGGGTGTATTATTTACCACGAAGGCACGAAGGAAATAGAGAAGACTTGGTTTTCTATTATGTAAACGCATCAAAAATTATTCTATGCTTAATTGACATTTTATCTTAAAATATATCTTTTCAGTCTTATTGCCTCATAGCCGGCGGGCTTCGGACTTGCATCACCACTCCATTTTATCTTTTGAAAAAAATATCGTACCGATTTTTTTCAATCATCCTACGGCTGACCAGATAAAATGATGTGGCTTATGCAAGTCCTGGTGTGAAACTCGAAGATTAAATCAAAACAATATTTTTATGCGTTTGCCTTGTTGCCTTGTGCCTGTATCACTATTATTTAATTGTCATTTTTATTATCTTTATAAAATAAAAAATCCCTGAATACACATTTACTCTAATGAGAGGTTGCGTATTCAAGGTTCACAGTACATATATTGATTACTGTTATTGGTTTTACAAACCAAGCACCTGTTTCATATTGAAAATGCCTTTTTTGCCAACAACAAATTCGGCTGCGAGCACGGCTCCGCCAGCAAAGCCTTTGCGGTTGTGGGCGGTATGGATAATTTCAATATCATCGATAGGAGAGTAGTATTTTATCTTGTGTGTGCCGGGTGCGGGGTCTATCCTTTCGCTAATAATTTCAAGGTCTTCGGTGTTGTCGCTAATATGGTTTACCCATTGTTTCTTTCCTGCAATATGCTTTAGCACTTGCTCTGCTAAAGTAATGGCCGTGCCGCTTGGGGCATCTTTTTTCTCGGTATGGTGTATTTCTTCCAGCAGCACTTCATAGTCTGCATGGTTGTGCATCAGTTTTGCGAGGTAAGTATTCAGTTCAAAAAACAAATTTACCCCAATGCTATAGTTGCTTGCATATACCAATGCCCCGTTGCTGGCTTCGCATGCTTGCTTTACTTCGGCCCATTCTGCCAGCCATCCCGTGCTGCCACAAACAACAGGCAAGCCTGCCGCAAAGCATTTTTTCAGGTTGCCAACGGCACTATGGGGGCTAGTAAACTCAATAGCCACATCGCATTGCTTCAAGTTTGGGATAGTAAAATCTTCTGGGTTAGATATGTCTAGTTTTAAAACAACTTCATGCCCTTTTGCAATAGCAATTTCTTCTATCGCCTTGCCCATTTTGCCGTACCCGATTAATGCTATTTTCATTTGAATTGATAATTGATAAATTACTAACTAAAGATTAATGACTAATTACTTTTATTTACCTACCACGGGTTGCACCCATGGCTACTATTGTTCAACCCTTTTAGGGTTTTTAGTAAGCCACTTAGTATCCAAAAACAACAATGGGAGTTGTGTAAATTGGAGAAGCCAAAAAAAACTTAAAATAACTCCCCTCATCTTGCCAAGCTGCTTACCCCATGCTTGGGTGTTTTTAGACTTAGCACCATGTTCACGCCGGGCAACTTATCTATTGAATTGATAGTGGGGGCAATGTGCATACTCAAATCGTTGCTTACATCAAAGTCTTTAAGGTGTGCAAATACCGTGGCATCTACTATGTTCACGCCCCACAAAATAAAGAACCATAGCATGGAATAATCCCTGTCGCGCCGAAATTGGTTCCTGTAGGTTTGCAGGGAGTATATATCTAAGTTTTTTAGCTGAGGATCTATTTTAGCAATGTCTGTGGTGTCGTTTGTATTAATAGCGGCTTTGTACCTTGCCTGATAGGCAAACCTGGTTTTTTTATAAAAACTATTGTTGTAGAAATAGGTATAAGTGGGTATAGCCAACGCCGCATATACAATGGGTATCTTCCAATATTCATGGTTGTAGGCCTGCCCCCAGCCCGGTATAATAGCGGAGCGGCGGGTGGCAATTTTAGGTATATGCCTTTTTTTTGTGGCTGTATCTATTACTTCCTTTGCATCCTTTACTTCCAGCCCCTTTAGCGAGTCTTTGGTTGAAGACAATAGCGTAGCAGACTGGGTTGTTTTATCGGCTTGTGCCCATAAAGACCCCGTACTTGCAACTAAAAAAAGCAATAATATAATGCGGCGCAATATCATGGCTAAGTACTAGCTTACAACAATGTTCATCTGATCTAAAATTTTGTTCAGTTCTTCTAAAGAGAAATATTCCAGCGTGATGCTGCCTGTGCCGTTTTTATTAACAGCCATTTTAACCTTAGTGCTAAAGTGGGAGGCAAGGTTGTCTTCTATCTTTTTGTAAGCTGGCGGCAAGCTATTGGCTGCTGGCAACTTAGCCGCAGGCTTTTCTGTTTTATACAGGTTGCGTACTAGTTCCTCGGTTTGCCTTACACTAAGGCTCTTGGCTTTTATTTCATTAAAAACATACAACTGCCTATCAACAGTGTCAATATTAATCAATGCCCTTGCGTGGCCCATGCTAAGGCTGCCGTTTCGCACGGCGAACAATACATCTGGCGGCAATTTTAGTAAACGGATATAATTGGTAACCGTGCTGCGCTCCTTTCCCATGCGTTCTGCAACCTGCTCCTGCGTATAGTTTAGCTCCTCCATCATCCGCTTATAGCTAAGGCCTATTTCCACGGCATTCAGGTTTTCGCGCTGCAAGTTTTCCAGCAATGCCAGCTCTAGCAATTGGCTGTCGTTTGCTTCCCTTACATATACAGGAATGTCTATTAACCCAGCAATTTTACTAGCCCTGTACCGCCTTTCACCCGCTATTAGCTGGTATTTGCCATCCGCCATCCTGCTTACGGTAAGCGGCTGTATAATGTCGTGTAGTTTAATAGAGGCCGCTAGTTCGTTCAATGCCGTCTCGTCAAAGTCCCGGCGTGGTTGCTTGGGATTTATTACAATGCTACTAAGCGGCACTCGGGTAGAAGCCGTGGCTTTTTCCACTACCTCGTTCCTTAGCTTGCCCTCGGTGGTTTGTAAATCGGTGTCAATATTTTGCAGCAAAGAGCGGATGCCTTTGCCCAATAAATCTTGTTTTAACTTGGAAGATGCCATTTTATATTAATATTTTGCCATGAAGCCAAGAAGACTTAAAACGGCACAAAGTTTTTGAAATGAAATAAAGGACTTATTTGCCACAAACCAGGGCAATGTTTAAAAATAAAATTTGCCACGAATGCACGAATAAACACGAATCAAAAACTAGTGCCTACTCGTGCATTCGTGCAAAGAAAGATTAAAAAAATTGAAGTGAATGGATAAGCCTTTGTGAAAAATACAAACCAATCTATTTCGTTCCTTTGTGCTTCTTTGTGTTTTTGTGCCTAGTGGCTAGAAATTAATCTAAAATCCTTTCTTCGTTGGTCATTTTAGTCATTTCGTTTTTTTGTAGTATTTCTTTTGCTAGGTTCAAGTAGTTGTTTGCCCCCTTACTGTCGGAATCGTACAATATAACAGGCTTGCCTACGCTTGGGGCTTCGCTTAGCTTGCTGTTCCTGTGGATGATGGTTGCAAAAACAATGTCGTCAAAATGCCTTCTAAGCTCGCTTACTACTTGGTTGCACAAGCGCAAGCGACCATCGTACATGGTCATTAGTATGCCTTCTATTTGTAATTGTGGGTTCAGGCGACTTTGCACTATTTTCACGGTGTTTAGCAATTTGCCAAGCCCTTCCAATGCAAAAAACTCACACTGCACGGGTACTATCACGCTGTCGGCAGCTACCAATGCGTTTACGGTTATCAAGCCCAAGGAAGGCGAGCAGTCAATCACAATAAAATCATACTTGTCCTTTACCGCATCCAAAATGTTTTTCATTACATTTTCACGATTGGGGTAGTTGATCATTTCTATCTCGGCGCCCACCAGGTCTATATGGCTGGGTATTACCTCTAAATGCGGTATTTCGCTTTTCAATATTACATCCTCGGCTTTTGCATTATTCACCATGCAGTCGTACAGGCTGCTGGTAATATTGTGCAAGTCGAACCCTGTGCCAGTGGTACTGTTGGCTTGCGGGTCTGCATCTACCAGTAGTGTCCTGTATTCCAGCACGGCAAAGCTTGCTGCCACATTAATAGCAGTGGTGGTTTTGCCCACGCCACCTTTTTGATTTGCGACCCCAATTATTCTTGCCATGTTTATTGCTCCCAAGTAGGCTGCTTTCGCAGCTTCGTTTATTTTTATTTTAAAGGCATTGCATTGTTGTGTAATGCTTAGTGCTAACATTCCTTTCCTTTAGTTTAGAAAAGTGTCGCAACATCGCAAATGTAAAAGATTAGCCCGCTATTACCATGTATAAATATTTTTTACTATTGTAGCATGGCCTTATAATGGTGAGACTATGCCTTAATTAAGACCAATGCAATAAATAAAATATCCTTACACAAATGCAAGTTAATGTATTTGTATAAGGATAAATGTATAGGGTTATGTTAGGTGGATAAAAACCCAAAAACATTATAGGGTTTTGAACCCTGTAATGGTTTTGGGCATTAAAATAAGAATGAGTTATGGGCTACAACTTATGAGCTTTTAAAAAAGCAACCGCTTTTGTGTGTGCATCTTCAGTGGCGGCTTTGTCGTAAACGGGGTTGCTAGGGTTGGCAAAACCATGGGCGGCATCGTAGCGGTAAATCGTAAGTTGCTTGCTTGCTTCTTTCATGTTTTTTTCAAAAGCATCTACCATTGCGGGTGCTATGCCTTTGTCTTTATTACCAAAAAAGCCAATCACGTCGCAGTTCAATGTTTTTAGCCTTTCCACATCGGTTTCTGGGCGGCCATAATACATTACGCACCCTGCTGCTTGCTTGCCCGCCAATAGTGTTGACTGCAAGCTCCAGCCACCACCAAAGCACCAGCCTAACGTATAAATTTTGGCTTTAGGGCCTGCATAAGCAATGCCAGCTTTCACAATGCTTTCCAAACGTTCCGATTTGGCACTCTTCATGTACAGGCCTGCACTGTCGGGGGTGGTGGCTACTTTGCCATCATACATATCTAGGGCCAGTATATTGGCATCAGCAAATTCCTTGGCAAATGTTTCTGCTTCCCTTTTAATGTTGTCGTTTAGCCCCCACCATTCTTGTATCACGAATAGCCATTTGTTGCTTTTCTTTTTTGGTTTGATATAATAGCCTTGTGCCGCTTTGCCATCGGCCGAAGCAAAAGACACCATGCTGCCAGTGGGGTTTTCTAATGTATAATACAAGGGGTTGGCGTGCAGTTTCACAAAATCGGGGCTGGCTGCATCTAGCTGTATCTGGTCTTTTACAGCATGATTATAGCAGGCTATGTACCCATCAGGGGATAAAAAAGCATGTTCTTTGGGCTTGAAAGTGTAACTAAGCAAGGCTGCGGAGCACAAGGCAGCAACAAAAAGGAGCAACAGTTTTTTCATTTTTATTTTTTTGATGGTTAAACGTTGGGATAAACAACACCAATTCCTAAAACATGTTTAAAGATGCCTCTAAATTGAATAAAGAGAATAATTATACTACTTCTTTTATATATAAATCAGTTTAAAAATACAGCAAGCCCTATTTACAATTTGAGTTCATAGACGTTTTTCGCTTTTTATTAAAAAATCAACATAGCTCAACCTCACCCCTCCCGAAAGACCGGGACAAGTTACCCAAAGGAAAAAATAACAGGAACTGGGCAAGGGGACAATATTTGCATATTTTTAATAATATCGATATTTCCTAGTGTTATATTAAAATAGTTTCAGTTTTGCCATTTTTTTGGGGTTTTTATTCTTTCGCTTTTTTTCAAAAATCGTTACCAACCTTGTAAGCCATTGATTATCAATAATAATATCAAATTTTGATGCTTATTTTGTGCTTATTTCATGCTTATTTTGTGCTTATTTTATGCTCATTTTGTGCCTGATTTGTGCATATTTTGAAGCCATAAACACAAGACCAAATTTTGGGACTACAACTATCTTAATATTAGTAAAAAAAAAACTATGATTGGGTTGCCAAGACACTAGTTTGGTAAGTAGTTTTTGTCAAGTACATTTCTAAACAAAGATAAGGTTTTTTACAGATTGAGGTGTATCAGGACAAAGCGCAGGGCAAACGCATCAAAAATTTATTCCATGCCTAATTACCTTTTTTATCGTTAAATGCTTCTTTTAGTCCTTTTGCCTCATAGCCGGCGGGCTTCGTCTTGGCAACGCCACTCTATTTTATCCTTTGAAAAAAATTTGCTGCGCATTTTTTTCAATCAGCCTGCGGCTGACCTGATAAAATAAGGTGGCTTGTGCCAAGACTGGTGTCAAACTCGAAGATTCGAGCAAAAAGAATTTTGATGCATTTACCCTGGGACAAAGCGAAAAAGTTTTATGCACACATCAATTTCTTTACACCGACTTTTTCCATTAGTTTTGCATGACTTCAATAGCTGTATTTCCAACAATATATTTTAGTCGTGCCTTATTTCAATCGTTTCTCATCAACGAAAAGGCTTCCTGTTGTGCATTATTTCGCAATGGTATTTTGACAGGCTTTGAAATACTGGGGTGCACCCCAAAAAGAGATATTAAACTTTAATACATATAAATTATGGCAAAGTACATTTTTGTAACTGGCGGCGTAACCAGTAGTTTAGGTAAAGGTATTATTGCAGCAAGTTTGGCAAAACTGCTGCAAGCAAGAGGGCTTTCTGTAACCATACAAAAGCTAGACCCCTACATAAACGTAGACCCAGGCACGCTGAACCCTTATGAGCATGGCGAATGTTTTGTAACGGAAGACGGGGCAGAAACAGACTTGGACCTTGGCCACTACGAACGTTTTTTAAACACCTATACTTCGCAGGCAAACAATGTAACAACAGGGCGTATTTACCAAACCGTAATAAACAAGGAAAGAAATGGAGATTTTTTGGGCAAAACAGTGCAGGTAGTGCCACATATAACCGATGAAATAAAACGTAGGATGCTGCTGCTTGGCAAAACAGGCAAATTTGACATTGTAATCACAGAAATAGGCGGTACGGTAGGCGATATTGAAAGCCTCCCTTTTATAGAAGCGGTACGCCAGTTGCAGTGGGAACTGCCAGAAGAAAGCGTGATGGTAATACACTTAACGCTTGTTCCTTATCTGAAAGCAGCTAAGGAACTAAAAACAAAACCTACCCAACACAGCGTGAAAATGCTTAGCGAAACAGGCGTACACCCTGACGTATTGGTTTGCAGGACAGAAGAGCCATTGGGCAACGATATTAAGCGAAAAATAGCCCTGTTCTGTAATGTAAAACAAGAAGCGGTAATAGAAGCAATGGATGCAAGCACCATATACGAAGTACCCTTGCTGATGCTGCGTGAAAAACTGGATTTAATTTGCTTGAAAAAACTAAAAATTACACAATACGGTGAACCTAACCTAGATAAATGGAAAGTTTATCTAGACAAATTAAAATACCCAAAAAGCAAAGTTACCATAGGCTTGATTGGCAAATACATAGAGCTGCAAGATGCTTATAAATCTATCTTAGAAAGTTTTATACACGCAGGCTCTGTAAACGAAGTAAAAGTGCAGATTGTAAATGTGCATAGCGAATTTATAACAAGTGAGAATGTTTCGGAAAAGCTAGATGGATTAGACGGCCTGTTGGTTGCACCCGGCTTTGGCGTGCGTGGCATTGAAGGAAAGATAGTAGCCGTGCAGTATGCCCGTGAAAGCGGGATGCCATTCTTTGGTATTTGCCTAGGGATGCAAATGGCGGTGATTGAGTTTGCAAGAAATGTATTAGGTATGCCAAAAGCACACTCTACTGAGATGGATGCACATACTCCCGACCCTGTGATAAACATGATGGAGGAGCAAAAGAAAATTAAAATGATGGGCGGCACGATGCGCTTGGGTGCATATCCTTGCGAAATAACCGAAGGCTCGCTTGCCCATGCCATTTATGGCGAGACCAACATTAGTGAAAGGCATAGGCACCGATATGAATTTAACAGCAGCTACCTAGATCAGTTTGAAGCAAACGGCATGAAAGCCACTGGCGTAAACCCAGAAACTGGGCTTGTAGAAATAATAGAGCTGCCAGGGCATCCATTTTTTATTGGCGTGCAATACCACCCAGAATTAAAAAGCACCGTGGAAAAACCAGCACCTTTGTTTGTTGGTTTTGTAGGGGCAGCTAAAGAATTTAATGAAAAAAGCCATAGCATAAAAGCAGGGGCATTGCGGGATGCTTTGATTTAATAGATGCCTACCTAGAAGGTTTCAAAAACTTTCTAGGTAGACTGAATGTAAGCCAAGCAATTGTTGAAGTTTTTTATACAGCGTTCCTAAAAAGGTTCTTGCATAGATTTACTAGGCTGTGAAAACCATCTTGGGCCATCCTCGGTCATGTAAGCACAATCCTCGAATCGAACGCCAAATTCACCTACAATGGCAATCGTTGGTTCTATGCTAAAGCACATACCCAGTTCTATTAGCTGTTTGTTGCCTTTCACCATGTTGCCCCACTCATGTCCGTCCATGCCAATACCGTGCCCAGTGCGGTGCGGAAGGCCTGGCAATGCGTAACCGGGCCCAAAACCTGCATTGGTAATTACTGCACGGGCAGCGGCATCAACAGCTTCGCAGGGTAAACCAATTTTTGCGGCAGCAAAGCCTGCGGCCTGTGCTTTTTTTTCGAGGTTCCATATTTCTTGCTGACTTTTTGTTGGCGGCGCACCAAAAACAATCGTGCGGGTAATGTCTGAATTGTAACCTTCGACCAAGCACCCGCAATCCATCAGTACAATATCCCCTTTTTTCAGTGTCTGCGGCTGTTTTAACCCATGTGGAAAAGCAGATGCCTTGCCAAATAAGCATAAAGCAAAATCGGCTTTGCCCCCCAATTCGTTCTGCGCATCCATAATCATGATTGAAAGGTCGCTTTGCGACATGCCTTCTTTCAAATTTTCTGCGCTTCTTTTAATGGCAGCAAGTGTAATATCGTTTGCTTTTTGCATCAGCTTAATTTCTGCTGCCGATTTTATCATGCGGCAAGGGATGGTTACTGGGTCGCCACTTGTATAGGTGAGCTGCGGTGCTTCCTTCCGTATGCCATCCATGACAAAGAAACGTACTTTTTCTTCTATGCCAATAGTGCCAACAACTATGGCTAAAGTTTTAAAAATCTTGGCTACAACACGGTAGGGGCTTTCGTCTTCCTGCCATGTATATACGTCTTTGCCAATGCTTATTTGTTGGCGAAAGCGGGCTTCTTCAAAAGCTGGGCAAACATATTGTATATCGCCCCTTGCAGGTATAATGGCCACCATGGCTCGTTCGCTTTCCCCCCAATGGATACCAGTAAAATACACCATGGAAGTGCCACTGTCTAGTACCAACGCTTCCATTTTTTGCTCCAAAAGCAAGCGTTGGGCTTTTGCTATCCTGTTCTTTCTTTCATTTACTGAAATAGGCACTGCATCATCGGTTATTAGGTTAAGGCTATTGGCAATGCCACCCGCCTTTTTTTTGTTGCCAGAGGCAAATGAACTAAAGCCAGTTGTTATTCCCGTTGCAGCTGCCAAAGAGGCGAGGCCTATAAAATCTCTTCTTTTTATGCTCATGCAAACAAATTGAAAATGAAGTAGTTGCTTATTGCGTGATAATACATTTTATACCGAAACATTACATGTAGTAAAGTGCAAAGCAGCAAATAGTTGTAACATAGGTAAACAGTTAAACGGTTAATAATCTATAGAACCGCAATAAAACCAAATATATAACGCCAAACAGCGACAAAAGACAGATAGCCAACAAAATGTATAAATTGGTTTTCTTGTTACTACTAAAGTGCAAGTTTGATTAATCTGCCACGAAGGCTCGAAGACACAAAGCCGCACAAAGTTTTAAGGCAAGAAGAGCAAAAGAAAATAACTAAGAATAGTTATGTTATAAATGCCTTTTAACCTTGTTATTTCTTTGTGTTTCTTCGTGTTTTTGTGCCTTTGTGGCTAAAAAAACATAATCGTTGGGTAAATAGTAACAATAATTTTATGATTTCGGGTTGCCGAATGTCAATTATCAATTGTTAATTATCAATTACTTTTGTCCTCATGTCAATTAAGATACAGGGATTGTCTAAAATATACGGTACGCAAAAAGCCGTGAACGATATTTCTTTTAACATTAACAAAGGGGAAATTGTTGGTTTTTTGGGGCCGAACGGTGCGGGCAAAAGCACTACCATGAAAATGATTACTGGCTACCTGTCTGCCGATGCTGGCAATGTGCAAGTTTGCGGCATAGATGTAGCAACCAACCCTATCGCCACCAAGAAAAAAATTGGTTATTTGCCAGAAGCCAACCCATTGTACTATGATATGTATGTGCGGGAATACTTGGTTTTCATAGCGGGGGTGCATGGCATAAGCAATATAACAGCGGCGGTAGAAACAGCAATAAAATTGACGGGTTTAACCATTGAAAGCAAAAAGAAAATAGGCCAGCTATCCAAAGGTTACAAGCAGCGGGTGGGTTTGGCCGCCGCTTTGATACATAGCCCAGAAGTATTGGTATTGGACGAACCTACGAGTGGCCTAGATCCTAACCAGATTATAGAAATACGCAATGTTATCAAGGAGCAAGGCAAAGACAAGACCGTATTGTTTTCCTCCCAT
Source organism: Parasediminibacterium schistidii (assembly GCF_046546515.1). Classification (NCBI taxonomy): domain Bacteria; kingdom Pseudomonadati; phylum Bacteroidota; class Chitinophagia; order Chitinophagales; family Chitinophagaceae; genus Parasediminibacterium; species Parasediminibacterium schistidii. The sequence goes on along the minus strand of NZ_JBKHKJ010000001.1, from coordinate 310,102 downwards.
ATTTTGCAGGAAGTAGAAGCTATTTGCAACCGCATTATTATTATTAACAAAGGAAAAATAGTTGCGGATGATGTATTGAGCAAATTAACCTCGGGCACAAAGCTATCTAATAAGATAGTAATAGAACTGCAAGAAAGGGTATCATTAGATGTTTTTTCAGGTATAGATACCCCCCAAAGATTATCTGATACCAAGTGGGCATTTACTACTGCAAGCCCAGATTTGGTACGCAAGCAACTGATGGAAATAGTGCTAAGGCACAACCTGAACATTGTATCGCTGGTAAACGAAAGCCATACAAATTTGGAAGATGTTTTCCATAGCCTTACTTCGTAAGAAATTGTTACTTTTACCGCAAAGCTTTTAGTATGGGAGCAAAAAAGATATTTCATGAACCAATAAGTGAGTCGGCAGATTCTCATAATGCTAGAAAGTTAACTAAGGTGGTGCCTATAGCTAAAGACTTAGAAGAAGAAAAACGACAAGAATATTTAAAGCTAATACATGAGTCCTATGGAATGTTTGCTGGCAGCTTGAGCAGTACCGATGAGTTCATGAAAAGCAAGCAAGAAGAAAAATTGTTAGAAGATTAAGAATGGAGAAATTTGTTTTTGATGCTTGTGCTTTAATTGCTTATTTCAATGCCGAGGAAGGCGGTATTTTGGTAAAGGAAAAACTTGAACTTGCATCAAGCAAAACAATTGAGATATACATACACAAAGTAACATTACTTGAGCTTTTTTATGATTGTCTAAAAAGAGGCGGCTCTGTAAACGTTGAAAATATTTTAGCAAGGCTGAATAAAATGCCTATTGTCAAAGTAAAAACTATTGATGATGATTATATAAGGAAAGCCGCCTATTTTAAAGCCAACTACCGAATTTCTTTTGCAGATAGTTTTGTTCTGGCTCTAGGAAATATTTATAATGCAAAAATTATCACATCGGATCATCATGAATTTGACAAGATAGAACAAGCTGGCGAAAGCAAGTTTGAATGGTTCAGATAAAAATTAAAATACATTTTAAAACACAAGTAAACAATTATGAGTTACATTATCGAAGTTCATGCCCGCCAGATATTAGACAGCCGTGGCAACCCTACAGTAGAAGTTGATGTTACCACCGACGACGGTGCATTGGGCCGTGCAGCAGTGCCAAGCGGTGCCAGTACTGGTATCCACGAAGCGGTGGAACTAAGGGACAATGACAAAAGCGTGTATGTGGGCAAAGGCGTTTTAGGTGCCGTAAATAACGTAAATGAAATAATAGCAGAAGCCATCACAGGTTTCGATATTAGCCAGCAAGCAGCTATAGACGAAGCGATGATTGCCTTGGATGGCACGCCAAACAAAGGGAAATTAGGTGCTAACGCTATTTTGGCTGTGAGCATGGCTGTTGCCAAAGCTGCCGCTGAAGAAGCGGGTGTGCCTTTGTACCGCTATATTGGTGGTACAAATGCAAGGACATTGCCTATACCCATGATGAACATCTTGAATGGTGGAGCACATGCCGACAATAAAATTGACTTCCAGGAGTTTATGGTAATGCCAGTAGGTGCCAGCAGCTTTAGCGAAGGCTTACGCTGGGGTGTAGAAATTTTCCATACACTGAAAGGCGTATTGAAAAAGAAAGGCTTTAGCACAAACGTAGGTGACGAAGGTGGTTTTGCACCCAACATACAAAGCAATGAAGAGGCCATAGAAACCGTTTTGGAGGCTATTACGGCAGCCGGTTTTAAAACGGGTAGCCAAGTGGCTATTGCCATGGATGCGGCCAACAGCGAGCTGTGGAACAGTTCTAAAGGCAAATATGTATTCCACAAGAGTACTGGTAAGGAAGTAAGCAGCGACGAGCTAGTTAAATTTTGGGAAAGCTGGGTAAACCAATACCCTATCATTTCTATTGAAGATGGCATGGCGGAAGACGATTGGGATGGCTGGAAAGCATTGACACAAGCAGTGGGCAGCAAATGCCAACTAGTGGGTGACGATTTGTTTGTTACCAATGTATTGCGTTTGCAAGAAGGCATAGACAAAGGCATTGCCAATGGTTTGCTGGTAAAAGTAAACCAAATAGGTACCGTTACAGAAACCATAAATGCAGTAACCCTAGCACAGCACAATGGCTACAACACCATCATGAGCCATAGGAGTGGTGAAACAGAAGACGTAACCATCGCTGATTTAGCCGTCGCATTAAATTGCGGACAGATTAAGACTGGTTCTGCCAGCCGTACCGACCGTATTGCTAAATACAACCAATTGATCCGTATTGAGGAAGAATTAGGCAGTACAGGCATTTTCCCTGCTGGAAAAATTAAGTTTGGCAAATAGGATAGTTTAACCGCGAAGGGTACAACGTATTTAATCAAAGAGCCCCAAAAGTCTTTTTATTTAAGTTCATGCCCTTTGCGGTTTTATCTTTTATTGCTTAATTTTTATCTCTTAATTTAGCAATAATAATAAAGTACAGGCATGAAAAAATTTGCAAAAATCCTCACAAACAAATATTTACTGGCAACCTTGTGCTTTGTTGTATGGATGTGTTTTTTTGACCAAAGGGATATTTTTAATACGTTGGACCAAAAAGGCAAACTAGACGATTTGCTTGCAAAGAAGCATTATTACCAACAAGAAATTGCTACTGCCCAGCAAGAACTTACCGACCTGCAAAACAACGCTGCTGCCTTGGAAAAATTTGCACGTGAAAAATACCTGATGAAAAAAGATGGAGAGGATATTTATATAATTGAAGACACAATTAATAATAAAAAATAGCTTTTGCACAATAATCGCCTTCTTTTTTCGTTTTTAATAGTATCCGCACTCTTTGAAACAATTATTGTTTCATTTATTATATCGTAGCAAGTATTATGCAAAATTTTTCACAGGAACAATTGATTCAGTACCTGTATGGGGAGTGTTCGCCTATATTAAAATTGGCCATTGACACGGCAAAGAAAGAAGACATTGAACTGCAGCAAGAAATCAAAACCCTTAAAAGGGCGATGAAGCAAATCAATAATTTAAAACTGCAATCGCCAAGCCAAAGCACCATTGACAGCATCCTTCAATATGCCAGTAAAACGCAAAAAAAGGATACATAGCTTTTTGCACAAAGACACTAAGTGGCACAAAGGGAATAAGACTGGAATTGCTATTTTAGACTTGTACTATATAGGTATTCAATCATGCAACTCATTTAATAAAAGGTTTACATTTCATATAACTCTATTGGCAAATCGTCTGGGTCTCGGAAAAAAGTAAATTGCTTGCCTGTAAACTCGTCTGTCCTTACTGGATCGTGGCCAATGCCTAGTTCTTGCAACTGCTGCACTGCTATCACTATATTATGTACACCAAAAGCAATATGCCTAAGCCCAGTGGCTTCTGGCCTTGTTGGCCTTGCTGCTGGCGATGGGAATGAAAACAATTCTATTACATACACGCCATTTAGCATCAAGTCTAGCTTATAGCTTTCTCTTTCTGCCCTATATACTTCTTGCTTTATCTCAAAGCCTAGTACCTCGGTATAAAACCGTTTACTGCGTTCGTAATTGCTGCAAATAATGGCTATATGGTGCAGGCTTTTTAGTGATATCATCGTTTGTGTTTTATATTATAAACTGACCTTACGCAACTTTACTAACAATTTGTTTTAACTTTTTATTCAATTCATCCAAAGTTTGTCAATTAACAATTGTAGCGTTCCTGAATATTATAGCTTTTAGTACAAAAATTATTTTTATTGTGCTTAACTTTTAATTATCCCAATTTGGTTACTTCTTTTTTTGAGGTGCTGGTGATGACCCCTAGTAGCATTATCTGCAACATTGATGGGACATTGTGAAACCTTTTAAGGACCTATTTTCAGGGGTATTGCCCGCTTGGTTTTATTGGCTTTTTGCGGCCTGAATTTAATTTTCAGGTATTCCTGCATCGTAACTCATTGAAATACAGTGCTTTTATGTTTTTTAAGATGAGTGATTTGTGAGTGAAATGTGAGTGTTTTGTGAGTGAAATGTGAGTGATTTGTGAGTGATTTCCGTGGAAAAGTGAGTGATTTTTGGGTGTTTTTTGAGTATGGATGTAGTTCATAAAAATGTTTTTTGTCTGTTAATAATGAGCCTCCCCGACAGCGAATCAAGGCTATGGCAGCCGCAGGCATTGAACCAACGACAACAAGAGCCATATATTACAAAGGTGGGATTGATTTTGGACTTGTGCAAAAGAACAATCCTATATGGGGGAAATATGCCACCATGAGTACCCAAAAATGCCCCCATGGTGGGGGAAAACCTGAATTACTAATGTTACGCATCTTTAAAAAAAATGGGATGTTTTTCAAGGGTTTTAGGTGATGATGAAAATCACATTAATGTTTCTGCAACCATTGTAAAAAATTGACTTTGTGTATAAGTTTGTTTAAGGTCAGTTATAAATAGATATTGTGCCTATGTTGGGAATGCAATAGGTGGCATATACAAAATAAAAAAGGCTGCCCTTTTGAGGCAGCCCTTTTTATTTATTGTATTAAAATATTCGTGATTAAATGGCTATTTTATTTCACATCATTTAAATTGCGAAGAATTAATTCTGCAGTACCATTAAAGTTAGTGCCATAGCCTGTGTATGATTTTGGGGCAGTTGACATTAAATAGGATGAAAATAGTGCTCCTGCGCTTGTAAATAAGGTTACTTTGCCAAATGCATCCGTTAAAGTAACATTGCCCCTATTTGTAGCAGAATTATTATAGTTATCTGCTGGAGATGGGGATGTAGCATTTAAAATGGTAACTAGGGTACATTCAATAAGCGGTACAGGGTTAGCCATTTGAGCATTAAAGTCTGCCGAAGTAATGATTTTAGGTGTAACCTTTTTGCCAACAGTTATTTTATTAACGCCCGCCCCAGAACTCAAACTAATTTCTATCAATCCTTTGTAACTGGTAAGCTTGCCTCCTGAAACATCTACCTTTACAGAATCACCTACATTTAAAGGAATGGCTGTACCAAAATATAAATCTATACCTGCAGTTGCATCCTGAATGATTACATTTCCAGTGGAGATATTTTTATTGCTTGCATCTGAAATTACTACCCCTGTAATTGCAGTGCTTGGCAAAGTAACATCGCTGCCATTGTACATCGCTTTTATATCAGCAATAGAAGTTATTTTAGAAGGGGTAGGGTCGCATCTTATACCAGTGAATTTTACATCAGCAGTATCCCTAATTACCAGTTCTGGTGTGTACTTTACACTAAAGCCATTACTAATGAATGGAACATATATACCTGCAATTGTACCATTGCCACTTGGCGTAGGCACACCAGCAAAAGTAGCGTAACCGCTTGTATAAACCACCGTGCCTGTAACACCGCTACAATCACTTAAGCTGCGGCTAACAGCCTTTTTTGCTGCTGAGGTGTCAGCATAAACCAAGCCCCAGTCGAAACTGCCAAATTGAGCATTTTGTATTTGCATCACACAGCTTTGAAAAGAATCAACTGTAAGATTAAGGCCTGCTGCTTTTCCAAAGTCATTGATTTGTTTCATCGTAACTATTTTTACAGGAACAGGATTGTTCAGGCTACCTTTTACAATATAAGTATCAAACAAAGTACTAGGTATGCCCGCAAGACTTGGATTGGCAGGTACAGTATTATCAAGAAGACCCAATTGAATGCTGCCGCTATAATCACTAATGTACAAGCCCTTGCACTTAACGTAGATTAACCTGCCAACCGGGTAATCTACAGATAAACTGCCACCATCTAATTTTAGTGAAATGCCCCAGCCCATAGCTCCTTTGCTAGAGTCTTGAATATATATGGTTTTATATATATTCCCAGTCCTATCGTCTCCGGTTACAATCCCTTTAATAACAACGCTGTCTGAAATATATTCTAAACCACTAAACTTATGCCTTGCCCTTAATGCTTGTATGCTAATTATTTTTGTTTCGAGGGTAGGGTCTTTAATAACAGCTGCATTTGATAAAGAAGCCGGGGGATCGTCAAACTTCTTGTTACAAGAGATAATGGCAATACTTGAAACAAGCATTACTAGCAAAGAGCCAAACCAAATTAAACTTTTATTTGTCATTGTTATTTATTTAAATAGTTTATATAATTGTTGATACGAATAAATACTAAAAAGGTTGCTTTTATTAAAAGCGGAGAGCTACGCTGGCAGCAAAATTTAAACCGTAAGCGTAATAATATTTAGGTGGGAATTTATCGACATTCAGCTTAGCAAAATCAAACCTCAATTGCTCGCCACCGCCTGTAATGAGGTTTTTATTGTCAAGTATGTTGTCTATACTAAAGTTAAAGTTAAGGAAAGAATTCTTATGTAGCCAATGCCGTGGCAATTTCCACGAATAACCTGCAAATAAATCGAGCGTAAACTGGCCTGGCAAGCGTTTCTGCCCTACAATGTCGTACCATGCTGCCGAATAAGGTACCGCATCTGATACAGCGTCTTTTGTGCGTCGTATGGGGTTGATGCTAGCCCACATTTGGTCAAAATAATTACCTGTTAAACTAATATACCAATATTTTGGCGAGCGGTAGTTTAGCCCTAAAGAATAGGCTTCTTGTGGCGTGCCGCTGATACGGAAGTTTTGCGTGTAAATGGTGTCCTGTGCAACTACTGCCCCGCTATTGTCGTTGGTTACTGTTGCATTTTGGCGGCTATTGTAATAGTACCTGCCTACTGCGGCTGCGCCAGTTACGGTAAAGTGCGGCAATACCCTTGCTTCGAAACCAAGTTCGCCACCAAAATTAACCTTGTCAATGTTCCTCAATGCATAATTGGTAAATGCAAATACATCATCATTAAAGAAACTCATTACATCCATTTGGTGTTTAAACTCGGTATAGTAGCCAGATACCCTTAGCTTTAAGAAAGGAGCATTCATTAAGTATCCGCCTTCTACGCTAGTAATTGTTTCGCTTCTTACATTGTCTTGCTCTTGATCCCGTGTCCTAGGTGAAATATATACACTCCTAAAGTCTGGGGCTTTGGTTGCATATTCCCCGTTTACATAGAAATAATTGCGACCATTCAATTTGTAAGTAATACCACCTTTTAGACCAAAGTTATCGAAATTATTTACATACGATTTGCCAAAAGAACTATTGGGGTATATACTAGACAATGTATTCCCTTCCCTCCAGAACTGCGTATTGGAAACCTGCCCTGCAACAAAGAAATCCAATTGTTTAAACTTGAATACGCCTTGCGAAAAAGCTTCTGCTTTATTGATGTGTACGTTGTAGTCGTAGCTATACTGGTCGCCTACCTTCACTACATTGTTTGGCTTGCTTAAGTCAGGAAATCTTACTGTTGGGTCATAAAGGTCTACAGCAAATTTATTGATGTCAACATAAAAATCGCCACCCAGCAAGTCTTTTACCCTTTTGTAGTTGCGGTCGTTTTGTGCTTGGAATACTACGCCTGCTGTAAAAGCAACGTGGTTGCCAAATTTGGTATTAAAGGTAGAACTAAAGTTTACTTTTTTTACATTAGTTACATTCTCGGCTAAAATAGTGTTCGATCGGCTGCCTTTCACCGTTTGCCCAAGCATACCATTTGCATAAGCATTTGTAATGGTATCAAGCCGCCCACGGTTGCCGTCATATATAGCTTGCCAGTTTATCTGGCGTTTGTTTATATCGGCTTGTATGGCTTGGCCCATTGCAGCTACAATATATGGCTCATCATAATAGCTTGGCAGGTTACGATAATAATCGGGTGTTGGGCTATTGCCTTGATACCAATCTAAAGAAGATGCTGCCCTTTCGCCAAAAGAAAACGATGCTGCATTTACAAGGGTACTTTTGTTATTAAACTTTTTTTCATCTGTAAAAATAAAGTATGGCTGGTTTGTTTTGGTTACGTTGGTATTCCTTTTTTTGCCAGCCTGATAGCCCCATGTTGGGTTGTAATAATGGCTTCCTGCCAAAGAGTCCATTTCACTGGTAGAAGCCCTTTGCCCACCTGCCTCGGTAGGGCTACCAAAAATAGTTAAGGACAATGTCCTGTTTTGGCCAATCTTTTTATCAATGCCCACAAAATAACTCCACCCATTGTAGTAAGTGCCTTCAACATAGCCTTCATCGGCATAGCGGCGGCTGCCACTAATGGTAAAAGCCCAGCCTTTTTTGCTTACACCTGTGCTATGCGTGAACGACCAGCGTTGCCTATAGCTCCTGTTTGCGTAGGTATAGCCAAACTCTGTTTGTGGCCGTTGTTTGCTGGCACGGGCATCTATGCTTGTGCTGCTGCCTAAACCGCCAAATGCAAAAGTGTTTGGCCTCAAGCCGTTAGAAACATCTTTGTTCCGCATCACGTCGTTCAAGCCACCCCAAAGGCCAAAGGGAGAAAACCCATTGTCCAAATTTTCTAGTGGTGCGCCGTTTATACGCGTAGTAAAATTATCTGCATCGTATCCGCGCAACTTGAACCTAGCTGCGCCAAAATTGAAAGAAGCTGCAGAAGTAAAAGGGTCCCTGCCAGCTGTTAAGGCAGAAGAAACACTTTGCGAGTTGCCTGTTGCAACATCGTTGTCGTCCAAGGAAATAACAGGGATGTTATCAGAAAGGTTTTCTTTTAACTCTTCTTGTAGCACGCTGTCCTTGTTGCCAATAACAGCAGAATCTTTGGGCATTTTTTTTATTGTTTGTGCCGTGGCAATAGTTGTTGCCCCCACCAACAATAGCAAACTCATCAATTTCTTCATAAATAAACTTTGTTTCTTGCTGCGAATGTATATAAGGTTTAGCATTATTTTTGCTTTTTATACCGAAAGCACCAATTTATTAATATTAGAAACTATAAATTAGTTAAAATATCCTATTTATTTTTCAAAAACTATAAAAATGAGCAGACTTTTTTTGTTTTTTTTCATTTTGCCAATTTTAGCACCTGCCCAAAAGAAGCAAAATTACAAAGTAGCCATTGTAGGCTTTTACAATTGCGAGAATTTTTACGACACGGTCCACAACCCAATGGTAAAAGACGACGAATTTACGCCCAAAGGCGAGCGTAAATATACTAGCGACATTTACCTGGACAAGGTAAGCAAGCTGGCAACGGTTATTTCGCAGGTAGGCACAGACATCAGCAGGGATGGCCTCGCCCTGCTAGGCGTAGCAGAAGTAGAAAATGATACCGTGTTGAGCGACTTGATACACCATCCACTGCTGGAGAAAAGGAAATACAGCATCATACACTACGACAGCAAAGACGAGCGTGGTATAGACGTGGGCTTGATTTATAACCCAAAATATTTTACCCCAGAGCAAAGCAAGCCCTTGGTAGTAACACTACCTAGCCGTTCTAAATACGAGCGGCACACAAGGGATATTTTATGGGTAAAAGGAAAACTAGATGGCGAAACCGTGCATGTATTGGTAAACCACTGGCCCAGCAGGCTGGGCAGCGTGGAAAAAAGCGAGCCGGGTCGGATAGCCGCAGCGGCTGTGTGCAAAGTGCAGGTGCAGGAAATAGCCAAGACAGACTCCAATGCCAAAATTATTGTGATGGGCGACCTGAACGACGACCCCATTAGCCCAAGCGTTACCAAAGTGCTAAAAGCAAAGGGGAAAGCAGAAGATGTAAAGCCTGGTGAAATATTCAATCCTTGGGTAGATTTGTACGAAAGGGGCATAGGCACTATTGCCTATCAAGACACATGGGCTTTGTTTGACCAAATAATGGTTACTTACCCATGGCTAAACAAGCAGCAAGACGGTTTTTTCTTCCAGAAGCCTTATGTTTTTAACCAGGAGTTTATGGTAGAAACAACAGGGGCATACAAGGGTTACCCCATGCGTACATGGAATGGGCTAACGTACCGAGGAGGCTACAGCGACCATTTCCCGGCATACATCGTATTGCTAAAAAAAACAAAATAATTGATACGCAGGTATTTTTTGCCACAAAGGCACGAAGGCTCAAAGTAGCACGAAGAGAAAAGAAGAGGATTATAAGCGTTGTATTCCTGTTTATTTCCCTTAAAACTTTGGGTCGCTTTGTGTTTTCTTGCTTTTGTGGTGAATTCTACCAAACTTTACCTGAGGCATAACTTCTAATTGTTTGTTTAGGCGTTTTTCCCAGCTATTACGGCTTTTGGTTGTTTCTTTATGCAGCTTTGCAGCTGTTTCGTCGCTAATGCTGCCTCAAAAATTTGCCATTGTCATTGTATTTTTTTCTTTAGTTATTTATAATTAAGTACATTATCAAAGCCTAAACCCCCTCAAAAATTCTTCCACCAGCATCCTTTTCTTCCCCTCAAGCTGCAAGTCGGTGATGTGTATATACCCATCTGCACAGCTATATTTCAGGTAAGTTTTATGGTCGGTAAATACTTCTCCATTTTCATGGTTGTGAAGTACTAGTTCTTTTGCGGCAGCAAATATCTTCAACTTTTTTTCATTGATAAAAGTAAAAGCAGTAGGGTAGGGGCTCAATCCCCTTATTAAATTATGGATGGTTTCTGTTGAAGCAGCCCAATTTACTTGGCATGTCTCCGTAAATATTTTAGGGGCGTGTTTTAGTTCTCCGTTGACTGCTGAATGAGAACCGTTAACCGTTAACTGTTGAACGTTAGCTGTTGACTCTTCACCGTTCACCTTTTGCTGCCCTACTGGCACAGCAGTACCATCCAATAAGCCCTTCATCGTGCTTGCCAGTGTTTCTGCCCCCACCAGCATCATGCGGTCGTGCAGTTGCCCTGCGGTTTCGTTTTCACCTATTGGTATGGTTGTTTGAAGCAGTATATCGCCTGTGTCTATGGCGTGTTGCAGCTTGAATGTGGTAACCCCTGTTTCTTTTTCGCCATTGATAATCGCCCAGTTAATGGGGGCTGCCCCCCTGTATTGTGGCAGCAAGGAACCATGCACGTTTATAGTACCCATTGGCGGCATATCCCATACGGCTACTGGCAGCATACGGAAGGCTACAACCACCTGCACATCTGCTTTAAGGCTTTTTAGTTCCTCCAGAAAAACAGGGTTCTTTAGCTTTTCTGGCTGCATGATGTACAAGGCTTTGCTAACAGCATATTTTTTAACGGGGCTTTCGGTTAGCTTCATGCCCCGCCCTGCGGGCTTGTCGGGGGCAGTTATCACGCCTACTATATTGCAGCCTGCCTGTACCAAAGCATCTAAAGATGCCACTGCAAAATCGGGCGTGCCTAAAAAAACAATGCGCAAAGCTGATAATTCCATTGGGCAAATTTAGGTTAGTGATGTTGTTAAAATAACTTTCACCAAACACAGGCTTATTCTTTTTTTTAGGTGCTGATGGTTTTATTAAAACCCTGAAAGGGTTAAACAACAGTAGCCATGGGTGCAACCCGTGGTAGGCATACAAGACCGCAACCAACCCCGATTGGGTTGAACTTGCCTATACCAACAATAGGGGCGGCACCATTCATTGCTTAAACCCGGATCTTGCAGTTGACTTCGTTATGAAAGGCTTAAAAGCAATAAAGACAAGTATTTGAGCCGAATTTTTGGTCGAAAACATAGTGTACTATGTCAAGGCCAAAAACTCAAGCAAATGCTTGTGTTTGAAGTAGTTGGGGCTTGCAATAGATTTCAACTGCAAAATCCGGGTTAAAGAATGATGCTGCAAACGGTTAAGCCCCTTTCAAGTTTAAGCAAGAATTGCTATTGTTCACCACGGGTTGCACCCGTAGCTACTATTGTTCAACCCCTAGCGGGGTTTGAAACAATAATAGTTTTACAACTAGCAGCACCTAAAAAAAGAATTAGCACAGGATAATAGAAGTGCCCATTATTTTATACCAACTACTTACATTCGCACCAAGAAAAAAACATCCATGAATGTACTGATACTAGGCGGCGGCGGCCGTGAACATGCCTTGGCATGGAAAATAGCCCAAAGCCACCATTGCAATAAACTGTTTGTTGCCCCAGGCAATCCTGGTATAGCACAAGTTGCTATTATAGTAGATATGGGTACGCACGATTTTGAGGGCATCAAGTCTTTTTGCCTGCTAAACAAAATAGATGTGCTGGTAGTGGGGCCGGAGGAACCATTGGTAAACGGCATTTACGATTTTATGGAAAAAGCCAAAACCATCGATGGCTGGCGGGGCTTTGTAGTGGGGCCATCAAAAGCAGCGGCACAATTGGAAGGCAGCAAGGCATTCTCCAAAAAATTCATGCAGCGGCATGACATACCTACTGCTGCTTATGCCGAGTTTACAAAAGATAGTTTTGAAGCAGGCAAGCAATATATACAACAGCATACGCTGCCCATTGTATTAAAGGCAGATGGGCTGGCAGCAGGGAAGGGAGTGGTGATTAGCGAAACGCATGAAGATGCTTTGCAAGTGTTTGAACAAATGCTTATCAACCGCCAGTTTGGCGAAGCAAGTACTAAGGTGGTGATAGAAGAATTTCTTACGGGCATAGAAGTAAGTGTATTTGTGCTGACCAATGGGGTTGACTATAAAATAATTGGCCACGCCAAAGACTACAAACGCATTGGAGAGGGCGACACAGGCCTCAATACAGGTGGCATGGGCTGTGTAACCCCAGTACCTTTTATTACCGAAGCTTTTATGCAGCAGGTAGAGGAAAAAATTATTGCACCTACAGTAAAAGGCTTGTTAGCAGAAGGATTGGTGTACAACGGTTTTATCTTTTTTGGGTTAATGAACGAAGGCGGCAATGCCAAAGTGATAGAATATAACTGCCGCATGGGCGACCCAGAAACAGAAGTAGTGCTGCCTAGGTTAGATACAGATTTGCTAAGCCTGTTTGCAGCAATGGACAATGGCACGCTGGAGGATACTAACATCAATTTTGCCGATGGCTATTTTGCTACTGTAATGGCCGTAAGCGGTGGCTATCCAGGCAATTATAAAAAGAATATACCAATCACCGGGGCAGATAAGCCATTGCAAGTGCCTGGTAGCTTGCTTTTTCACGCTGGTACAAGACAAGAAGGCAAAGCTATTGTAACCAATGGTGGAAGGGTTTTGGCTGTTACTTCAAAAGGCGAAAGCATTGGCAAAGCAGTACAGCAATCACTTGATGTGTTAGGAACAATCAACTTTGAAGGGATGTATTATAGGAGGGATATTGGATTCGAATTTTCGTAGTGAATTATGAGGCATACAGAAAGTTTCCAGATAAACGACTAATGTTTATCTCACAAAAAACTTTCGATCTAAGTTATTAATGCCATTTGTGTATTAGCAGCAAATTTGCTTTATTCTATGGGCTATACCCATCGATAGTACCTTACACCCTGTCGGGGCTTTACAGGCCTCTTTGTCTTGAGATTTGGTTGTAGAGGAGTGGGGGTATGAATCTTGAGGTAATTGTATTTTTCTTTGTACGGCTATCGAAAAACATTGGCTTTTTAAACAACATCAAAGCAACCGCCCATGAAATGGTATTTAATAGCTTTAAAAAAATATGCCGTGTTCCATGGCCGGGCACGAAGAAGCGAGTATTGGTATTTTATTTTGTTTACTGTACTAGCCCTTATTGCATCCTCATTTATAGACGTTACCATAAGTTCAGTTTTTAAAAAAGAGTATCCTTATGGGGTTGCTAATTTAATTTGCATATTGGGTTCATTCATCCCTTGGCTTGCAGTATTGTGCAGGCGGCTTCACGACGTAAACAAAAGCGGCGGGAATGCGTTTATTTGGCTTATCCCTCTAATAGGCCCAATTTGGCTGTTGGTGCTGCTTTTTACAGAAGGCACGCCTGGCCCCAATAAATATGGGGAAGACCCAAAACAACCCGAGCTGTACGAGGAGATAAACCAGATAGGCAGCAATATAGAATGATACCCGGTGATGTTTTGGCTTTGCCATTGCGGTGCAAAGGGTAAGAAAAAGAAAGCCAAAGCCAAAGCAGGTAATAAGTTGTGGCGAAAAGAATGGGCATAAAAAAAGAGGCCATGCCCATGGTCTCTTTGATACAATTTTTAATTGTTAGCCTAAAAGCGGCATATTGCTGCGAGCAATTATTTTATGCTTACGCTCCTAGCTGCTTTTGAAGCAGGAATAAGTATGGCTGCAACCAAAAGAGCTGTAAGCCCCAATGCGCTTCCTGTGCTTAAAGATCCATTTTCTGTGCCAGTGCCAGTACTTGCTGCAAATGCTCCTGCTTGGGATGCTACTACTAAAGCCAATGTTGCTAATGATTTAAAACCTAAAGATTTCATTTTTTATTGTTTATATTGTTAAATGATATTATTGATGATAGAATTTATTATTTGCCATGTGGCTTTTTACTAAGCCCTAGCGCTTTTTGTGCTTTTAGAGGCAGGTATTAATATGGCTGCAACCAAAAGAGCGGTAAGACCCAATGCGCTTCCTGTACTTAAAGAATCGTTTGATGCGTTTGTGCTAGTGTTTGCAGCGAATACGCCTACTTGAGATGCCACGATTACAGCTAAAGTTGATAAAGTTTTAAAACCAGCTGTTTTTACTAAAGATTTCATTTCTAATTTTTTTTATTGTTTATAGATGGTTTCAATAAATCAATTTCTAAGCCAACCCTAAAAAAGGATTTTTGGATTGTTTCAAATAACAAAATATTTAATACATTCTATTTAAGTGCCATTGCCTGCCGTTTAAATGCTAATGAGGCGAGGCATTTCCTTTTTTATCATAACGGCAGTTTTTATTTTGTTAATTTTTTTTGTACCGTACTTTGTTAAAGAATTCTCAACTTGGCATAATATATATATTATCTATAATAAAAGACATCTTGTCATTATCTTTAATGATAAATTAATTTTATACGGCAAATTGGCTTTTTTTTTTTTAAGGTTAATTAAATAATATTTTAGAAAAGTACCCTTGGTGCTATTTTGACATGCACAAATTGACATATAAAACGTCTGCATAAAACTTTTTTAGCAAATACAACTATCCATTGCAATAATACCTAGTGCTATTCTTCTGCCATTTTGCAAAAGGGGTTTGCCTAAAACCTAAAAAAGCAAATTTTGGTTTACAAATTCTGGTTTTTTTAGTTTTAAGCCACAAGCTGCGTTTAGTTTGTCAACCATATATACAGTAAGCTCGGGCGAAAATGCTTCGTCGTGCATGTGCATGAAAAAATAGATTTCTTCTATGCCTTGCGCTATCCATTGTTTTATCCTAGCCACCCACTCATCTATCCGTTTATAGTCAGTCGGGTGCAGGCTATTGCCTACATAGCGAATAAATGCTTTGGGTATGGAAAGTTGCATGTGCGCACAATCCCTGCGGCTGCTAGTGTCAGTTATTACAGCCCCAATCTTTTGCTGTTTTAAAAAAGAAAACAACTCATTTCTTGTTGCAGCATCGTCAAACCAACCGTGGTGGCGCACTTCTAAAAAAAATTGCAAGCCTCTAGGCAATGCTGCCAAATAATCGAACAATTCGGTTTTCCGGCTTGGGCCAAACGAATCGCTTACTTGTATAAAAATAGGGCCAAGCTGTTCTTTAAACTCGGCAACTGCATCGAGAAATTCATTTGTCAAACGGCTTTTGCCAGCTAATTTACCCTCATGTGTAACGCCTTGGTACATTTTTGGGCAATATATAAAACCCTTTCCTGCTGTTTTTTCTGCCCATTTACGAATATACTTCTCGCCATAAATTTTGTAATGCGTTGCATTCAGCTCAATACTGTTGTAATGATGCCCATAACAGCTCAGAAATTCTTTCTCACTGGTGTGAGGCGGATAAATTTTGCCCACCCATTCGTTTCTACCCCACTTAGAGCAGCCGAGATATACCTTAGGGGCATCTTCCTTATTGCCTGTTAGCACCAAGTTATTAAAAGCAGGATCTGGTGGCAACGTAAAATCAATATCATACAGCCTATATGCTGGCACCCTTCCAAATTCCATTATTGCAATCGTTTAATATGTTATACAAGCAATCAAAAAACCGTTATATCCTCAAAATTTAAGCCATTTTTAAGGAAAAGTGCGAATTAAAAAAAATCGATGAACAGCAGCATGATTTATTATCTCTTGTTTTGAGAAAAAACATATTATGAAATTATAGGGGATTTGAATTAAAAAATGGCATTATTTTTTTAAAGGCTAGATGGCATTACAAAAGGCTGAATAATAAACTTCTTAGAACATGTTGCATTAGTAACCATCTTAGTGTTTGAAGTGAAACAAGTATCCTATATGGGGGAAATTTTGGACGCCAATGGGGGCATATTTCCCCCATATAGAATTTTCATGTTGGGCTTTATACATATCCATACTAACTTTACATTAAAACAGGAACTGGCCATCTTAGCTTTAGCTCATGACAAACTGGTCAATGACTTTGCAAAATGATAATCCACCATCAAAATCTTATCAGTTTCTTATTAATAAATTATCATTTTCTTACAATAAAACTATTACTCCATTATCAATAAATCATCATAAAATTCACTTAAATTATCATGAAAAACGAGGCTAAAAAAACAAAAAATAGTTGAATAACAATGAGTTACAAGCAAAAAGATAGACTCTAAAAAAAATAAATGACGGAAAAAGAATAAAATAACCCATTTCAAATCTGCGAGTAGTTCTTCAATTTCCCCTCTTTCCTTCTCTCTCCCTTGTTCTTGCCCCTCCCTTTGGAAAGGGTTGGGGTGAGGTAGGGGTGGGGCGAGGTTAAAGGGTTTGTTCGGCTATTTCCATCAATTACGTGTGTTTCCGATAAATAAAAAGCTAAGATTTGAAATGCACCCAATTCTTTTCCTATCCCACTCCCCTTAACCCTAATTTTGCAAAATGCCAGCCACCACATACCTTATTCAAAATGGGAAAACACTTAGGGAAAGCAATGCTGCTATTTCGCCCAGCAACCGTTCGTTCAGGTATGGCGATGGGTGTTTTGAAACGATGAAAGTAAGCAATGGCAAACTTTTGCTGGGCAATTACCATTTTGATCGGTTGTTTTCGTCCCTAGCTTTGTTGCAATTTGATGTGCCTGCCCATTTTACCCCCGCATACTTGCAAGCGCAGGTTTTGGCACTGGCCACCAAAAACAACCACCATCCACTAGCAAGGGTAAGGCTAACCATTTATCGTGGCGACGGGGGCTTGTACGATCCGCAAAACCACACCCCCAATTATATCATACAAACTTGGTCATTGAACCCATCTATCAATAACCTGAACGAAAATGGGTTAATTATAGGTGTTTTTGAAGATGCAAAAAAAGTATGCGATCGTTTCTCTGCCATCAAAAGCAATAATTTTTTAGGCTATGCTATGGCGGCATTATGGGTAAAACGAGAGCAGCTAAATGATGCCATTTTGCTAAACCCATGCAATAGGGTAGCCGATGCCACCATTGCCAATGTATTTATTGTAAAGGATGGTATAGCAAAAACACCTAGCCTAGACGAAGGAGGCATCAATGGAGTGATGCGGCGATATTTGTTAGAAAACCTTGCTTCTATTGGGGTGGAGGCTGCTGAAGTGCCCTTGACCGTAGCAGATTTGATGGAAGCTGATGAATTGTTTTTAACCAATAGCATTTCGGGCATTAGGTGGGTAAAACAATTGGGTAGCAAAAACTATCAAAACAAAATTGCCGCATACATCCACAAAAAACTAATAAAAGAAAGGTTGCTACTTCTTACCACCTAGGCATCAGCTATTTTTTTTAGTGCATTTTCCACTTTGCTAAATGAAACATTGTTGATGTTGCTTATATACCTTACTACTACTGCCTTTTCGCCAACTGGGTGCCAGCGGACAAAATTGTCTTCCTCATCAGAGTAAAATGCAAGCAATGGCTTGTCTAGTGCATCTGAAATATGCACAATTGCTGTATCGGGCGTAACCACCAAAGCTGCTTTGCGAATAATGGCAATGGTATGAAAAATGGAAGTAGTTTGCTGGAACGAGCAGAACTCTGGGTCGTTTGCCTCATTGATTATTTCAGAAACAATGCTGTTTATGGCGGGATAGGTAAGCAATACATACGTATACCCAGGAAATGCGGTTTTGATTGTATCAAGCAATAAAAGTGCAGTTTCTTTTGTAAACTTCCTGCTCCTGGAAGCACCAAATAAATTGATGGCTATTATTTTTTTGCCGCAAATGTTTTCTACAAACCCATACGCTTCATTTTCTTTCGCAGGGTTTTGGGGAAGTATATAATGGGTATTAGTAGGCACTATGCCTATAAGTGTTAAAATTTGTGCATATATATTGCTTGCATGGCTAGCAGGCAATAAATAATTTAGCCCAAATATTTTATAACTTTCTTTTTTATACCCAATGTTTAAGCGTGAATTTACTAGCCTTATAAATAGCAAATCCCTGTTTCTAAGCTGTGGTGCTGGATTTATTAAAACATCGTATTTTTCTTTTTTTAGTAACAGGCCTGTTTTTACAATATGATAATAGCTGTTTTTTTGAAGGATATACAATTTGCTTATATTGCTATCGGCTTCAATTATTTCCTTGTTTCCTTTTGCCCCGGCAATATCTATTTTAAATAACTCCGCTTGATTTTTTAGTTCGTTATAGGCAAATGAGCTTACAATATAATCTCCAATTTTCCCGTCATAATGAACAAAAAGGATTTTTTTGGATGTTTTTGTGTCAAGTTTTATTGTTTTGCCAGTGGAATCGATAAGCCATTTTCCAAGGGAAAGCCTAAATGACTTTAATTTGCGTTTAAGCATTGAACGAGATTTAGTGCAACAATATAAATAAATACGAAGCAACTACTTAATTTTTCAATTCAGTACATCCCTGCAAATAACTTTTCTATTATTACCATTCAATATCATGCCTTAAGCCATATAGCGGAAGCTATTTCACCCCAACCTAAAAGCATAATGAAAAAAATGGCAATCCTAACTGAACAAAGAATATTTTACTAAACAGCCAACCGTATTGTGCAGTTAGCTGTTTAGTTTTACTGATGGATAAACACGAAGAAAAATATTGCCCCAAGTGTAGTGCTGCTTTTACCTGCAAAATGGGTGATATAGCCAATTGCCAGTGCAATACGGTGCAGCTAAACCAAGAAGCAATCAATTTTTTATCTAATACCTATTTCGAGTGCCTTTGCAGCGAGTGCCTTGTCAAAATAAACCACGATATGCAAGTAGCAAAGGCATACCAATTCCCTACCCAAAAAGAAATGCTGATAGAAGACCTGCATTATTATAAAGAAGGAAACAATTGTGTATTCACGGCATTGTACCATACCCTAAGGGGCTATTGCTGCAACAATGGTTGCAGGCATTGCGTTTATGGGTTTAAAAAATAGCTTGTTACCCAGGTGTTTTTTCGCTACACAAAGGAGAACCTGCACCTTTTTATATTTTATAGCCATAGGCTACTGTATAAATTGAATCAATTAGCATTTCTCCACCAATTGCTATACTTATAACTCCAGTTTTAATCAATGCCATATAAAGTGATGCCCGTATCAACAAGTACAGGGCTATTTGCTTTTAGGGAATGTGCAGGGTGACTAAAAGTAACGTGCAAGCCTAAGCAAACAACCATATAACTAAGGTATTAATGCCCCATCTGGTTTAGGATGGGGCATTTGTTTTTAACCCGGATTTTACAGTTGACTTCGTTATGAAAGGCTCAAATGCAATAAACACAAGCACTTGAGTCGATTTTTTGGCTGAAAACATAGTACACTACGTTGAGGCCAAAAAATCAAGCAAGTGTTTGTGTTTGAAGTAGTTGGGTCTTGCAATAGATTTCAACTGCAAAATCCGGGTTTAATGGGTAAATAAAAGTAAGCGTATAAAAAACTTAGGCGATGGGCTATACCCATCGCTAGTATATACCACTCCTTGGGGGCTTTGCAGGCCTGTCTGACATGAAGCTAGATTATATAGTAGCTGATTTTAGTTTTTAGCTAAACCTAAGCCCGACATCGTACTTATTACTCCCTAATTATTACTCTAGTTATTGATTCTGGGTTTTGAGCAATTTTTACTTTCAAGATATATATACCTGGCACTAAGCCTTTTACATTCACCAACGCCTTATTATTCCCTTGTATTGCTTTATAGTTTTTTTGCTTTACCAATTGTGATGCGGTATTTAACAACTCAATGGTTGCATCGCCTTCCGTATCTGCCGTAAAACTTATATTCACTATATCCCTAACAGGATTGGGATATACTGCAATAGGATTAACTTTCGATGAATTTTCGGCTACTAAATTATTGACCAATACCGTACTATAAGGCGTGGCACTTCCACCTGTTGTGTATAAATATTGCGTGGGTACTACTTCTACAGCAGAGCGGTGGTGTGTCCAAGAAAGTTTGGCATTACCCCCATTATACTGGTTATAATACTGTACTTGCAAGGCATATTTTATCCCTTTTTGCAAATAAACGGATCCAGTAGTCGTTTGTACAGTTGGTGGCGTGAAATTATCTATGACTGGCGTGGTGGTATTTTTTATAAATAGTTTGATGCCATCATCGGAATAGGTTGTAAACGTAAAAGTACCAGAATATTTTGCTTGGATGCTGCCATACCACAGGGCTGAATAGGCATTATCGGTACCGATAGGCGATGTGCCAGTAGGCCAATAAAAGTTAATAGAATTATCTATCCCTGAAGTACTTGTACCTGTGAATTGGTTGGGATAAGTGAGGTCAAAATATTTTCGATTCACGCCAGTTCCCGTTCCTACAACAGCAGCAACATCATTCCCTTGGTATTCATAAGCCCCCATATCTGGATCTACATCTCTATTATAAGTGTTTAGTAAATCCTTTGGTGCAAACTGCCCGCTCACATAACTGCCTGCATCTATTGCAGGGCTGGTGTTTTGCAATTGCAGGTTCCCAGTATAAGGCGTTAAAGAGGCTGCCGTGGGGTAATCGTTCGGGGCAGTGCCAAAAGCAGGTGCGGGGTAATCAACCGCACTCACAAAGTTCGGGCTGTTGTTGCCAGTGATGTCGTGCAAATAGTTTGTAAAATACCCCTTAGTCAAATCTGAATTGCCACTGTTTGGAATTAAATTGAAATCGTAATTAAAATTTGAAGGCGATTCAATTTTCCTTGTTGGAAGGATACCCGTTCTTGCTTGAGCAATATTGCTATACATATTCACATAACCAGATCCTTGGTTAGAAAGTTCTGCGCCCGTGCTGCTATAACTTGCCCTATTATTATAGAAAACCGTATTGTTAATCACGTCCACCCGGTTACTATGGAGTATATGAATGCCTTGGCCACCATTGTTGTGCACCACATTGTTGGTGATTAATGTTTTACCCGTATAAGGGTTTGTATAAGGCGCAACATTGAATGGTGTATCTACAATATTCGTATTGCTATCGGTATCCACAATAATCCCATTGCCATCATAGTTCACACAAGCCCCTTTATTATACCAAGGAACAATTAATTGGTTGCCATACACAATATTGTTGGCGATAACCATGGTATAATCATTTGCCCCCCTTGGATAGCCCGATACATTTTGGGCATTGAGGTTAGAAATGCCACTACCGCCATAGATTGAATACCAACAATTGTTATACACTGTGTTGAACTGATAGGTTAAATAATCAGCCATTACAGACCCAATGCCCGCACAGGCACACTGAGACACATCGCAGTATTGAACGGTTATGTGGTGTGGAATAGGTGTGTTCAAAATCTTTCCGGTAATAGCTATGCCCGAGCCATTGAACTTGGGCAACACTGTGCCACTTCCACCTGCATAGCATCCACCAGGCTGTTGGATGGCATCGGTTAGTTTTACAGTAGACATATTGCCTACCACTTTTATATTGTCAATCACAATAAAACTTGCCCCATTGTTCACGAGGATACCCTGGTAATTGTTATCGCCCAATTGCAAAACGGCCTTGTTGGCTTTGTTGTAACTAGTGATGACGATAGGCTGAGTAGCCGTGCCATTGGCACTGATGGTAAAAATAGCTGTGGTGGTTTTTGAATAGGTACCGGGCAACAAGAAAATAGTATCTCCAGGATTAAAACCACTGTTCAATACATAAGAAGAGAAGTTGGCAAATAGTTTTGGGTTAGTGGGCGAGTTGCCACTACCATCACCCACAGGCGAGAGCGCAACCGGGGTGATGTAGTATTTTTTTGGGGTTTGTGCAAGGCTGGTATAAGTGCAATGGCAAATGATGGACAGGATGCATATCGCTTTTAAAAGGGCATAGCTATGCCTTGATGTTTTTTTCATATTTCAAGTTTTTTAAACTATTGGCAAGGCTAAGAACAGGATATTTGTTTATCCTTAGCAAAGCAAGTTTGTAAAATAAAATTTGTTGATTGCAATGGGTTGAGTACCCATTATCGATAAAAGACTTGTGGCAAGCAAGCAAAAAAATAGTAGCATAGACAGGATGGCGACCTAATCGTTTTCATAGAGGTTATTTATTTGATGAAGATTTTATTATTCTTTTATTCCATTGGCAAATAATAGGGTTAAAAATTAGGGTTCAGGTATTAAGGGGTGTTCGTTCTAATGACTTTATTTATCTTAAATGAGGGAATGGCCTCTCTCTTCGCTCCGCTACCGCATACCTGTGGCGTATGGCTATACTTAGGTCTTTCACAAGACATATGGCAATTCAAATCCTACAGCACTAACCAAAGTGGCTGGAACACACTAAAGGCTTATTTAGCAATACTGAAACATCCCATCCCGATACCCCTAGAAGGCTTTTGAAAGCCTTCTAGGGGTATATTGTCATTCATTATCTTTTTATAAATGCCACCGAAACTTTTTTACCCAAGCCATTATAAGACAATACATAACTGCCTTTCAGCAAGCCATCTATCATGAAACTTGTTTGTGTAGCAACATTAAAAACAGGCACTTGTTTGCATATTTTACCTTCTATCGTTGCAACGGTAATAGTAGCGCCAAGCACACTTTTAGGATGCCTAACTGTAAGGGTATTACCTACCATGGGATTTGGGGAAACCGATATTTCATTTTGGCCATCCCCACCTTTCAAATTGACTACACTACTATAGGTGTATTGCCCGTTGTTATCCATTATTTTCAATCGGTAATAGTTGGCAACACCATAGGTTAATGCATCTTTGTAGGAATAATTGCTGCCAGAAACTGTATTGTTTGCAGCCACACTGCCAATAGCAAAGAAGCTGATGCCATCGAACCCTTTTTCAACAACAAATGATTTTGTATTGATTTCTGCCGAGGTTGACCAGTTTAGCTGCCCCTTGCCATCCACTACAGAACCTGTGAAAGAAACCAGTTTCACTGGCAATGGCAAAGCATTTGCCAAAGGTGCAAAAGCTACCCCTTTAAAAATAGCACCGCTGCCCGCATTGGCTACTGTATTTACAGTAACATTGGCACTGTCCATGTTTGCAGTCCTGCCAGCAGCATCGAGTATGGAAATAATAGCATTGTTAGCTGCATTGCCAGTAACGGCATATAGCACAGGTTGGTTCAGGGCATTTACCTTACCTATAATAGCAGGTATGGCATTGCCTGTTTTGGTAACGTCATACGCATTGGCAAACGTCCAAACATTGGGGGTTACGGCCGTGTTCCAATAATATTTATAAATACCCGTGCCTTTGTTGCTGGTATTGGCATCGCTAATGTACAGCACATCATAGCCTGTATTGTTATAACTGATTGAGGAATCGGTATCCAGCAAAACAAAGGAAGCCCCATTGCCAGAGGCTGGGTTGGCACCAAGGCTTTTGGTAGCAGCAGCAGCAAAAGGCAAGCCAGTGAAAGTGCCAATATTGTTGGCACAGGCATATAAGGAATTGTTGAAAATACCTACCGACCTATACGAATTGGTATTTATTTGGATGGCTGCATTGGTATCTTTAAAATTAACCTGTTGCAGCGATGGGGATATAGCATTGCTGGTTACCCAGAAAGAAGACCCATCATTGCTTACCACATTCCGCATGGCTGAACCCTTATAGGCAATTGATGGTGGTATCCTTGTAGATAAGTCAGCCAAACCATCAAAAGACACCCTGCCCACTACTTTTGTGGCTAACCATGCCGCAGTGGTAGTATTGGCTATAGCAGTAGCGGTATCATAGCCCGCAAAACATAAATAACGCCCATCTGCCGATCTGCTTAACTGCCCTTCAAAAGAGCCATTGCCACCCATTACCAATCTTTTGCCTTTTGTAGTGGCTGGTATAGCGACGGCATAACCAGTTGCTGGACCAACAGTTACATACTCAACTAAAGACACTGTACCAGTAATGCCGGTTGTAACATTTGCTTTTAATGCCACCAAGTAATCGGGCGTAAACTGTTTATTGGCAGTATATATTTTGTTATATTCGTAAGCCCCCATGTCTGGCAATGGACTTATAGGCCTTTTTATGCCTAGCAAATCCGTATCTGCAAACTGGCCAGCTACGCTGCTGCCCACGTTAATGGCGGGACTATTTGGCAAAAGGGTAAAATCGCCCATGCTGGCATTGGTAAACAATGGGTTGCTTGCCATGTTGTGCGTGCCGCCAAACGCATTTTTGCTACCATTGTAAAACAAATTGTAGTCGGCAGTAAAATTAGTGGACTTGGCCAGTGTAGAACTAGGCTTGCCCGTTCGGGCATAAGCAATATTGTTGTAAAATTTCACATTACTTGAAAAGCTTGCATTCAAGTCGCCATCTACTATTGCGCTGCTTTTACAATTTTGGTAGCAAGTATTGTTAATCACTGTAACGTTACTTCCCTGAAAAACATGGATGCCCCTACCTCCATTATTATAGCAAATATTGTTTTCGCACAGGCTTTTGCCCGTATAGGCCGGCATTGAAATACTTGTGTTGTTGTTGCTATCAAATATGATACCGTTGCCATCGGTAATTTGACAACTGTATCCAACCCAAGGTTCCAGCATTTCATTGTTGTAAACAATATTGTTCCTTACAATTATCTTGTAATTTATAGTGTCATTGTCCCAGTTCAGTGTATTCAGGTTGCTTATCCCACTCGATCCAAATTGACTGTATATGGCGTTATCATGTACTTTATTGCCCTCGAATGTGATATAGTCCGATTGCTTTGAAGATATGCCCCCGCCAGCACATTCATATACTTCGCAGTTCTTCACAATTACATGGTGACATATCCCACCCGTTTGACTGCCGTCAACATAGATGCCGTTTGTATTATAAGTACCGTCAGCAATTCCTCCATTGGGTGTTGCGCCTACAGCAGGGCAGCCGCCAGGTTGTGCCAAAGCACCTGCTAAAGTAAGGTTGCTGTTGTTCCCTTGCACTGTAAGGCCATCAATTACAATATAGCTCGCCCCATAAGTAATTTTAAAAGCATTCCAATTGGTGGGATGGATAATGGGGTTATCACCAGGGTATTTTGTGTAAACAATATATTTAGATGCTGTACCAGAGCGGGAAATGGTTACAATATCTCCTCCCGTGTTATACGCAGTATGTGTACCAGCCATGAAAAATATGGTATCTCCTGCTAAACTTACATCGTGTGCCCTTTGGATAGTGGCAAACGGTGTAGTAGGGCTGGTCCCTTTGTTGCTATTACTACCTGCGGGGGCAGGTTTTACATAATAATTCGTAGCCCACAAAGGTGAATAAGCCAATGCTAATAAATGTAAACTAAGCACAATGGCTATTTTTTTCATGTCGTATATTTTATTAAAAAAAAATCAAAAAATGTTTGCTTTCCTATTCATCAATGAATGATTTTCAATCCCAAAAATTATTCTTGCTTTACTATCAACATTGCTGAATTAACCACTTGCGCCGTACTAGTATGACGTAGTACTAAAGAGTAAGTACCAGATGGCAACTTACCTGGTGTAACTAATTGGCAAATGCCATTGCCACTATAGTTAATCTGTTCTTGATATACTTTCTGCCCTAAATTATTGTACATACCCAAGTCGTAAGTGCCTGGCATTATATTTTTCAACACCAATGAAATTTTTCGACCAACTACTGGGTTAGGATATACTGAAACAAAACTGCTTGATGTATTGCTTACCATAGCTACGTTGCTATAGTTTACCGTTCCGTTATTGCTTGTTGCTTTTATGCGGTAATAATTGCTACCATTGGCAAGGCTGCTGTCAATCCATTTGTAATTGGCCAAGCCATAATTTTGGCTATTTACCTTTCCTATTGATTGGAATGAAATGCCGTCTGTAGATTTTTCTACTTCGTAAACTACTATATCCTTCTCCCCTAATACTGCCCAGCTTATTTTTGCTAGCCCATCCACCAATGCAGCAACCATGCTGATATACTTAATAGGCAGCAGCGTAGGTTTGCTTTCAAATACCAGCTCGAACCTATGGCTGCCCATGCTATTGGTGTCGCCAGTGCAGTTGAAAGCGTAGGTATTGTTTACCCTGATGTCTTGGCTTATTGATAAAAATTTGTCCCTTAGTACAATGGAAACAGTACTGTCCAACCCTTCAAAATCATTAAAGGTGAGATGGAAAGCACCTGCTGTGGAACTGCGTATATCCAGCATGGCAGTGTCATTTCCTTTATAATCCGCTCGGGTGGCAATCGCCAACCGTTTGCTTTGTTTTAATGTGGCCAAGGTTTGGCTGCCACCGCTCAGGGATACTGCGTCCCAAGATTGTGTGTAGCTGTCGCTGCCATTACTGTTGAAACGGATGGCTACCTCGTCCAGCACCGTATTGCCCGTGTCTTTCAAGGCTACCCGTACCATTTTATTTACGGTAGTGCCAAAAAAACGGGTATTGGGGATGGCGGTGTTTATTTTATGGCTTTCCTGGAAACTAACGCTGCCCCCCGTGTTGGCTTCCACAAAAAAGGCTTGCCCGCTGGCTATATAGTCGCCGGTGGTATTGTTGTACCCGGCATTGGTGCCATTGGTGATGATACCGTTGGAATAGGTGGTGTAGTTGCCATTGGAATAACTTGGGCTGTATGTCCACATCTTGTTGTTGATAGCGGCACTGTTGCTTGCCTTGAAAGCAGTAAAGCTAATGGGGCATGGGTAGGGATTGGCCAGCAAAGTATATAAATGAATGGCCGGGTCGTTTAGCGTTACTGACAAATTACCTGTGGTTACCGTGCCTGAGGTGCTTAATGTAACTGCTTGCGGGGCGGCAGGGTATGTCTGGTTCAGCTGGTTGTCGCAGGTTACTGCCTCGCTGTTCCTGTCGCCGCGGATATTAATGGCATAGCCAATACCCGGGGTAAGGTTGGTGCTGCCCGTATTGGGTACAGCTACCCAGCTGGCACCGCTTCCAGACAATGCATAAGTGTACATGCTTGCTTTGTTGGTAATTGTTTTGTCGAACCCGTTGCTGTTGTATTTATCGGTTGTGCCGCCGTTGCCGGTGGTGCTGCCGCAGGTTTGCCCACCTGTGCCTGCGCCAGTAATGTAAATTTGCTGCTGCCAGCCATTGCGGATGGATTGGGATATAGGGCTGCCTATGAAACTCTGCTTGCGTGCTGCCTTGGCAGGTATGTACCGCTCCACGGTTATATTACCCGCCAAAGGGGTAGTGTTGGCAGCAGGTATTGCTGCTATGCTTGCATCGCCCATGGCAGTGGATTTTAATGTCAGGTTGCCATTTGTGGTTAAGGTCCCTGCCGTTAAAGTGAGCCTGCCATATATGCTGGCCATGTTGCCGGTACCACTGCCAATGGTTGCCCCTGCGGCATTGTTGAGGGCAATGTTCGTATAGCTGCCGCCACCGCTTATACCCTGGGCTGTTATGCCTTGCAGGCCCAGCGTGCCAGCCCCAGTGATACTGGCATTGCTGCTGATATTTTTTGAAACGGTGAGTATTGCCGCCGACCCAATAGTTGCAGCAGCCCCATTGGCCACGCATAAATGATACACTGCTGCCGTTGTGCCAGCACCAATAACTGGTTGGTTGGGCATTAGCTGTGTAGCTCCATAAGGCAGGTAAACAGATGCAGTAGTGGCATCGTTTGGCACAGTGCCCACGCTCCAATTGCTTCCAGTGTTCCAATCAGTGGAGGTAGTGCCTTTCCAAGTATGGGTGGTGGGTGCAAAAGCAATGCCCTTGAAAGTAGCAGTGCTGCCTGCGCTTGCCAGCGAGGTTACCGTTGTGGTGCCAGAAGCCATGTTGGCGGTTCTGCCTGCCTTGTCTATGATGGAAATAATAGTATTGTTTGCAGTGCCGCCTTGTAT
Organism: Parasediminibacterium schistidii; assembly: GCF_046546515.1. Lineage (NCBI taxonomy): Bacteria > Pseudomonadati > Bacteroidota > Chitinophagia > Chitinophagales > Chitinophagaceae > Parasediminibacterium > Parasediminibacterium schistidii. The sequence continues at coordinate 281,920 of NZ_JBKHKJ010000001.1, read as the reverse complement.
GGCATACAAAACTGGCTGCCCCAGCGCATTCACAGTGCCTGTAATGGCTGTATAAGCAGTAGCGCCTGTGCCGCTTGGGTCGTATAAGTTTGCCAATACCCAGGCTGTGCCTGCATTATTGCAATAGTATTTATAAATACCTGTGCCTGTATTGGTGGAGGAGGCGTCAGTAACATACAGCACATCGTAGCCAGTAGTGCCATACCCAATGGTGGGGTCGGTGTCCAACATTATAAATGAAGTGCCGTTGTTTGATGATGGGGTGAAGCCCAAGGATGTTGGGGTAGATGAAGTAGTAGGGTAGCTGCTGAAAGCAACTACACCATTGGAGCAGGCAAACAACCCATTGTTAAAAACGCCTACTGAACGGTATGCAGCCCCCGTTATCTGCGTGGTTGCAGCCGTAGCCCCAAAAGCCACATAACGCAAGCTGCTAGTGCTGCTGGCTACCCAAAACCCAGAGCCATCCTTGCTTGCCAAGCTGCGCACTGGTACACCATTGAAAGCGGTAGCCGCAGGCACCCTCGTGGAAATGTCCACCGAGCCATCATACCCAACACGGGCTATTACTTTTGTTGCCCCCCATGCCCCGGCAGCATCGTTGGTAGTACCAACCGCAGTGTCGTAACCAGTAAAAGTCAGGTACCGCCCATCAAGCGAAAGGCTTAGCTGCCCTTCAAAAGACCCCGTACCCGTGAGGGTGAGGCGGTTGCCGCTAGTAGATGATGGCATGGTTGCCATATAGCCCGTGGCTGTGCCTGTTGGCGTGTATTCAACCAAAGAAACAGTGCCAGTGGTAGCAGACTGTGTGTTTGCACGCAATGCCACTAAGTTGCCTGGCATAAACTGCGGGGCTGATCCAGTAGCGTATTCATAAGCGCCCATATCTGGGCTGGCACCCAAGGGGCGGGCTTGGTTGGTGATGTCATAGGTTGAAAACTGCCCAGAAATACTGCTACCAGAATTGATGGCCGGGCTATTTGAAAGCAGGGTGAAAATTTTATTGGCCGTATCGGTAAAAGCAGGATTTGCCAGCACATTATACAAGCCACCAAAACCGTTTTGGGCGCTGTTGTACATTAAATTGTTGCTTGAAGAAAAATTAGTAGAGCCAGAAAGCACCGTTGCTGGCCTACCCGTCCTTGCAAATATGATATTGTTATATACATTTATATTGTCGGTTGTCCTAACAGTAATGTCGCCATCTGTTGCAATGGATGCGCTTTTGCAGTTTTGGAAACAGGTATTGTTGAGTACGGTTACATTGGCACTCTGAAAACAATTCACCCCCCTGCCACCATTGTTGTACACAATATTGTTTTCACAAAGGCTCTTGCCAGTATAGGCGGGCATAGAAATACTGCTGTTGTTGTTGCTGTCGAATATTATCCCATTGCCGTCCGTTATCTGGCAGTTGTAGCCATACCAAGGTTCCAACATTTCATTGTTATATACAATATTGTTCCTTACTATTATTTTATAGTCCGTGGTGTTTGTGTCCCAATTTAAGTTGTTCAGGTTGCTGATACCGCTTCCTGCATAAGCCCCATATAAACAGTTGTCATGCACTTTATTGCCATCAATTGTGATGTAGTCAGATTGCTTGGTAGATATGCCGCCACTTGCACAGTTATATACTTCACAATTCTTTATAATAATGTGATGTGTAATGCCGCCTGTTTGGCTGCCATCGCAGTAAATGCCGTTGGTATTGTAAGTTCCGGTCCTGCTGCCTGAATTGGGGGTTGCCCCAACAGAAGCACAACCACCTGGCTGTGCCAATGCGCCGCTCAGGGTTAAATTGGCGTTGTTACCCATCACGGTTAATCCATCAATCACTATGTAGCTAGCCCCATAGGTTATTTTAAACCCATTCCACGATGATGGATTAATAATTGGATTATCGCCAGGGTATTTTGTATAAACGATGTAAGCTGAAGCAGTTCCTGAGCGGGAAACAGTAACAATGTCTCCAGCACTATTATAGGTGGAATAAGTGCCAGCCATTATGAAAATAGTATCTCCTGCTAAGCTTACATCATGTGCTTTTTGGATGGTTGCATAAGGTGTAGCTGGGCTTTTACCAGTATAGCTGTTACTGCCAGTTGGCTTTACATAGTAATTGGTAGCAAAAACACGTTCATTGAAAATGATTGAGCAAAATAAAATTACAAGTATAAAAATGTATTTCCTCATTTGTAAATAAGTAAAAATATTGTTACTACTTAGGCATTTCTCGCCACAAATGCTCAATAGTTCAAAGCGGCACGAAGGAAAAAGGACGAAGGGAAGAATTGGGGCAGGGCAAGCAACTCCTACAGCATATTCTTTTAATACCTCTATTCCTATACATCATGGTTAAGGCAATCATCGATAGGAAACTTATTTCTTTGCGTGTGCCAACAATCCCAGTGCATCATTTGCTTTGATAGCCAAGGATTTATTTTGCTTTTTGCTAATCATATCATACCGCAATAAGGCTTCTAAATAATAGTAGTCTGCATATACCAATGGCACGTCTATTTCCGAATGTTTGGGCTTGGCACCTACGCTGTGCATCAATATAAACCCTTTGTTGCTGCCAATGGGGGCTTTGTATTTTGGGGAAGCAAGGCTTTCCAACATTGTTTTTGCTGTTTCAATATATAGTTTGCTATTGGTTTTGCTGTATTGGCTTAACTCTAACAAGCCAGAAGCCATCACGGCAGCAGCCGAAGCATCCCTTTCCTCATTGGGTATATGAGGGGCATTAAAGTCCCAGTAAGGTATTTTGTCTGCTGGCAGGTTGGGGTGGCTCAAAATAAAATGGGCAACATGCTCTGCTTGGCGCAGGTACTTTTCTTGCTTTGTTTCCCTGTACATGACGGTATAGCCATACAAAGCCCAGCCCTGCCCACGGCTCCAAGCAGAACTATCTGCCGCGCCTTGGTGTGTTTTTTGTGCAAGCACCTTGCCCCCTTCACCATAGCAAATCACATGGTAGCTGCTATAGTCTTTGCGGAAATGGTTTTTCAAGGTATTGTCGGCATGGGTAACACATAAATCATAATAAGCTTTGTTGCCGGATGCCTTTGCCGCCCAAAATAAAAATTCCAAGTTCATCATATTGTCGATAATCACGGGATAATCGTACCCTTCCCAATCATCCCAGGATTTAATTACGCCATATTTTGGGTTGAACCGTGATGCTAAAGAAGCAGCACCTGTTAGCATAATTTGCTTGTACTGACCATTCTTCGTAAGGCGGTAGCCATTTCCAAAAGGGCAATAGAGCATAAAACCCAAATCGTGGGTACTAGTGTTTATTTTCTCTTTTTCCACTGCCATGCTCCATTTAGTGGCAGCATTTTTCCAGGCAGTATCGTGCGTAAACTCATATAGGTACCATAGGCTGCCGCCAAAAAAACCGCTGCACCACCAACTAGAGGGCATGTCTTTTGCCTCTCCATCTGGCCAGATAGATTGGGGGAACTTGTTTACATCCTGATGGGTAGTCAACATCGTTTTATACTGCTTTGCAGCATCTTTTATCTCCTTTTGTACATTCAGTTCCTTTTGTGCAAAAATTGTTTGGAACAATGAGAAGATACAAATTACTATAAAGAAACGCCTTATGCCCATTGTAGATTTATAAGTTTTAATGTTATCCAGATTTTAATATTTAAGGTTATTGCAAGGTGAAATCAGCCTTTAGCAACCCATTGGCAAAAAATTGATTTTGTTATTGATTATTAAAAAAATCTAATCCCATTGGCTTACGCAATATCGTTTCTCTAGCTATTAGTGTTAGATATATTACTATAAAACATGGTAATACCTCACTTAATCAAAATAATGTAATACTGTACTACATGTAGACATAAAAAAAGACAAATACCCTTAGTTGTGGTTGTTTATTTTTTGGTCAAATATCTTTTATTTATTTGCACCAGGTGGGTAACTAAGCAAACATTCTAGTGGCTGTAACCCAGAATTGGCAAAGCCAATCTCGCCTATATTGGCTGGCAAAAAAAGCATATCGCCCTGTTTTAACTGAATATCATAACCATTCCACTCAATAGAACCATTTCCACTCACTACTATGCATGTTTTAAATGAACTATCCTTTACAATCAAATTTGTATTAACCACTAGCTTGTCCATCTGAAAACAAGGTGTATGCTTTTCTGAAATCAAAGACACGATAGAATTGTCTCCCTGTTCCAACAATACCTGTGGCTTTTTGAAACATTGGTTATATAAATCAGAAGCTGAGAAAGTATAATAGCTAAAACAATCCAGCATATTATCAAACCCTACTCCTTGGTGGCAGAGCATATCTGGCAAAGTGCTGCCATCAAATGCTATTTTTTCAACCCGCATGGTATAATCGGTTGGTTCTTGTATTTCAATTAGAAAACATCCGCTACCAATAGCATGTGGCAACCCGCCTTCAATGAGTACAACATCGCCAGGCTGCACATAATATTTGTGCAAAGCCTGTATCATGCCATCAATATCTTGCTCGTCAAAATACTTTTTCCATATTTCTTTGTTGATACCCGGTTTAAAACCAGCAAAAACGTGGGGCGGCTCACCATTTATTTCTCTTCCACCTAGGATATACCATGCTTCGGTTTTTCCAAATTCTGATTTGAAGAACTGCCTTGAATAGGCTTTTGTGGGATGTACTTGTATGGAGAGTCGTACAGAAGCATCCAATACTTTGGTTAAAACTGCCAAATTAGGCCCGTATTTTTCAACATGGTGCTGTCCAAGGAATCCATAAGGATTTTGCTTTATCAAATCTATTAAAAGCAAATTGCCATTGCTTGTATCCACTTGGCTCAAGCCTTCATTTTCAATGAAATTGCTGTTCCTTGCAGGCACAAGGGATGCCACCCATTCTTCAGGTTGAAGGCTGTCGGAAGCGTTTGCTTTTCCTTGCCATTGCTCCAATAGCACCCCACCTTGATAAGACCGGTTAACTCGGTTGCTCAATAATTTTAAAGGTCCAAGAAGTACATCCTTTGCTTCCATTTTAACATTTTATGGGGTAAAATTTTTATTCGTGTTAATTCAAGTCCAATTTCTTACTTACTTAAAGATGGTGGCACAAACCCTTTGCCCCAACCTGATGGTTTTGCCCCCATCACAAATTCGAATGTTGCGCCGTTTACAATATCTTCTTGAAAGAAAAACGCTTTGTTATAGGGTTTGCCATTCAGCTTGGCAGACTGTATATATACATTTTTGGGAGACGCGTTCTGGGCTTTGATTACCAAATTTTTCCCAGATTCCATGTGCATGATGGTGCTTTCGTTGGAAGGGCTACCAATAATGTATAAATTTTGGCCTGCGACTGGAAAAATGCCCATCCTATTCCATAGGTACCATGCCGAAGTGGTGCCACTATCGTCGTTGCCAGGCAAACCATCGTCATTATCCGTAAAATTTTCAGCAAGGGCTTTCCTAATAAATTGTTGTGCTAAATCTGGTCTGCCAGCCCAGATAAATAAATAAATCTGGAGCATACAAGGCTCGTTCCATGCCTCATAATGGTGGGATACCGCATTTGTGAGGCTATCTAAAAAAACTTTTTCACCGCCAAAAAGATTGATAAGTCCTTTCACATCGTGGGGAATATCGTAAGTCCAAGTGTAGGCATGGCCCTCATAAAAACAAGGGCCTGTTTCGGATTTTTGTGGGTCGAAAGGCTCAATCCAAGTGCCATCCATATTTCTGCCCCTCACCAGTTTCAAATCGCTATCCCAAACATTTTTGTACCAATCGCACCTGCTTTTATATTTTTTTGCTTCCTCATCTTTGTGGAGACCTTTGGCAAGTTGGTAAAGGCAATAATCGCTGTATATATACTCTAAAGTGCGGGATACTGTTAGACGCTTTCCTTTAAACTTAGCATCTGCAGGCAAATAATGGTATTTAAGATAAGAAGCCAAACCAGCTCTCCCTGCATGTAGGCTTTTTTCGTTGGTAGTATCCTCCGCATTTTTTTGCATTGCCTTGAATGCGGTTTCGTAATCTACTCCTTTCATCGATTTCGCAAAGGCATCCGCAAACAGTACATCCGCCGTTGTGCCAACTTGAATCCATTCTCGTTGCAATGCACTGTGCGCATCGGGTAGCCATCCATCTTGTTTGTAAATATCAAGCAAGGTATTCAGCATGTCACGTTGTTCACGAGTGCTGATTAGAGTTAGGAGTGGGCAAACAGTCCTGTAAATATCCCAAATACATAAAAAGTCTTCATAGTATGGTCTTTTATTATCAATAATAGGGTTTTCTCCCGTCCAGTCAGATGGCACCAGCAAAGAATGGTAGAGGGCAGTGTAAAATTTTCTGTTTTCGCTTTCTTGGGTGTAATTGGTTTCTATTTTGCTTAATTCTGCTTCCCATTTATCATTGGCGGCATTTTTTATGCGGTCAAAACTCCAATCTGGAATTTCGTCCATCATGCTTTGCTTGGCTTTTTCTGTGCTTATCATTGATATGCCCACCTTCACCTGAATCGCTTGCGACTGCTTGGTTATAAAATTAAAATAACCACCTATTTTTTTCCCAGCAATGGTTTGCTTGGCATCAAAGAGCGTGGAATCGTTCCACATGCCATAGCTTTCAAAAGGGGTATCAAACACTGCATAGAAATATACTCGCCAAGGCTTGGTAGTGGATCGTCCACCTTTGAAAGTGTTGTATCCATAGATTGCCTTATTAGCTGAATCAATGTGTATTTCACCACCAATTGTATTACTTGAACCCCAGTCCAAGGGTCTAACAATGCCATATAAAGTAGCACCAGCATCCACCAGAACATGGCTATCCTTGCCTTTAGGAAAGGTATATCTATGAAAGCCTACATGAGCAGTGGTTGTTAATTCTGCAATGGTATGGTATTTTTTCAGCCCTACTTTATAATATCCTGGGCTCACTATTTCTTCATTTTTTGCCGATATGTGGTTCAGGCTTTCTATCGCCCCTGTGGTAGGAATCAACTGAATATTGCCATACATGGGCCCAGCCATGCCCGTAATGTGCATGTGCGAAAACCCTAGGACTTCTTTGTCATGTTTATAACCTGCGGCACCTGCAGGATATTTGTTATCAGACCCAAGTTTCACAAAACCGTGTGGCAAACAGGCACCTGCAAACACATTCCCATCTTTCATGGTGCCAATAAAAGGGTCTACATGCGAGGTGTACTTAGTTTTGGTTTGACAATATGCCGAGACAATCGTGCAACCGCAAACTAAGAGCGAAAGCCATAATTTTAATTTCATAATAAATGGAGGTCAATTAAAAAGCAATCAAAGAATAATGGTTTATTTACAATAGCTGATTAATTGACGTATAGTTACAGGCAAAGTACTATTACAGATTTTATTACTATTCATCAGGTAGGCACATAGCCTAAAAAGAAAGTCCTTGGCTTGTATAACGCATATAAGTAATAAGCCATAATTATCTTAATATAATTCTAAGAGGGTTTCGTTCTTGCCCCTCTCCTTTGGAGAGGGGTTGGGGTGAGGTCTCTAAAATAAATAGTATTAACTTAATTAAGTCTGCATACTTAACACCAAATAGCTTTGCAAAAAAGCAAAGTTTTCTTATAAAATGAAGCGGGTGCATTTCAAATCTTCGCTTTTTATTTCCCTTAGTTTCTATTCAAAGGAAACATTGATAATTGATTGAACTAGCCCCAACCTCACCCCAGCCCGACTTCACCCCAACCCTCTCCAAAGGGATGGGGTGAAGAACAAGGGAGAGGGAGAAGAAAAGAAGGGAAAGCGAAGATTTTAAATGGTTTTTTCCGTGATTTATTTTTTTACTATTTCCCTTTATTTCCTATAACTCATTGATATTCATTTGTTTATGTTTTTTAAGCCTCATTTTTTATGATAATTCAAGTGAATTTTATGATAGTTTATTGATAGTAAAATGATAGTTTATTGATAATGGAATAATAAATTATTGATAAGAAACTGATAAGATTTTGATAGTGAATTATCATTTTCTCGAGCCAACTACTCCGATACGGGAGGAAAGGCCAAGATGCTCAAACTCCTCTTTTAATGTAAAGTTGGCATGGATAGGTATATAGCCCAAAATAAAAATCCTATATGGGGGAAATATGCCCCCATGAACATCCAAAATTTCCCCCATATAGGATACACTTGTTGAGCAGCAAACAGCAAGGCATTGATTTAGATTATTTCCTGATTCTGCCAAATAGCGAACAACAAAAAAACGAACTTTTGAAATGCACCCAATGAAGCCTATGTTGGCCTATCTTGACTTAAATGTTTTTTTATTCTATTAAATATAGGTCCCTATATGGTTATTTTTTGTAAATATGGGAAAAGCCTGCGTAAGGTGAGTAAGTAATATCTTGTTTATGGCTAAAACCTTTTAGCGGTAATATTAAAGTACCCTATGGGAAAAGAAAATAAAGAAGTAAGAAAACTACTGCACCTCATAAGCCCCGCAATCTACTTTGCCCCCCTGTGGCCTTGCTACGCCCCTTATATCTTTTGAATAATATATACTCCTTGTCCCGCCGTCAATGGCAGGGCTGCCATTATTCAATAAAAAGTTAGCCACGGAGGCATCAGTAGAAAGGCTTATGAAATGCGGGTCTGCTACTTTGTCGTGCCCGCCCCTCTCCCCAACTGTGCCATTGTAATAAATATTATAATCGTACACAACATTGTTATTGCCATTGTTGCTAAGGTTGCACTTGCCATTATTGGCTGCGTACATGATGTTGTTTTTAATTTTGCAGTCTATGGCACTACTTGCATAAATATTTGCATAGCCTACCACTGTGCCATTGCCATAAGCTGTGTTGTTAATAATATCCACATGCGATGCTTTAAAGGCATGTATGCCAGAACCACCATTGTTGTAGCTGACGTTGTTTGCTACCAAAGTACGGCCATTGTATGCAGGTCCTTTGCCATTATACCCAGTTTGGTTAACATCCATGATAATGCCATTGCCATCAGACAAGCCCTTGATGCTGATCCAGGGTATTTGTGTTTTATTGGTATATACGATGTTGTCTTTTACAATGTTCTTATAGCCCGTTACACCATCGCTATTAAAGGGGTTTAAAATACTGATGCCGCTGCCAGCATACATCATGTACCAAGCGTTGTTGTAAACCAAGTTGCCTTGAATAGTAGTATAATCTGCTTGTATAGAACTAATGCCTCCCCCAGAACAGTCGTGTATTTTGCAATTTTGGACAACTACATGGGTAGGGAATACGGAACTAGTATTAGGACCGCCAATACTAATGCCATTGGTATTGTATTTTGCGTACTGGCTTTGGTCTTTCCCCCCACCTGCAGCATAGGTATATGCTGTATAAGCACCTGCATATGTAAGGTTTGCATTATCCCCTTTTACTTCAATGCCATCAATGATAATGTACGAAGCATTAATGGAAACAATATTCCAAACAGTGCCTGGGCCGTACAGCACAGGGTTGTGGCCGGGATAAGCTTTGTAGGTAATATACCTGCCACCAGAACCAGATTTGGTTATGTTCAGTAAGGTTGAATTATTAGCAGTATAAGTGCCGTTCATAAAAAAAACTGTATCCCCAGCAGTTGCCTTAAATACCGCTTTTGAAATGCTTTTAAACGGTGTAGTAGAACTAAGGCCATCACTGGTATCGGCACCTATTAATGAAGACACATAATAGCTATTGCCCGAAGGGCCAATGGAAACTATTGGGGCAATGGTTATGGGGTTATCCACCGTGTCCACATTAGTTACAACATAACCACTGGCATAATCGTCTTTTTTACAGCCTACAAAGGCGAGGAAGCCGGCCGATAAAACAATTATAGCAAGTTTAATATTTATATTCATAAAATTATCATTTTTTTTATACTTTGTATACATTATCATATTGACTTAACCGTAAAAAGAAAACTTAGTTATTTTTTACTTTCGCTCTCTTACTGCATTTCATAAGCCCCACAATCTACCCTGGCACGTTGTGGCCTAGCTATACCCCTTATATCTTTGGACGAATAAATGCTTCTTGTGCCTCCGTCTAGGGCAGGGCTACCATTATTCAATAAAAAATTAGCCACACTTGGATCTGTAGAAAGGTTGATAAAGTGCGGATCTGCCACTTGATCATGTGCGCCTTTTTCAGCTACAGATCCATTGTAATAAATATTATAATCGTACACTACGTTGGTGTTGCCGCTATTGCTAAGGTTGCACTTGCCATTTGTAGCAGCATACATAATATTATTTTTTATATTACAGTCGCTAGCACTACTGGCAAATATGTTTGCATAACCTACCACAGTTCCATTGCCATAAGTAGTATTGTTAATTATATCTACATGTGAAGCCTCGAATGCATGTATACCCGAACCGCCATTGTTATAGCTGATATTGTTTTCTACCAAAGTACGCCCATTGTAGCCAGGAGGCAAGCCAGAATACCCTGTTTGGTTAACGTCGATAATAATACCATTTCCATCTGATAACCGCGAAACACTAATCCATGGTATAAGTGTTTTATTATTATACACCACATTGTCTTTTATAATGTTTTTGTAAGTAGTTACCCCATCACTATTAAAGGGTGTTAAAAAACCCATCCCACTTGCGCCATACATGGTGTACCACGCATTGTTATACACAATATTGTGTTCAAGGGTAATATAATCTGCTTGGCAAGCACCAAGTCCCCCGCATGAACAATCGTGTACTTTGCAATTCCTTACGATTACATGGGTTGGAAATAAGGAAGTATTTCCAGGCCCCCCAATGGCAATACCATTCGTATTGTATTTTGCAAACTGGCTTAGATCTTTGCCACCACCGGCTGCATAAGTATATGCAGCATAAGCATCTGCATAGGTAAGGTTTGCATTGTCGCCTTTCACTTCAAGGCCGTCTATTATAATATAAGACGCATTGATGTAAACAATATCCCATATACCGCCAGGGCCATAAAGCACAGGGGTATGACCAGGATAAGCCTTATAAGTAATGTACCGACCGAGAGAACCGGATTTCTTAATACTTAGCAAGGCTGTATTGTTGGCAGTATATGTTCCATTCATAAAAAAAACAGTATCCCCAGCACCAGCAAGCCCCACTGCTTTGGAAATGCTTTTAAACGGTGTAGCCACGCTTAGCCCATCGTTGGTATCGGCACCTATCAGTGCGGAGATAAAATAGCTTTTACCTGCTGGGCCAATGGAAGCTACGGGTGCAATGGTTATTGGATTATCAACCGTGTCTGTATTGCTTACAACAAAACCACTGGCATAATCGTTTTTTTTGCAGCCAGCAAATACGAGGAAGCCTGCCAACAAAACAAGTATTGCCAATTTAAGGTTGATATTCATAAAGTAATCATTTTAAAATATTTTTAATACCCTAAATTTTGTGTGAGGCTAGGATTTAAATCCCTCTCTGTTTGTGGTATAGGGTAGTACTTCATGTAATCCTGCACTTGTGGCTTTTTGTCTGCTGTCATCACCTGCACGAGCCTGCCAAGCCTTATCATATCGTCCCTTCTTTTAGCTTCAAAAGCAAGTTCCCACCCACGCTCTTGAAGTATGGCAGTTTCAAATTTGGTAACATCTGGTATGTTTGTCAGCGTATCCAGCTTCACCCTTGCGCGTACTTTATTAATACCATTATATTTATTGGGGTCAGTTGGGTTTATCCTATTTAGTGCCTCAGAATTCATTAACAATACATCTGCCAACCGCAATATGATATGGTTACAACGGTCGTTTGAAGCATTAGACATTAAAACAGGATCTTTGTATTTGCCACAATAGGGCTGCCCATTTGCTGAAGCTACAAAATTGTATGGAAGACCAAGGGCAGGACCAGCTTGCCCTACTCCCTTGTCCCAATAAGTAGCATTGCGCCTGATGGTGTCTTTAGCAGTATAGGAATTATAAAATGGCCTTTCTGCCAGAAAGCTGCCAAACCCTTTCGGGAAAACGCTCGTGGGCGTTAGGTAAGCAGCTAGCGTGCTGGTAAGTAAGCCAGAGCCATAATCGAACTGGATACAAAAAATATGCTCGGATCCATTTTCCTTGTTTACGTCAAAAACATCTGCATAATTGGTATAAAGGCTATAGTTCGGGTTGTTCATTATTTTTTGGCTTTCGGCAGCTGCATTTTGAAAATCGGTTGCTTCTGCAATCGGCAAATATGCCCTTGTTAAATAAACCTTTGCCAACAAAGATGAAGCTGCCCCATTGCTTGGAAGGCCTTTGTAAGTGGATGGGATTGCTTTTTCATCTGGCAAGTACTGCTCTGCTTCCAGCAAGTCGCTGATTATTTGCTTGTAAACAGTATCTTGCCCTGTGCGGTAAGGCAAACCATGTGCATTGATTGAGTCTAAATCTGTAAAAGTCTGCGTTATCAACGGCACATCACCCCAAAATTTTACCATCTGGAAATAAGTCATGGCCCTAATAAACTTTGCTTCTGCCACAAAAGGCGCTATTTGGGCTGGTGTAAGTGGGCTGGTGGGAGCAGCTTGTATAATGATATTTGCCCTGCCAATAATGGCATAGCTGCGCTGCCACCATTTCAATATTTCTGTATTGCTTGGGCTCACGGTCAAGTTTTCAAAATCAGCCCTTGACCCACCTAACCCATATGTATAAAGTTGGTCGGAAAATAAGTCTGTCAGTTCATAAATAACTAGTCCATACCCATCGTTCACTTCCATTAGGTTATACATACCATTGCAAAGCGACCTTAAATCTGCGGTGGTTTTAGGGAAATTGTCTTGATTAAAAACACTATAGGTAGTTTCTGTCAAAAATTTTTTGCATGATGTAAGCCCAAGGCTCACCAGCATGATAAAAGAGATAATAAATACGATATTTTTCATGAGTTCCGCTAATAATTAAATGATTTAAATAAATGCTATTTCCTAACTAGGATAAAAGCAGATAGCACCAATATACTATAAACCTATTTTGAGACCTATGAGCAGTGATTTTGAAACTGGGTAAGCACCATAATCTATACCTTGCGCAAATTGGTTATTGTTATAAGAACCCACTTCTGGGTCGTAGCCAGAGTAATGGGTAAATGTGTACAAATTCGTGGCGGTAGCATATACCTTCAATGAACGCAGTTTAGCTCTTTTTACAAGGAAAGAATTTTCGGGCAAATTATAACCTAGCGTTACTGTTTTTATCCTTAAATAGCTGCCGTCTTCTATAATAGTATTGTCTATAAACCTAGTGTAACCCAATGCAACACCGGGCAAAATATTACTTGTTCCTTCACCCGTCCAAGAGTTTTTAATATAGGTGGCTTTGTTGGCCTGCTGCACTGTTTCCGTATAATATTTATTCAAATTCAATACCTTATTCCCTTGTTGCCCTTGCAAGAAAATAGTTAGTTCAACACTTTTATAGGTAAATGTATTAATGAACCCAGCCGTAAATTTAGGGCTGGCGTTCCCAATTATTTTACGATCATCTTTATCTATTTTGCCATCGCCGTTCAAGTCCCTGTATTTCACTGAACCAGGCTTTACGTTAACACTCGTTTTATAAGCCGTAGAAAAAGCGCTCTTATTTATTTCATCCTGCGATTGCCAGATACCATCTGACACTGCCCCTACAAATGTGCCTATAGACAAGCCTGGTTTTATGTCAATAAAATTTTGGTCAAGCCCTGCCAATGTACCAATTTGCAGTCCAAGTTGGCCCCCGTAGGGAAAATCGAATACTGGCCCCATGTCAATTATCGTATTCTTGTTTACAGCAAAAGTGGCCGTGCTGCTCCAAGTAAAATTCTTTTTTACCATTGGCTTGCCCGTAAGCGCCAGTTCAAAGCCTTTGTTTTCCAGTTTTCCAAGATTTTGCGTTCCAGTGTAAAAGCCTGACGTGCTAGGTAGCGGTACTGCCCACAACAAATGGTCGGTTGTCCTAACATAATAGTCAGCGGTAAGGTTTAGCCTATTATTAAAAAAAGAGAGGTCAATGCCTGTATTAATTGAAGCTGTCTGCTCCCATTGTACTCTTCGGTTTTGTGGTTGCGTTGTGTTTACAGCTATCGCAGGCTGGGAGGTACTACCAAAAGTACTATGGCCCGCTGATCCGTTCCCACCAGTAAGTACGTTTTGAGCATTGGCATAAGCCAATAATGAACCATAAGCCCCTATTTCTTGGTTGCCGGTTATGCCATAACCTAGCCTTATTTTTGCATCGCTAATTATTTTTACTTTCCTTATCCATTTCAGGTTGCTCAATTTATATGCGGCAGCCGCTGAAGGAAAGTAACCATATTTTTTGTCAGCCCCAAACTTACTGGAACCATCTGCCCTAAAATTGGCCGTCAACAGTAAATTGGTAAATAACTTCAGATTTACTCGTGAGAAAAAAGATTCCAGTTGATTTTTGCTTGCAGATGAGGTAGTACCTTGAGAACCAGCATAGCCCAAATTATTGTAGCTAAACGTATTAGTGCCTAAGTTTGACACATAAGCAGTGGCAGATGAAACTTGCGATACCTGAAAGGAAGTACCCACCAATGCTGTTATTGAATATTTTGAACTGTAATTTTTAGTATAAGTTAAGTAGTCTTCATTTATCCAATTGCTAGAAAAGTTATTGGTTTGGGCAGCTGATCCGTTTAAAGAACGTTGTTCATATAAATCATATGGTACAAACTGATCACGCCAGCCAGGGTTGTATTGGCCACCAATCAATGTTTTAAATTTTAGGTCTTTTATAATTTCATATTCTAATGAAACATTAACCTGCATCCTTAACGAATTGTTTTGGTCTACACTACGTTTTTCATAAGCCAGTGGGTTGCCAATCTGTTCAACTTGAGCCAATGGATCGGATGCAGACGAAGGATCCTTTATAATAATATTATTATAGCTATAGTTGCCTGTGGAGTCATAAACAGGCGTTACCGGGTTCGTCCGTATTACACCTAAAACAATCCCGCCCGCATTACCTCCAGCAGTGTTTATTAAAGTCCTGTTGTTAAGTGTTTTGGTAATAGTGGTAATTATGTTAAACTTTAGCTTGTTAGTAATTTCCCTGTCAAAATTAAAACGCAAGCTAGCCCTGCTAAACGCGGTGTTTTGGACAATGCCTTGTTGTTTAAAATAATTTCCACTTATCAAATATCTTGTCTTGGCATCACCGCCTGACAGGCTTAAGTTTACGCTGGTTACCGGTGCCGTCCTAAACATTACATCCTGCCAATCTGTATTGTGCGTTGAATAATAATCAAGCAGGTAGGGCGATGCAAAAGGCAATGCAGTGTTTGTATATGCATTTATCTGGTTCCTATATTCGGCATACTGCCTTGCATTCATTAGGTCTAGCTTGTTCGATATCCTGGCTGCACCTTGATAAACGTCTGCATCAATATTAACTTTTCCATTTCTACTACCCTTTTTAGTAGTTATCATAATAACGCCGTTGGCACCCCGCGAACCATATATTGCGGTTGCAGAAGCATCTTTTAAAACATCTATTGTTTCAATGTCGTTTGGGTTTATGGAAGTAATGTCCTCGCTGCTTGGGTATCCGTCAATCACATATAAAGGGTCGCTACTGGTACCTAGGGATCCAACACCCCTGATACGGATGGTAGCCGTTTCGCCTGGAGCGGCATTGCCAGATGTCATTTGTAGACCGGCAATCCTGCCCTGCAAGGCATCTTGTATTGTATTAATTTGTGCGCCTTGCAAGTCTTTTGCTTTTATGCTGGATATAGCACCGGTAAGGTCGCTTCTTTTAGATGTGCCATACCCCACCACTACTACATCTTCCAGTTTCTTTGCTTCGTCCAGTTTTAAAACAATGTTCAGGTTTTGGTTCTTTTTTGCCACGGCAATCTGGGCTACATAGTTGATGGAGCTAAACTCTAGCACGGCTGTTTCTTTTTGCACCTTTATTTTAAAAATGCCCTTCTCATTAGTTATGCCTACATTGTTAGTACCCCTTTCTTTCACGGTAACCCCTTGCATTATCTTGCCATTTTCATCTTTTACAGTGCCTGAAATAATAATGTCAATAGGCATTATTTCTACTAAACCGGTTTCATTGGTGCTTTTTTTTTCTGGAGCAGCCATTTCTTTTGCCATTTTAGGGTCGCTTTCTTTTCCTGATGGCACTGTTTGTAAATCGGTAAAAGAAGCTTTGGCCTTTATTTTCTTTTTAGCCACCACTACCAAATAGGTCTTGTCTTTTATTTTTTTATAGGTCAACCCTACGGTGTTTAGCAAATTGCCTAGGCTCACTTCTGCTGGCTCCTTTGTGTTTATTTGCTCTGTAGATACCGTTAAGCCTTCTACCACTTTGTCTTCAAACAAAATATCCACGCCAAATTTTAGTTTAAAACTTTTTAACACATCGGACAATTTTATGGTATAAGGAGCCGTGTCATTGCCTTTGTCAATATTGCTTTCCCCCATGGCATTGTTTTGTGCAACGCCTCCTTTAACAATCATTAATATCACGCATAGCAATAGCGCTTTCAGCAACAGGTGTTTAATCCCTTTCATAAATGGCAATTATTTTAATTCGTTATGTACTTATCGGTTTACCCGGCTTTATTCAAAAAAATATACAGTGTTGTCTTTTATTTTATAATTGATGTCTAGCAATTGTGCTATTGCATCAATCAACTCATCGGCTGTCTCGGCATGTACCGAGCCAGATATAGTTTTTGTAGCCAATTCTGCGTCTTCAAATTTCATGGCTATACCAAAATCGTCTTTTAGCAAGTCACCAATCGTCAGTAATTTAGACCCATCAAAAATAAAGTCGTGGTTTTTCCAGGCAGAGAGCTTCTCAGGGCTATCTATCTTGGCAAGCTTGCTTTGGCCACTGGCCGTGTTTGAAGTAAACAAATCGCCGGGTTGCATTACAAGCCCTTTGGCTATATTTTTTTCAGTGTAATTCAAGCATACTTTGCCCTTACGCAACACCACGTTTGCATTATTGTTTCTTGCATATACCGTAAACTGCGTGCCCAGCACCTGCACCTTTAATTTATTATCTGTTGTTACTACAAATTGCTGGTTGCTTTTGGTGTGTACTACCGAAAAATCGGCCTCGCCATTTAGCCATACTTCCCTTTTGCTTTTGCCAAAGCCAAAACGGGGGAAACGTATAGATGTATTTGCATTCAGCGAAACAATGCTGCTATCTGGCAGTACCACTAGCTTTGTTTCTCCATAAGCAGTTTGTATTGTTTTATAAAAAATCACATCTTTAGAAAGCATAAAAGACACACCTGCCAGCAAAAAAACAACAGCTGCCACTGCCCATCTTCTTTTAATTTCCCAAAGTATAGGTTGCTTCTTTTTTATGTCACGCACCAAGGCATCCTCTTGCAAAATCTTTGCAAAAGCTGCTTTTTCATTAGGTACAAATTGAATATTGGTATTTTCCCACTCATCTAAACATTCATAGTAAAATTCTACATTAATAGGATCTTCCAGCCAAGTTTCTATTACCTTCTTTTGCAATGGCGTAGATTGCCCTGCAAAATGATTTAGTAGTATATTTTTAGTTATCGTGTTTGAATTAATCATAAACTTTTTTATTAACTGTCACTTACTTTGTTTTAAATTCGGCTATACAATTATTTCAAATATGCAGAAAGTGAATTTTTAAGTATTGCGAGTGCCTTCATCATGTGCGCTTCTACCGTCTTTAATTTAATATCTAATTCCTCTGCTATCTCCCTGTTCTTTTTACCCTCTACCCTGCTCATCAAAAAAACTTTTTGGCATTGTGGCGAAAAAGAATTGATAGACTCTCCAATTTTATTATTCAACTCGTCAAACAACAAAATTTTCTGTGGCGTATCGCATTCAAACAAGCCCTCTTCATCTTTATTATTTAAAAAATCGGGCTTTTTTGCAAACTCATTTTTTAAATAATTATAAATATTGTTTCGCAATGCTTGATATAAATAAGCCCGGTAACTGCCCGTGATTGTTTCAAAAAGTTTTTTCCGCCAAACATTCGCAAAAATCTCGCTCACAATATCCTCAGCAATCTCTTTTGAATATACATACCTTATGGCATGGTTGCAAAGCGGCTTGTAATACTTTTTAAAAACCAATTCAAACCCTTTTTCGGGGTTGCTCTTGATAATATTCTTAATTAAAGATTCATTATCCAACACATTAGCAAATTCTTTATCCGTATCTTTTTCAGCATACAAGTTAAAAACCGGCTTTTTTTCCCGCAAGGCTTTATCATTAAAAATTGACAATTCCAATCTTTTCATCGCAAGCAAATTGTTATCTAGTCATGAAGACAATTATTAAAAGAAATACCCTTAGTGCAAAAGGAATTTTTTAAGCAAAAAAATATCGAATATTTTACAATATTCTTTATTGTGCAAACAGTTCAAGAAATTACGCTTTGAAATCGACAATAAAGTTCGATTTAATTTCTCCGTTCAATTAATTTCTTTTTTGATTTAAAACAATACGAGAATTTATTTTTATGATATGTTCTGGCTATGCAATTTGTGTGAAATATTGCTAAAAACAACAAAAAAGGCTACAAGGCAAAATGCCTAGCAGAGTAGATGTCTCAAAACAAAAAAGGAGCTACGATATAACTTCGTAACTGCTTGATTTCCAAGGTGGACTCACCTGGGAAAAATCCAGCTACTCCCTGATTATGAGTCATTGACACATGCTTTCCTATACCTTTTTTTACTATCATTGCTAACTACTTTTCAATAAAAATGCTTCTTTTATTTTCCTTTATTACTAATTTATTTAGTATATTCGTGGTCGCATTTGTGGTCGCAATTTTAAAAAAAGAAGTATGTCAGAACAAAAGTAACAGTAAGTTTTTACCTCGAAAAGACAAAACCCAATTCAGAAAGCAAGTGTTTAATCAAGATGGTAATTTATTGTAATGCCATTAAAAAAAGTTTTCAACGAATTGCCATGCTACTATTGAAGAATGGGAAAAATTAAATAACTCTAAACTTAGGGATTCCAACCTAAAAGAAATCAAAACTACGCTGAACTTAAAATAATAGCTAGCTTAAACCCATTTTCATTCGTTGCTTTTGAAGAATCCTTTTTTGGAAATTCAATTGTAAATAAGAATTTAGCATTACAATATTGGTTTGACACCTACATAAAAAGCTTAAACCCGGATTTTGCAGTTGACTTCGTTATGAAAGGCTCAAATGCAATAAAGACAAGTATTTGAGCTGAATTTTTGGTCGAAAACATAGTGTTCTATGGCAAGGCCAAAAAATCAAGCAAATGCTTGTGTTTGAAGTATTTGGGGCTTGCAATAGATTTCAAATGCAAAATCCGGGTTAAATGATAAAGGCAGGGTTGGTACAGCTTCATCATACAGAACGACTATAAACGCTTTAAATGAGTTTAAAAAAGGCTTGCGTGCACAAGATGTAACCACAATTTTATTGGATAATTACGAAGCTTATATGCTCAAAAATGGCAAAACAAATACAACAATAGGAATCTAGTTGCGCCAGCTTAGGGCAATAATAAATCATTTTATTGCCGCCGGATTATTACAGCAAGAAAAATACCCTTTCAAGAAATATGAAATATCAACAAGCTGCAATATTAAAAAGGCACTTTCCGATGTTGAAATTAGTAAGCTGTTAAATTATATTTCGGCCAAAGAAGATGAGCAAAGGGCACTTGATTTTTGGATATTATCTTAGTTGTGTAGCGGTATCAACTTTGCCGATATTACCCAGTTAAAACCTTCTAGCATAGATGATAGCTACTTGCATTTCATCCGTCAAAAAACAAAGAATACTAAGAAAAAAGATTTAAGGCCAATAAAAATAGGCTTGCACCTAAAGGCAATAGCTATAATCCAAAAGCGAAAAAATACAGAGCATTTAAAAGCCAACGATGGCCAAGGCATCATTTGCGAAACCAAAGCCGATACCATGAGTAGTGCTAAAAAGCAAGACAAATTATCCATACCTATTTGCAGCATAGTCTGTTGATGTTCAACAATTTGCCTAAGCAAAATGAAGCGATGCAGTTCCTTTCAGGCAATGGCAAAAAGAAATTTTTTGAAGCCTTGCCCGTTGAATTTACTAGGAAAGAAGCCACAGAAATAGGGGTAAAATTTTAGCTATCGGCACGAACGGTCGATGATGTATTAAAATGCTCCATTGGCTACACGCTCAATAAAATAAAAGGCGGCCATTACCAGCGTCTATAATCAAGCCTCCGTTCGGAGGTTTTTTTGCTTGCCCCTCTCTTTTGGAGAGTGGTTGGGGTGAGGTCTATTCACTTTGCAATCTTTGCAATCTTTGCAAGCTTTGCAAAATAGTCAAGTCATACCCTTATATAGTTCCTATATTTGTCAGCCCATACACTTACTTGCTTTCTTTTATTGTCAGCTTATATCCTTACATTTGCCCTTGTTTAGTCAAAGTATAACTTTACTATCATGAGCAAGTCATTACAAATTCAACAACTCAATAGCAAGTTGTTGTCCTTCGCCATTTTGCAAAAAGTGGCTATGCCACCCACCGGATGGGTAAAAGCTATTCGCCTGGCACTAGGCATGAGCATGCTGCAATTAGGCAATAGGCTTTCTATTACCAAGCAGAGTGTACAAGACATGGAAAATAGGGAACAAGATGGCTCTATTACCATCAAGGCATTAAGGGAGGCCGCAAGGGCTTTAGATATGCAATTAGTGTATGGTTTTGTTCCAAACGATGGCAGTTTAGAAGCATTGATAAACCGTAAGGCGAAAGAGCTGGCTACACAAATCGTTCTGCGCACTTCTAACACAATGAAGCTAGAAGACCAGGAGAATACAAAGCAACGCATAGAAAAAGCCATACAAGAAAGAACGGCCACTATCAAAAATGAAATGCCTAAAACACTATGGGATTAGATTTAGATTACATAGACGGCCAAACCCCATTGGATGAAGACGAGAAGGAAGGCTTGCTTATTCCCACAATTGCCACCCATGGCGAGTTGGACGAGTTCGAGCAGCAAAATATCGAGCAAGCTGTATTATGGTCCTTAAATCGTTCATTCAAGGTCGAAGCTGTGTTATCCGAAAATTTCATTAAGGCAGTGCATAAGCGTATGTATGGCAAAGTATGGGCTTGGGCAGGTGAGTTTCGCAGGTCAAATAAAAACATTGGGGTAGATAAATACCAGATAGCAACCGAGTTAAGGTATTTATTGGATGATGCAAAATTTTGGTATGCAAATAATACCTTTAGCCCCGACGAATTTGCCATTCTTTTCAAGCACCGTTTGGTTAGCATTCATTGTTTCCCAAATGGAAACGGTAGGCACAGTAGGCTAATGGCAGATATTATTATAGAGAAAATATTTAAGCAAAAGGTATTTACATGGGGTGCTGCAAATTTGGTAAGGCAAGGCGATACTAGGGCTACT
The DNA here is from genome assembly GCF_046546515.1 of Parasediminibacterium schistidii. Taxonomy (NCBI): domain Bacteria; kingdom Pseudomonadati; phylum Bacteroidota; class Chitinophagia; order Chitinophagales; family Chitinophagaceae; genus Parasediminibacterium; species Parasediminibacterium schistidii. The sequence continues at coordinate 260,481 of NZ_JBKHKJ010000001.1, read as the reverse complement.
TATCTTAGTGCCATCAAAGCAGCAGATAAAGGGGATATTCAACCATTAATAAACTTCGCAAGAGGATAAAAAAAATAGAAAGGAAAATAAAGTAATGGCATCTAACTTTTTTACAAATCAGGGAGTAAATACACTATACAAAAAATTTGTAGGAGTATTCGAAGACATGCAGAATATAGAATACTTATAATTCAAAATTCCCCCACCATGGGGGCATTTTTGACTGCTCATGGGGGCATATTTTCCCCATATAGGATTGTTCTTTTGTATGGATTCCAAATCAATCCGAACTTTGTAGTTTATAGCCCCTTGTTTTCATTAGCACAAGCCCTTTGGTTAGCCTAACCATTGCTCGCTACACCGTGGGGCTTAGTTTAATATACAAAAAAAACGTTATTACGAGTTACATCCATGCTTAAAAAATACGCAAAAAGTACGCACTTTTCTGCGAAAAGTAAGCACAAAATATGCAGAAAATACGCATAAAATAAGCACAAAATAAGCACAAAATAAGCATAAAATACGCACTTGAAAAAAGTCTAAAACGCTGTATTTCAATGATTTATGGTGTAAAAGGCCTCGAAAATTAATTTTGGTTTCCAAAAGCCAGCCAACCCAAGCGGGAAATGCTACTGAAAATGGGCTATACATTTTGGATTTTACCCCTGCCATGTTTGCATGAAATGACAGGTTACCTTTCACCAGCAACTCAAAAAAAGAATTAGCTGTTATTTCTCAAATGTGGCTAAGCTGAACATTTTTCTTAAAGAAATTATTGAAATAGGTTGTTTCGTAGAACCCATTAGCATAGGCAATTTAAAAAGCTAAAAATTTTATGCCCTCCCCAATCATGCAAATAGTTTAAACCGGTCATGGCATTGCTGGGCAAGCTTTTCCCTGTCGTCTGGGTGGGATATATTAATTAACGCATGGGCACGTTGGCGGAGGTTTTTGCCGTATAGGAATGCGGTGCCATATTCTGTAACCACATAATGCACATGCCCCCTTGTGGTTACCACACCTGCGCCTTGCTGCAAGAATGGCACAATACGGGGCGTGCCCTTATTGGTCCTGCTGGTTATAGCAATAATGGGCTTGCCGCCTTCGCTAAGGGCAGCCCCACGCATGAAATCCATTTGGCCGCCAATGCCACTGTACTGGTAAGTGCCAATGCTGTCTGCACAAATTTGCCCCGTAATATCTACCTCCACGGCACTATTAATGGCTATTACTTTAGGGTTGCGGCGTATAACGTGCGGGTCGTTTACATAATCTATATCCAAGAAGGCAAAAGACGGGTTGTCGTTTACATAATCGTACAATTTCTTAGTACCCAATGCAAAAGCTGTTACCATTTTATTAGGGTGTATTTTTTTCTTGCTGTTGTTGATTACATCTTTTTCAAACAGCCCAATAACGCCATCACTGCACATTTCGGAGTGCATGCCTAGGTTTTTATGCCCATACAATGCTTTTAGCACGGCATCGGGTATAGTGCCTATGCCTACCTGTATGGTGCTGCCATCATCAATTAATGCAGCTACATTTTCGCCAATAATAAGTTCCGTGGCCGTTGTTTTGCTTCCATAATCTACTTGTGGCAAAGCCTCGTCGTGAAATACCATGGCTGTAAACCGGTCGGTATGTATCATGCCATCGCCATGGGTACGTGGCATTTGAGGGTTTACCTGTGCTATTACTTTTTTAGCACAATTCACGGCTGTGCGCGCCACGTCAACCGATACGCCAAGTGAGCAGTAGCCATGAATATCTGGTGGCGACACATGCACTATTGCCACATCTATCGGCAACACAGTTCGCATCATGTCTGGTATATCGCTGAGGAAGGCAGGAACAAAGTCAGCACGGCCGTCTTTCACGGCTTGCCGTATGGGTTCGGAAACAAATAAGGAATTGATGTGGAAGGCATTCTCGTAGCCTGGCTCAGCCAGTTCTATATGCCCTTGCAGGGTGATGGAAATGATTTCCGTATTTTCTAAACGGTCTTTTTGTTTTGCTAGCTCCCTTAATAGATACAAAGGGGTACAGGCACTGCCCTGTACAAATATGCGTTGCCCGCTTTCTATTATGGATAATGCCTCGCTCGCTGTTGAATACTGATATGGATGGATCATATGTCAAGAATTAAACCTTCTAAAAAAGCAAAGGACGCATGAAAGGAAGGAAGAAAAAATGACTTTGGTTAGTTTTAAGTTATCAAAATCATTTTAAAGAAATAATTAAATGCAAAGGGGACAAAGATTTTTATATGAAGAAATTGCAAAGTGCTATTTTTAAAGGAAACTGGTTTATTTAAAAGACGAAAATAACAGTAATCCTAATTATTGTATTGACACAAAAACATCAGTTATATATAAATACTACCACTATGCAAAAAACGACTTTAATAATACTGGTTTTTGGCGCGGTCATTGCTGCCTGTGCGGCTATCAAAAAACAAAGTTTAGCAAAATTACAGCAAGGCATCGAAGGGCGTGTGGTGCGCCTTACTGGCAACCAAATGCCTATGCAAAATAGGCGGCAGGCTAGCACCCCCAAAGGTCTTGCCACAACGGTATATATGTTTGAGGTTGCCAATATTAGCCAAACAAAACGGCAGGGAAGTACTGCGTTGTACGATAGTATTCATACCAAGCGAATTGCTACAGTGCAAACAGACTCGGCAGGTCATTTTGCTGTCCACTTGCCCGTGGGCAGTTATTCTATATTTGTAAAAGTGGGTAATGGTTTTTACGCCAATCGCTTTAACGAGCAAAACAATATTAATGTATATAGAGTGGAAAAAGGAAAACTTACCCAAGTGGAAGTAATGGTGAGCGAGGGGGCGGTGTTTTAAAGAAGTCGTAAGTTATAAGTGGTAAGTCGTAAGTGGGGAGCAAGAAATTCTTTTAAAATAAATTGCCACGAATGGTACTATATGATTTTCCTACTTACCACTTACGACTTATTACTTACGACTAATGCCCAAACCTCTCCTCCACCGCTTTGAACCGATAGTCAAATATCTTTTTCAACTGGGCTTTTACCAATACTACGTTGGCAATATCGCCCAAAATCCAAAAAGGCACTTTGTAATGCACAATATCCGTCATTTCCACGCCGCCTGTTACAGCTTTAAAATGATGCTGGTGGTGCCATAAAGTGTAGGGGCCAAAGCGTTGCTCGTCAATAAAATATTGCTTGTCCTGTACATGGGTTATTTCAGTCATCCAATACATGGGTATGCCTAGCAAAGGGCTAACGGTGTATTCAATAATTTGCCCTGTGTACATTTTGTCGCCATGGTATTTGCTTATGACGTTAAAGCCCATGTTGGCAGGGGTAATGTCTTTCAGGTTGGCAGGGTTGCTGAAAAATGCCCATGCCTCATCTAAAGAAACAGGGATTGTTTGAACGGTTGAAAAAGAATATACTTTGCTCATAATAGAAAGTTGTTATAAACTAAACAACTTGCGCAATTAAAAAGTTGTTGGTATATTGCAATAAATATTTGTTTACATGCAAACTACCATAAGAGGATATTATGAGCAAGGTAAAATAGTGCTGCAAGAAGCCCCACCCGTGGAAAAGCATACAGATGTGATGGTTACTTTTTTAATTGATGAAGCCCCACAAAATAAAACAGCTTTCCGTAAGCCAAGTGGGCTTAAAGGAAAGGTAACCATACCTGATGATTTTAATGCCCCATTAGAAGACTTAAAATAGTATATGTAATAGAAGGCAATTTTTGTGCCTTCGTGGCTATTCTTATTTTCCTTTATTAGCCCTGCAAATAAGGGTTTTGCTTTTTCTCGCTGCCAATAGTGGTGGCATTGCCATGGCCATTATAGACAATTGTTTCATCGGGCAACGTAAAAAGCTTTGTGCGTATGCTATTTATTAATGTTTCAAGGTTGCCACCTGGCAAATCTGTCCTTCCTATGCTTCGTTGGAACAACACATCGCCGCTAATAACAAAATGCTGTGCCTCGCAATAAAAACTGATACTGCCTGGCGAGTGGCCTGGTGTTAGCAGCACTTGCAATTTATCTTCATCCAAAAAAATAGTGTCGCCCTCATTCAAAAAATGCAAAGGCCCTGTGTAATTGTCAAAAGGCAAACCCCATTTCATGCCGCTTTGTGGGGCAAAAGCTAATAATTTTTCCTCATCGGGATGGATATGAAGCTCTGTGCCATAAACCTTGTGTACCCATTTGTTGCCAAATACATGGTCCAAGTGGCAGTGCGTGTTAATAAGTTGTTTTACTTTTAGCCCCTTGCTTTCAATAAAAGCCTGCAACTTTTGTTGCTCTTCTGAAAAATAACAGCCGGGGTCTATGATAATGGCATTGCCATGCTGGTTGTAAACAATATAAGTGTTTTCCTGCACTGGGCTAAACACAAAGGAGTGTACTGTAAGCATATTTGACGTTTTTAGAAGTTTGTATAAAGTAAACACCTAATTTTAACAGTGCTACAACTAATGATTTGCAGCCACAAAGCTGAATAAAGTAATTTTACCAAGCGATTTTTTTTAATGGGAAACTAAACTCATTGTTCAGGGCATTTGTTGGGGTTTTAACTTTTAGGGTCAATATCAGAAAAACTTATATAGTACAAGAATTAAGAAACATGCGAAAATATATTATTCACACTTGGCTACCGGTATTGGTTTTATTTGTTTTTCCATTTTCGTTGCTTGCCCAGGTAAACACGGTTACGTTTGGCAAAAACAGGCTGCAATTCAAAAAACTCAGGTGGAAGTTTTACCAAACTGCCAATTTTAATGTTTATGTACACCAAGGCGGTACCGAGCTTGGCAAATTTGCGGCACTGGTAGCAGAAGAAGAACTGCCATCAATAGAAACCGCTGTGGAATATTCCTTGCAAAAACGCACCGATATTGTGGTGTACAATAGCTATGACGATTACAAACAAAGCAATATAGGGCTGGGCAATGACTGGCAAAGCGCAGGGGGGCTTACCACATTGGTAAACAATAAAATGGTGCTTTACTTTGACGGCAACCACACACACCTGAAGCAACAAATAAGGCAAGGGCTTGCCAAGGTACTCAACGACAACCTGATGTTTGGTGAGGACGTTGGTGATTTTGCCAGCAATCAAGCCCTACTCGATTTACCCAAATGGCTTACAGATGGCTATGTGGCCTATACTGCCGAGCCATGGAACACCACGCTGGACGATGAACTGAAAGAAGACATACTCTCTGGCAATTACAACAAATTTTACAAGTACGCTTTTAAAAAACCATTGCTTGCAGGCCATGCTTTTTGGTTTTATATAGCCGAGAAATACAAGCCAGAAAATGTTACCTATTTTCTGTACCTAGCTCGTATTTACAAAAGCCTGAACAATGCCTCTTTAAAAATTTGCAAAAAGAAGTTTAAAGAAGTACTGACGGGCTTCATGGACTATGAAGAAGAAAAATACAATAAGGATGTAAGCAAAAGGCGCAACAACCCTAAAGGATCGGTAGTGGTATCGGAAGATGTAAGCAAGTTTGATTATTACCGCTTTACCGTAAACCCAAACCCCAGGAACGGCAGCTATGCAGAAGTGGAATTTAAAAAAGGGCTTTACAAAACCAAGCTGATAGACGGCAATTATGACGAAACTACCTTGCTGCATACTGGTGTGCGTACCCGCCAGGGCGACATTAACCCCAACTACCCCATACTTGCCTGGGACACAAAGGGTAGGGATCTATTGGTAATATACCCGGAGGCGGGCAAAATAAAGATGTTTGTTTATGACATGGTAGCAGGGTTTAAAAAGAACTTCCAAGAGTTTAAGTATTTCGATCAGGTTTTAGATGCAAGCTATATGCTAGACCCTAACACGGTGGTACTCAGTGCCGTGAAAAATGGGCATTCAGATATTTATATTTACAAAATAGAAGAGCAGCAAATTACCCAAATAACCAATGATATTTACGACGATTTAAACCCCACATTTGTATCGTTCCCCAACAGGTCGGGCATTCTTTTTTCTTCCAACAGGCCGGGGAACAATGCCCCAAACAAAGACACGGTTTTGCCTAGCCGTTACCCTTTCAACATATACATGGTAGATATTTTTAACAATACCCCTACCAAGCAGGTGGCACAGCTAACTAGCATGAAACACGGCAACGCTACCAACCCCATGCAGTACAATGTAAACCACTTTACTTTTGTATCGGACGAAACGGGCATTACCAACCGCTGGGCTGGCTTTTTCTCAACGCAAAGAAATGGGCTAGACACTTTGTATTACATAGGCGACGAACTGCTAAGAAACCCATCGCCAAAAGAAATGGACTCGGCATTGGTGGCATGGCAAAAACAAGAACCAGACAGCGTTAGTTATTTCCAAGTATTTAAAGATTCTACTTATACGTTCCCTATTACCAATTACTCCAATTCTATCATAGAAACCAAGGTTGCGGGCAACAACGGGCAGATAAGCGAAACCAAGCGGGATGGCGATAATAAAAACCTGTACAAATTAAAAATAAATGAAGATGTACTAAGAAGCAGGAATGTGCAAGCCAGGCCAACCGAGTATATGAAAAGCATTATACAAAGCACTAAAGCCGCAGAGGGCAAAGCAACAGTGTATAAAAAAGGGCAGCTAGTTGCCACTGATGCCGATACTGCCAAGGCCAAGCCAAAAGACTTTTTTCAGAATGAATTTGCAGACGACAAGCCAGATTCGAGCGTTACCGCCCTGATGAACCAGGCAAAGTTGGCGAACAAAAATGATGTGGCTTTGGCAAAAACAAAAATGTTCAACTATCGTTACCATTTTAATGCCGACTATGTGCAAAGCGGCATTACAAACACGGTTTTGGTAAACAGGTACCAGCCTTATGAAGGTGGGTATGGGCCTATCGTGCTAAACAATGGCAATAGCCTAAACCTGAATTTCCAGGTAGGCACTAGCGATTTATTTGAGGACGTTAAATTTGTAGGGGGAGTAAGGCTTGGTTTCAATAACCTGAATGACAAAGATTTCTTTTTCTCATTCCAAAACAATAAAAGGATGGTTGACTGGGGGCTTACTTATTACCGCAGCAATTCATCTGTTACTTTTATCCGGCCTAATACTTACGACGAATATCCTGGTGGGTTGTACACCAACCTGTACCAAGTAAATTTTACTTTGCCCTTTAATGAAGTAAAAAGCTTGCGTGCCACCATTGGAGTAAGGACAGACAGGGCTATTTTAAAAGCTGTTGACCAGTATAGCTTACAGGTACCAGATGGCTTGTCTAGTTTTGTTTTGTCGCGCCTGGAATATGTGCACGACAACACGCTGAACGTTGCCCAGAACATTTGGGATGGCGTGCGTTTCAAGATTTACATGGACATTAATACCCCTTTTGGCAATACCCCTTACAAAGGTAAAAATACCTATAATTTTGGTTTTGACGGCCGTTATTACAAGCCCATTTACCGCAATTTTATCTGGGCTGGCAGGGCAGCGGGCGACTTTAGCTGGGGCAGCCAAAAAATAATTTATTACTTGGGTGGAGTGGACGGATGGATAAACCCGAAGTTCAATAGCAATAACGCCCCAGCTAATGACCAAGCTTATGCTTACCAATCGTTAGCAGTAAACATGCGTGGCTACACCCAAAATATTGCCAATGGCAACAATGCAGTGGTGCTGAACAGCGAATTTAGGCTTCCTGTTTTCGCTACTTTTTTAGACAATCCTATTAACAATGCGTTTATCAGGAATTTTCAATTAGTACAATTTATAGACCTAGGAACAGCTTGGAATGGCCTTTACAACGGCATCCATCGCCCACACCAAACCTTTACCACGCCAGCAACAGCCGATAACCCAACAGCCAACCCCGTGTCTGTTACCATAGATGCAGGTGGCTTGGGGCCATTTGCGGGTGGTTATGGCTTTGGGGCGAGGAGCAATTTGCTGGGCTATTTTGTGAAGCTAGACACCGCCTGGCCCATGAAAGGCATTTTCAGGGGCCAGCCAGTATGGTATTTTTCACTTGGGCTTGATTTTTAATATGGTTGTTTATATTTTATATTTAGGCTCCCCATTCGCTTTCTTCATCCCCGTCATTTCGACACCAGGAGAAATCTAACCGAATATAGTTATGCTAAAATATCGTAGGGCAGATTGCTTCGTGCCACGTAATAGCGGGGATGAAGAAAGCGAGTGGATAGCCCTAAAGTGTGTGAAGAAGCTTCTTATTCATTACGCCATTCATAAGTTTTTTTTGATAAATAAAACTTTTTATTTATATGCCAAAAGCCCTTTTCCTTATTCTTTTTCTATTAATGGGCATAGCCAGCATGGGGCAAGCCAATTTTGCACCAGCAGATAAATGGCTTGACGACAACTTGCATGAACTGGGCGGAAGGGCAGTGCTGATGGTATGGAAAGATGGCAAAATAATCTATAGCCATGCGGCCAATAGCATGAATATTCGTGAAAAAATAGCATCAAAGTGGGTAGCCAAAAAGCAAGGTAAAGACCCTGACAATGCAACGCAGAATTTTACTACTACCACCCAGCAGCCTATAGCCAGTTGCAGCAAATGGTTGTCTGCCGCATTGGTAATGACTTTTGTGCAGGATGGCAAACTAGGTTTAAACGATACCGTGGGCAAGTATTTGCCCATACTTACGCAAAACGGGAAAGGCAATATCACCATCAAAGATTGCCTTAGCCACTTAACCGGCATACAAGCCCCGCCATTAAAGGAAAGCCTCGGCGAATTAAAAACACTGAAAAGCATGGATGAAGCCAGTGCCAATATTGCTGCCATGCCTATGGAGGGCGAGCCTGGCAAAACATTCCATTATAGCAACGTAGGGCTGCAAATAGCAGCTTCTGTGATAGAAAAAATAAGCGGCAAAAGTTTTGAAACCCTTTTTCAAGAACGCATTGCCCAGCCTTGTGGCATGAAAAACACCAGTTTTGGCAATGCTGCGGTGGTGCTGCCAGCAGGAGGTGCCAGTAGCACGGCAGAAGATTATTTGCAATTCCTAATCATGCTATTGCAAAATGGCAAATACAATGGCAAGCAAGTGCTTGCCCCACAGTCGCTATTGGCCATGCAGCAAAGCTATAACACATCGGCAACCATTGCTTACTCGCCAGCAGAAGCAGGCAACTGGGGCTATGGATTTGGCGAATGGATTATAGAAATAGGAGATGGCAATGGCAAAGCCAATGTGGTATCAAGCCCGGGATTGTTTGGCACGTTCCCTTGGATAGACAATAAAAGGCAATACGCAGCCATTTTGTTTTCCTTCAATGTAAACAGCAAAGGCCGCCATGAGCGATATTCAGGCTTAAAATCTTTGATTGACAAGGTTGTGAAATAACACTCGAGCAATAACAAAATACCTGTATTTGTATTTTTCATATCATTGCCTCAAAATAGTTTTTGCATGGATATTTTAGCTGATTTACCTATGACTGATATGGCAATTGAGCAAGTAGCTAAGGCTGAGAATACTGTTTTGGGCATTGATATTGGGGGCACGCATATCACGGCAGCATTGGTAGACATGGGCAAACGTGCCATTATTGATGGCACGCATTTCCGTGGGCATTTGGACTCCAAAGGCACGCTAGAAAATATTTTGAGTGCATGGGTGCAGGTGATAAAGCAAGCAGCAGGAGGGGAGTTGTTGCCCAAACAGCAAATTGGCATTGCCATGCCAGGCCCTTTTGATTATGAAAACGGTATTTCTTTAATGATAGGGAATGCCAAATACGAAGCCTTGTATGGCAAAAATATTAAAACCCTGCTTGCTGCTAGCCTAGGCATCGATGAGGGGAATATCCGTTTTATAAACGATGCTGCGGCTTTTTTAAAAGGCGAGTGGTTTGCTGGTGCTGCAGTGGGCTACCAACATGCTATTGGCATTACACTAGGCACTGGTTTGGGTTCCACAACACTGCATCATCATGATGTGGTAGATGCAGATTTGTGGTGCACCCCTTTTAAAGAAAGCATTGCAGAAGACTATATTTCCTCACGTTGGTTTGTGAAATATTACCATAGCCTTACAGGCCTACAAGTAAAAGGAGCCAAGCAAATAGCCGATATATACCCTGAAGATGAAAATGCCAAGTTGGTATTCAATGAGTTTGCAGACAACCTTGCCAGTTTCCTAGCTTTTTTTATCGAGCAAAGCAACCCAGAAATAGTAGTGATAGGCGGCAATATCATGAACGGGGAAAAACTATTTTTGCCACAGCTAAAACAAAATTTAAAGCAGGTAGGCATTGAATTGCCTATTGTGAGGGCCAAGTTGAGCGAGGATGCGGCTATTATTGGGGCAGCAGCGTTGTTTTGATGCCATTTGAAAGAGTGGAAAAGTTAAACAATCCTTCAATAATGAACGACAAATGAAAACAAGATGTAGGTTTTTTAAAGGCAGTACATGAGAAATTAGGGATAGTGGAGGATTTTATTTTGGAGGTAGTTTAAAATAGTACTCTCAATTTTTAAAGAAGAGGTTGTTTGTATAGTAAAATATTGGGCAGCCTCTTTTTATTTTATAACGCTAGATTTATTTTTCCTGTTTAAATAGCTAGGGTATATATCTTTTTAGCCTTTTTAGTTTAACCAAAATAGATAGCTGCAAGGGAAATTTATCATAAAACCTCTTGCATTTTGTCAAGGGCTGACTCCCCCTCGCCTTTGGAAAGGGGGTGGGGGGTGAGGTTTACATGCTAGAAGGCAACACTTAACTCAATAGGAGATGTGTATTTACTCTAGGTTTAAATAGGGGACATATAAAATGCATAAAAAAATCCGTTGATGGTTTATGCCATCAACGGATTAAGTAGCTGTAGGGGGAGGGGTCGAACCTCCACGAGGCGGTTAGCCGTAGCACAAAGTTGAGTGGTCGACCCTGGTCGAGGCAATATTGCTATTGCAACGGCTCTATGCTATGTTTATCCCGTGATCCTCACCCCCGAGACAAGAGGGCATGTCTGCCAAAAGTTTCATCACCCCACAGTATAAAAGAACGCTATCAATGCCATCTATTTCTATTTGACAGTGCAATATTAGGCAAAAGAATGGTTATGTTGTAAATATTTTAATATTTTTTTGTAAAATTTAGAAATTGTTTAGTATTTTACACACAATATTGAAAACTCTCTAATATGGAAAACAAATCCGCCTCAAAATTAGTACTTGACAAATTGGATTTCCAAATTATCCAGGAAATGATGAACGATGCAGAAATATCTTATAACGACTTAGGCAAAAAGCTTTTTGTATCGGGCGGTACCATACATGTGCGCATCAAAAAGCTAGAAGAGCAGAAAGTAGTTACTGGCAAAAAGCTGTCTGTTAACCTTGCAGCCTTGGGCTACGATGTTATTGCCTTCATTGGTATTTTCTTAGAAAAAAGCTCTTTGTACGACGATGTGGCCAAGGAACTGAAAAAAATACCGCAGGTGGTACGGGTAAACTATACCACGGGCAACTATAGCATGTTTGCAGAAATTGTGTGCAAAGACATACAGCAGCTGCGCTATGTACTGCACGATGAATTGCAAAAAATAAAAGGCATTGAAAGGACCGAAACATTGATTTCCCTTGAGGAAAGCTTCAGCAGGAACGTTATCGTTCAGGAATAAAACAAACTACTTCGCCTAAAACAGGCTAATTCTTTTTTGAGGTACTGGTGAGTTTGCATTTGTTATTGTAACGTAGATTTTCTCCCACCATGGGGGCATTTCTGGGCACTCATGGTGGCATATTTCCCCCATATAGGATTGTTCTTTTGCACATATGCCAAATCAATCCCAACTTTGTAATATATGGCTCTTGTTTTCGTTGGTTTAATCCCTGCGGCCGCCATCGCCTTGGCTCGCTGCCCCGTAGGCCTTATTTTCAACATACAAACAAACATTATTATGAACTACATCCGTACTTAAAAAAGCACGAAAAATCACTCACAAATCACTCACTTTTCACTCATAAATCACTCATAAATCACTCACAAAACACTCACTTTTCACTCACAAAACACTCATTTTTAAAAATATAAAAGCACTGTATTTCAATGAGTTATGATGCAGGAATACCTGAAAATTAAATTCAGGGTGTCAAAAGCCAGCAAAACCAAGCAGGTAAAGCCCCTTAAAATGCTTCATAAATATTTTCACTATGTATTCAAATCAGGTTACTTTAAATGCTGGGTTGGCACTCACCAGCACCTCAAAAAAAGAATTAGCCCTAAAACACCATGCAAGGCTATTTATTCTTTAATTTGTAACTATGAAGCGTTTCATCGGCTTGCCCAAGCGTTTTATGTTGAATAAGTTGCCATATACCTTTTTAACTATACAATAAGATAAGGACATGCACAAGAAAAAAGTACTTTCTTTTGGTGAATTGTTGTTGAGGATCTCGCCGGCTGGCGTTGAGGACGAGTCAGCCGAGAAACAGCCAATGCTGCTTTACATGGGTGGCGCCGAGGCAAATGTGGCTACTGCCCTTGCTGGCTGGAACGTGCCTGTGAAATATTGCACAGCATTGCCAGACAATTTCATGAGCAAGCATGTGATTGACTATTTGGAATACAAAGGCATATATACTTCGTCTATTATACATTCAGGCAGCCGTATAGGCATTTACTTTTTAGAAAGGGGGGCAGACCTGAAAGGCAAAATGGTGTACGACAGGGAGCGTTCGTCTTTTTCAGAGCTAACCACTGGCACTATTGACTGGGACAAAGTGCTGCGCGATGTTTCTTGGTTCAATTTTACTGCCATTAGCCCTGCCCTCAACCAAAACGTGGCAGACGTGTGCCTAGAAGCAGTGGAAGCCGCATCAAAAAAAGGCATAACCATTTCGCTAGATTTAAATTACCGATCCCGCCTGTGGAAATATGGCAAAGACCCTGTGGATATAATGCCACAACTAGCGGCATATTGCGATGTAATCATGGGCAATATATGGAGTGCCAACACTTTGCTAGGCATTGAAGTAAACGAGCATATACACGACAAAAAAAGCAAAGCTGCATACTTGAGCCATTCGGAGAAAACAGCACGGGCTATAATTGAGAAATTCCCGAAATGCAAAACTGTAGCCAACACCTTCCGCTTTGATGGGTCTGGCAACCATATTTTATATTATACAGGCATGTTTACAGAAAACCAGCATTTTGCCTCCCCAGAATTTGCCTGCGAAGGCGTTGTTGACCGGAGCGGCAGCGGCGACTGCTTTATGGCTGGCCTTATCTATGGGCTATACAACCAGTTACCCCCGCAAGAAACACTCAACTATGCCACCGCCGCCGCTTTTGGCAAACTACAGGAGCAAGGCGATGCTACAGGGCAGGATGTTTTTACGGTAACAAAAATGGGCACGGCTAAATGATATTGTAGGTTGCAATTTGGGTAGTATTCTGCCACAAAGGCACAAAAACTTGAAAAAGCACTAAGAAAAAAAGATTTTTTTATTAGTGCTTTTTCTTCTTCACTTAAAACTTAATGCTCCTTTGTGTTTTGATTCTTCATGGCAAATTGCTTAAAACAGCACCTGATTAGTAATACAGGGGGGGTACATTAAATTATGATTAAATTCCTGCAAAAATAAAATTAGTCCTAATTGGCATTTATCTTAATAGTATATTGCCAATCTTAATAAACCTAAATTACTATCGACAACATGAAAACACAAAACATTCTGCTAGTGTCTTATGTGTGCCTAGTGGCCTTCATAAGCAGTACAACTCAAGCCAAGGCACAGTTAAAGCCATCTACTGCACAGCAGATAGAAGCACTATTAGCCGAGAAAAAAGGTAGGTCGGGCGGGGAGAAAAAATTATCTTCCCAATTGCTGCAATTGCACAGGGAATCGCAGGGCAAAGAAATGGCCAAAGGCGTGCAACTGCATAAAATTAATTTGCCTGCCGAAAAAGATGGAAGTGTTTTGGTGGATATAGATGCTGCTGTTTCAAGCAAATTGCTAAAAGAGATACAGCTATTAGGCGGAAAGATTTTGTTTTCTTCAACCAAGGCTCATTCCATCAGGGCTACAATTTTGCCTGCACAGCTCGTACGTTTGGCTGCTTTAGACAGTGTACATTTTGTAAAGGCCGCTTTCAAGCCCCACCATGTACCTGTAACCCCACCCTTGGAAAAAGCAAAAGGCACTGCTGCTTTGCGGCTCGATGCCATAAAGCCCTCACGCCGCTTGGCATTTGCCAAGTTGGTAGAAAAACTAAAACTGAAACTGAAAACATACGATATAATAGGCCAAACTGGATCGGTTATTTCTGAAGGCGATCATGCCATGGGGGCTGATAGTGCTAAACTGAAATATGGCTATCAAGGTGAAGGCATAAGGATTGGCGTGCTATCGGACAGTTATAATAACCAAGGGGCGGCCGATTTTGACGCACAAGTTGGTGAGCTTCCTGGAACAGGGAACCCTTTTGGCGATACAACTGCTATTACCATTGTTGAAGAAGACTCAACAGGTTCTGGCCATGACGAGGGAAGGGCTATGCTACAGATAATACATGATTTAGCACCCAAAGCCCAACTTTTTTTTGCGACAGGCAATAATGGCGAAGCCGATTACGCAGCAAATATCGAGGCATTGGGTTCTGCGCCATACAATTGCGACATTATCATAGACGACTTGGCTTATCTTGATGAACCAGCTTTCCAAGATGGAATTGTGGCACAGGCAGTAAATACCGTAACTGCCAACGGCAGCCTGTATTTTTCATCGGCAGGCAACGGTGGCTCTTTTAAATATAATTTTTCCAGCGTGTGGGAGGGCGATTTCAACCCTCTTGTATCAGCACAGTACCCCAATGGCAGCGTGCACAATTTTGGCACAGCGGCTGCTGTTATACCAGGCGACTCTGTAATAACGCCTTCGTCTATATATACCTTGCAATGGTCGGATGCTGCGGGGAAATCGGACAACGATTACGATTTGTTCTTGATAGATACCTCTGGAAATGTTGTAGCATCATCTACTAACTCCCAAACGGGTAGCGAAGATCCGCTCGAATACATCGAAGACAGCACAGCACTCATCCAACAAAACTACCAGTTCATCGTTTTTCAAAATGCGGGGGCACAAAATAGGGCCATAAGGCTTAATGCCAACCTAGACGGCCAAGGCGAAGGGTTTACACAAACCACCGCCTCGGGCACATCTGGCCACAATAGTGCAGTGAATGCATTTGGCGTTGCGGCAATGGATGCCTCTCTGGTATATCCTGGCGTATTTACAACTAAAAGCAAAGTTGAATATTTTTCATCCGATGGGCCAAGAAGGGTTTTTTACAATGCAGATGGAACGGCCATAACGCCGGGCAATTTTTTGAATGCAACTAATGGCGGCACGCTTAGGAAAAAGCCCGACATTACGGCTGCTGATGGAGTAAACACTTCTGTGAGCGGATTTGCGCCTTTTTATGGCACATCGGCAGCAGCCCCCCATGCAGGCGCAGTTGCTGCCTTGCTTAAATCGGCTAAGCCTACTTTAACAACTACCCAAATCCGCAGTTTGCTTACCTCCACTGCGATAGACGTAGAAGCAAAAGGTTACGATTACAATAGTGGTTCTGGGGTAGTAAATGCCCTTAAAGCCATGCAATCTTTGGCACCAACGCCCAAGGCAAACCTTATTTTAACTAAATCAACTGTTACTGAAGGCAGCTTTAGCAACCACAATGGCATAATAGACCCAGGGGAGTCTGTAAACATTAGCCTTAGCTTTACTAACCCTTCGCTTGCCACAGCCTCTGGATTGGTGGTGTCGCTCTTGCCAGATTCTTCAGGAGAAATTATTTATAGCCCAGCCGTTGCCTTGGGCGATGTAAAATCATACGCTGCAGCCGTTACTGTTAGCCCGTTGGTGGCTGCTTTGCCTGCTTCGTCTGTCGCCTGTGGCAGCACTGCTGTTTTTTTTGCAAGAGCTAGTTATGGCGGTGGTACAGTACCCTACCAAACGTTTGCTATAACTGTGCCTACTGGTGGCAGGGCAGAAACAATTATTAAAGGCACCGTTGGCAAAACCCCAAAAAATGGCAGTAACTACACCGCCAAAACTGGGATACAAACAGATAGGCTAAGCAGGAATGGCATTGGATCTACTTGTTCAGATTTGGCTGACAGTGGCTTAATTGGCGACTTCGGTAAAAGGCACTACGATGCCTATACCTTTACTAATACTGGTGCTGTGGATTCGTGCATGACAGTAACAGTGTCCAGCATATATGGCGATAGTTTATATGCCGCTGCATACATAGGCAAAGGCGGCTTTGTAAAAGCCAACCCTGACTCTAATTTAATAGGGCATCCTTATTATAGCGACACACTAATGGAATATGGCTTTACTTCCAAGGCTAAAACGGCTTTCACAGTTGTGGTTCATGACTTAAATGCAGGTGGGGCCGCTTCTAACAACCCTTATATCATCAATGTTTCACACCCTGC
This sequence comes from Parasediminibacterium schistidii, assembly GCF_046546515.1. NCBI lineage: Bacteria > Pseudomonadati > Bacteroidota > Chitinophagia > Chitinophagales > Chitinophagaceae > Parasediminibacterium > Parasediminibacterium schistidii. Next base: position 244,002 of record NZ_JBKHKJ010000001.1, on the reverse strand, counting down.
CTGTGCGGCAGCACCTGCCTGCACCCCAGTTGTCCCCAATGCTGGATTGCTTCCCAAAGCAGTAATCAACAATTCGTATTTATACGTTTATACTGCTACAGGCGGAAGTGGATTATATAGCTCTGCCATTATTGGAAGCCTGCCCAAAGGGCTTTCCTTCTCTGGCGACTCCCTTGTAGGCACCCCGGCACAGCTTGGCTCTTTCCCAATAAAAATTATCATTAGCGACTTAATGGGCTGCACAGCCGGCACACGTTCCGATACATTGGTTGTTGGAGACAACCTACCTTTACAATTGGCTTATTTTGGAGTATCTAAATCTCCTTCTACAAGTGTTGCCGTTGTTGCTTGGCAAACCTTGACAGAAACAAACACTGACAATTTCAGCATCGAGCGCAGCACAAATGGGCAACCATTCTATGCTGTTGGCAGCATAGCAGCAGCAGGCAGCAGCACCCAAACAAAATCATACAGTTTTGGGGATGCCCTTTCGCCTGCATTGTCTGGGGCAACACTTTATTATCGATTGAAGATAATTGATAAGGACGGCAGTTTTTCCTACAGCAAAACGGTTAAATTAGCAGGGCAAAACATTGGGCTAAGCCTTGTGCCAAACCCTGCTAGGCAAAGCACCACGCTTGTTTTTGCCACGCCAGTTTCTTCTGGAAGCATTACCGTAATAAACGCAGAAGGCAAGAAAGTAAAGGAAGTAAAGATAAGCGGCGCCAGCTTAGCTTCTTATACCCTTTCCACCACAGGATTAGCCCCGGGTGTTTATACTGTTAGGTTTGCAAACGAAAAAACAGTTGCCAATCAGCAACTGTTGATACAGAAGTAAACATTCATAAAGATTTATAATAAAGATGGCTGCCTATACAATAGGCAGCCATCTTTTTTGCGGCTAAAAATCGACTCTGTTAAACAAAAGGCGGGGTGCCACAAAGGCACGAAAACATGAAGATGTACAAAGAAAAAAGTTTCTACTTAGTTATTAGTTCACCACATAGGCACATAGGACACATAGAGTGAAGCGAGTAAAAAATAAGAAAACATAGTTTTCATATTAAATCTATCCTTTTTTAAACGAGCTTTTTAACCAATAGATATGTGTACTATGTGCTTCGGAGTAACTTTTTCTTCTTCCCTTAAATCCGTAGTGCTTCTTTGAGGCTTTGTGCCTTTGTGGCAATTTCCATTCCATTGCCTCAATCGCACAACCATGGGTCTGTGCCAGTAACTTCAATCCTGCTGTTGTAGCAAAAACGATATGCTTTTGCCCTTATGTTTCTAAAGCCTACTACCACGGTACGGCCCCTTTTGCTGTTTGGCAGGGTTATTTTCCTTTCAGAAAAAGGCAATAGGTTGGTAACCGTTACAATCTCTGTTTTATATACGCCTCCTTTTTTTAGTATGTATTTTACTTCCACGTCTATTTCGTCAATAGGGTATTGCGTAGAATCAGATATTTTTATCGACACGCCCGACACGCCTCCAAAAAAGCCTACGGAATAAGTAGGCACGCTACTGCGTATGTATTTTTTCCAGTTGTTCCTATATTCCATTTGCTTTATAGTTATCCCGTCAGCAACCACTTTGCTGCCTCGGTTTAGACTTCGCAGCTCGTCATTTTGAATTTGCAAACCTTCTTGAATATTTACAGCCTGTGCCCTTGTGGTTAAAACTTCTTGCTTGGCCAAGCCAAGCGCAATGCCCAGTTTATAGTTCTTGTATAGAAGGTATGGCACAACGGTTATAGACAGCATAGCTATTATTACCGAGCTATACATCCATCTTGCAACAGCCTTTGCCCCTAGTTCTTTTAAGCTATAGGGGCCTTTTTGCTGCCCTTGTTCATGCAAATAATATTTTTTCATTGGGCAATCTTCGCTTTAATTAATTATATGGATTGCAAAAAAAACCAGGTTAATAAAACTTTAGTGCAACAAGCTCAATTTCGACCATAAGCAACTTACATATAAAGATACTCATCAAACTTCAATATTATTCACTTGTTTTAATTTTTGTTCATCAAGCCAGTTAATTTGCATTCTTTGTACTACATACATTCAGCAACAGGCTGGCAAAGCATAAAACTTTGCAACTTAATACGCTTGACAATAATAATAATTTATCTTAATATTGCATTTTAATGATAATCAATTTTCCTTTCTTATGAAAATCTATAATTGTTACGGCTTTATTTGTGAAGATGTATAAATAGTAAAATTTCAGACAATGAAAAAAGTTTACTTTCTTTTAATACCTTATTTTACAACCTTATTGACGCCTTTAAATAGGCTAGCCTTTATAAAAGAAGCATCAACCAGGTTAAAAAAAATGAATATAACCACAACTAAACAAAATTCAATAGCTGCCCGTTATCAACTAAACAATAATTTTTAAATCATGAAAACAACAATTATGCTGCTGTTGGGTTGTATGCTTTTTACAAGCATGGCAACAAGCCTGATGGCACAAGGTAGCCCGGTAGCAAGTGGGGGCGATGCCACGGGCCCAGGCGGAACAGCCAGCTTTTCCGTTGGTGAAATAGCATATAGTTCCATTTCGGCTGATAGTGGGATTATTATAGAAGGCGTACAACAGGCATATACTCCAACAACACTGCCAGTAACGCTTATACAGTTCAAGGCAACGGTAACAGGCAAAAAAGAAGTAGCCCTAAACTGGGTAACCATTGCTGAATACAACAACGCTTTTTTTACCGTTGAACATTCGGCAGATGGCATTGTTTTCAAGCAATTATCAATTGTAAATAGCAATGGCAACAGCAGTGCTACCCAAAGCTATGCTACAATAGACTATGCACCTTATAGCGGCACATCGTATTACCGTTTGAAACAAACAGACAAAGGTGGCAAAAGCACTTATTCCACCAGCGTGGCGGTAACCATTGCTGGTGATGCAAACGGAACGCTATCTGTGTATCCCAACCCTACCACCGCTATCTTGACCCTGCAAATACAAGATGCCAGTACTCGTTCATTGAGCTATTCCATTTTTAATTTGCAAGGCAAACTAATTGCGCAGCAAAAAATAAATAACAATACAACTGTTATTACCACCAGTGGGCTTGCAAATGGCATTTACCTGCTGGAAGTGATGGACAAAAACAATTTAATAAAATCATTTAAAGTTATAAAAAATTAAAAAAGCTAACTAGTTATATGAAAAAGACAATTTACTTACTTATTGTTTCTTTACTATTTGTTGCAGCAGTAATGGCTCAGGCGCCTCAAAAATTTAGTTACCAAGCAGTTATAAGGAACAGTAGCGGCGCATTGGTTACAAGTACACAGGTAGGCATGTTTATTAGCATTACCAAAGACTCGGCGAACGGCTCCGTTATTTTTGCGGAGATACAAAGGCCAACCACCAATGCCAATGGGCTTGTGAGCATAGCTATTGGCACAGGCACGCCTGCTAGTGGTAGCTTCTCTAACATTAAATGGGGCAGCGGCACCTATTATATAAAGACAAGCACAGACCTTGGCGGTGGCAGCAACTATGCTATTTACGGGGCAAGCCAATTATTAAGTGTGCCATACGCTTTGTACGCTGCCAACGGCAACCAGAACGGCAACAATGTTGGCGATATGCAGTATTGGGATGGCAGCAAATGGGTAATTATACCTGTGGGCACTAATGGCAGCACTTTAACGCTTTGCGGAGGCGTACCTACTTGGGGTGGCTGTGCAGTTGCAGCTACTGTGCCTACTGTTACCACCACAAATGTTACTACGGTTGCTTCTACCACTGCGATTGCAGGTGGCAATATAACAAGTGACGGAGGAGCGACAGTTACCAGCCGAGGGGTATGTTATGCTACTACTGTCAACCCTACTGTATCGAACAGTACCGTTTCTAGCGGCAACGGCACAGGCAGCTATAGTGCTAACCTTACAGGGCTTACTGCTGGCACCACCTATTATGTACGGGCTTATGCCACCAATAGCGTAGGAACAGCTTATGGAGGCCAAATAAGTTTTACAACAACCGCCGGCACTAGCAGTTTTACTATTGGACAGAACTATGGGGGTGGCATTATATTTTATATAGATGCTAGTGGCCAGCATGGCTTGGTAGCAGCCACTACCGACCAAAGCACAGCAGTAGCCTGGTGGAATGGTAGTTACCTAGTTACAGGTGCCTCTGACACTGCAGTAGGAACAGGCCAGGCAAATACTACTGCCATCATAGCAGTGCAAGCAAGTGGAACATATGCTGCCAATGTATGCGTGCAAACAGCCAATGGCTATAGCGATTGGTTTATGCCATCGAAAGGCGAGCTGGCATTGATGTACAAAAACCTCCATACAAAGGGATTTGGCAACTTTACAGGCAGTTTTTACTACAGTTCCTCCGAATATGACGTGAACCAAGCATGGGTATTTGACTTTGGGCAAAATAGCCAGTTTGCTTATTATAAAAACAACACGGCAAGGGTAAGGGCAGTGAGGAAGTTTTAGGTTGATAGACGTATGATAATAAACTTTGAATTAAGAGAAATGCCGGGATAGATGTCCTGGCATTTCTCTTAATTGGAATTCTTTTCTTTGTGCTTCTTCGAGACTTCGTGCCTTTGTGGCGAAAAAATTACGCTAAGGAAGCAAAATTGCTATAAAGGGAATGTAGCATTTAGCAACTCGCTTTTAAACACGCCTCTACCAGAAAAGACTTCCTTGTAAACACCATCTCCCAGCAGCAGGGTTTTTACCGAAAGTGTGCTGGGGTTTACCATGATGTATTCTTTTACGCCTGCCTTTTCATAAATGGCTTTTTTGGTAACGGTGTCCCTTTTTATATCTTGGCTAAGTACTTCCACCACCAAATCGGGTGCGCCATAAAAATAACCATCATCGTGCAGTATGCCCCTGTTTTCAGGGGTAATAAAAATAAGGTCGGGCTGCAATGCGCTTTTTTGGTCTGTAAAATAAACATCTATTGGCGATATGATGACCTCGCCGAGGTTATTGTCCTCTACAAAATCTCCTAGTCTTCTATTAAGAAAGGATACCATTCTTTGGTGGGTGTATCTTGGTGCAGGGGACATATATAATGTATCATTCAAAACTTCGCACAAAGTGCCTTCTGGCAATAGCCTGAATACCTCTAGTGCAGTACGGGGTGGTAAAGAAGCTTGTGTAATAACCATGATGCTAAGTTATGGAAAAAAGTTTTAGTGGATTATTAGCCTTTATAGGGAGGTGCATTTCAAAAATTCGTTTTTTGTTGTTTTATTTTTGGCAGAAACAGGAAATATTTAATTCAATGCCTTGATGTTTGCCGCTCAACAAGTATCCTATATGGGGTAAAATTTGTATACTCATGGGGGAATATTTTCCCCATATAGGATTTTTATTTTAGGCTTTATACCTATGCCTGCGAATTTTACATTAAAGGGAAACTAGGGGCAGCTTGGCCTTGCCTCCCGCATCGGATGTTAGTTGGCTTAGGAAAATGATAATCCACTAACAAAATATTATCAGTTTCCTATCAATAAACTATCATTTTCCTAATATAAACCTATCATTTTCCTATCAATAAACTATCATAAAATTCACTTTTATTATCAAAAAAAATGAGGCAAAAAAATATAAACAACTGAATATCAATTAGTTACAGGTAAAAAGCAAGATAGCAAAAAAAATAAACCACCGAAAACAAAAAATAAACGGGTGCCTAAAACTTTTTCGCTTTGTCCTTATACCCCCCAATCTGTAAAAACCTTATCTTTGTGGTACAAATGCACTTGATACCAACTACTTACAAAACTAGTGTCTTGGCATCTAAATCGTAGCTCTTTTTTTACTAATATTAAGATAGTTGTAGTCTCAAAATTTGGCCTCGTATTTATAGCTGTAAAATACGCACAAATTAGGCACAAAATGAGCATAAATTACGCACAAACCAAGCACAAATTACGCATAAAATAAGCGAAAAATAAGCACAAAATGCGCACAAAAATTTGATGTTGTTGTTGATAATCAATGGCTTATAAGTTTTGTAACGATTTTTGAAAAAAGAAACAGCGTAAAAATCCCACAAAAATGGCATAACTGAAACTATTTTAATATAACACTAGTAGATATTGATATTATTAAAAATATTCAAACATTGTCTCCTTGCCCTATTTCTGTTACCTTTTCCTTTGGGTAATTAGTCTTGGTCTTTCGGGAGGGATGAGGTTGGCTAGGTTGATTTTTTTATAAAAAAGCGTAAAACTCCTATACAACCAATTAGCCACGAATGAACGAATAGCGCTAATTTTTTATATTAATTGGTTGTTTTTGGTATGCAGGCTAAAACAAATAATATCAATTCCTAAGCACCAATTTATACCCACTTCCCAAAAAGCCCCTAAAACCTTTACATTTGCCACTCGAAAAAATGACAAATTGGCTTTAAACAGGTTGTAGCATTTTATTTGACTAGCAACAACCTCAAATTACACCATTATATTTTAGATATGTTTAGTTTTATAAGTAAATTACTGGGCGGGAATAAAAGTGAGAAAGACGTGGCGGAAATAAAACCGTTGGTCGTGAAAATAAATCAGCATTTCCAGGAATACCAAAGCCTTAGCAATGATGCCCTAAGGGGCAAAACGGTGGAATTTAAAGCCCGCATTAAAAGCCATTTGCAAGATATTGATGCCGAAATAGCAAACAAGCAACAAGAAGCAGATGCATTGCCAGCAGAGGAACTGCATACCAAAGATACTATTTACCAAGAGGTAGATAAGCTGAAAAAAGAAAGGGACAAACAAATAGAAGAGGTATTAAAAGATATACTACCAGAAGCATTTGCGGTGATAAAAGAAACCGCAAGGCGTTTTAAAGAAAATACTACTTTAGAAACCACGGCTACCGAACTAGACAGGCAACTGGCTGTGAAAAAAGACTATGTGTCTATCAATGGCGATATCAGCATTTTTAAAAATAGCTGGACTGCGGGTGGTGGCAAGGTAACATGGAACATGGTGCATTATGATGTGCAGTTGATAGGTGGAGCTGTGCTGCATAGCGGCAAAATTGCTGAAATGGCAACGGGGGAGGGTAAAACATTGGTTAGTACTTTACCCGCTTACTTGAACGCTTTGACAGGCGAAGGCGTGCATATAGTAACTGTGAATGACTATTTGGCAAAAAGGGACAGCGAGTGGAACGGCACTTTGTTTGAATGGCTTGGCCTTACGGTGGATTGTATAGACAAGCATCAACCCAATACCCAAGAACGCAGGAACGCTTATTTGGCAGACATTACCTACGGAACGAACAACGAATTTGGCTTTGACTACCTACGCGACAACATGGTACACACACCCGATGAAATGGTACAGCGCAAGCACCATTTTGCCATGGTGGATGAAGTAGATAGTGTATTGATAGACGATGCCCGTACACCTTTGATTATCAGTGGACCGATAGGCAGGCAAGACAACCTAGAGCAATTTTTTGAACTGAAACCACGCATTGAAAAACTGGTAGAAGCACAAAAACGTGCCACAAATGCATTCCTGAACGAAGCAAAAAAGAAAATTGCCGAAGGCAATGACGACCCAAAAGATGGTGGCCTAGCCCTGTTTAGGGCGCACCGTGGTTTGCCCAAAAACAATGCCTTAATTAAATACTTGAGCGAGCCCGGCATGAGGGTGAAACTACAAAAAGCAGAAAACTATTACCTAGCAGACCAATCAAGGGAAATGCACATTGCCGATGAAGAATTGTATTTCTTTATTGACGAAAAAAACAACTCGGTAGAATTGACAGACAAGGGTATCCAGTTGATAACCAAAGCTGGGGAAGACCCGCATTTCTTTATTATTCCTGATATAAGTGTTAACCTAGCGCAAATTGACAAAAGTACTGCCGATGCTGATGAAAAACTAAGGCAGAAAGAATCTATCATTAATGATTATTCTGTAAAAGCAGACAGGATACACACCGTCCAGCAATTGCTGAAAGCATATACCTTGTTTGACAAAGACGTGGAGTATGTGGTGATGGACGAAGCGGTGAAAATTGTAGACGAACAAACAGGCCGTATTTTAGATGGCCGCCGCTATAGCGATGGCTTGCACCAAGCAATTGAGGCAAAAGAAAACGTAAAAATTGAAGCCACTACACAAACCTATGCAACGGTAACCTTGCAGAACTATTTTAGGATGTACCACAAGCTTTGCGGCATGACGGGTACTGCCGAAACAGAAGCAGGGGAGTTCTGGGATATTTATAAACTGGACGTAGTTACTATACCAACCAATATCACTGCTATACGCAGGGACGAGCAAGATTTGGTGTACAAAACCAAGCGTGAAAAATTTGGCGCTGTAATAGAAGAAATAAACAAACTAAGAAACGAAGGTAGGCCAGTGCTGGTAGGCACCACCTCGGTAGAGGTGAGTGAATTGCTTAGCCGTATGCTGCGCCAGAAACAAATACCGCATAATGTATTAAACGCCAAGCAGCACGCCCGTGAAGCACAGGTAGTGGCCGAAGCAGGCTTGGCAGGTGCTATAACCATTGCCACGAATATGGCTGGTAGGGGCACGGATATTAAGCTAGGGCCAGGCGTGAAAGAAGCAGGTGGCTTGGCCATTATTGGCACAGAACGCCACGAAAGCCGCCGTGTGGACAGGCAGTTGCGAGGTCGTGCCGGCCGCCAAGGCGACCCTGGTTCTACACAGTTTTTTGTAACACTGGAAGATGACTTGATGCGTATGTTTGGCAGCGAGCGTATTGCAAAAGTGATGGACTTTGCAGGGTACAAGGAAGGGGAAGTGATACAGCACCCGATGATTTCTAAAAGTATAGAGCGTGCCCAAAAGAAAGTAGAAGAAAACAACTTTGGTACTAGGAAACGCTTGCTGGAATATGACGATGTGATGAACAAGCAACGTACGGTAATCTATGCAAAACGCAACCATGCTTTGTTTGGCGAGCGTTTGGCTCTGGATTTGGACAATGCCTTCTATTCTGTGGCAGAAGGGTTGGTAAATTCCTTCAAGGAACAGGATGATTATGAAGGTTTCCGCTTGGCGACTATCGTAAACTTTGGTATAGACAGTTCTATTACTTCAGATGAACTGCATAAGCTTCCTGAACAGCAACTGGCAGAAAAGCTATACCAACAGGCCATGGATAACTACCAAGCCAAAAAGCAAGAAATTGCTGCCCAAACCGTTCCAGTGTTTAAAAATATACGCAAGGAACAAGGGGCGCATATAGAAAACGTGATTGTGCCATTTACCGATGGCAAACGTGGCTTGCAGGTATTGGCCAACATGGACAAAACAATTGAAAGTGGAGGAGTTGAAATAATCAATAGCCTTGAAAAAACCGCAACGCTCAACTTTATTGATGATGAGTGGAAGGAACACCTAAGGGCAATGGACGACTTGAAACAAAGCGTGCAAACCGCCAGTTACGAGCAAAAAGACCCCTTGGTTATTTACAAGGTAGAAGCGTTTACCCTGTTTAAAAACATGGATGCAGAGGTAAACAAGAACATTGTGGAGTTTTTGTGCCATGCCGCCATACCTATAGAAAACGAAGGGGACGTAAGGGAAGGCCGCCAGGAAAAAACAGACCTTAGCAAGCTGAAAACCCGCAAGCAGGACGTGGATGCTGCGGGCAGGGAACTGCCACCATCTGAGGAGGAAGATTACTACGATCCTACGCCCGTAAAGCAACAACCGATAGTAGTAGGCCCCAAGATAGGCCGCAACGACCCCTGCCCATGTGGCAGCGGTAAGAAATACAAGGCTTGCCACGGACGGGAGGAATAGCGTTTGCCACTGAGGCGGGAAGACTCAAAGAAGCACGAAGTGGGAAAGAAAAAGAAATAAACGTTAAATTATAAAGCCAACCTGAAAGGGTTGGTTTTTAGTTTTATCGGTAGTGGTACAATAAAGTTGTTATTATTTCGTTTATATATGAAAGCATTTACTATGTTATCAGTTTTACGAATATGCCACAATTGCCAAAGTCCCAATATCATCAAGAATGGTAAAAACGCATCAAACCAACAGCGTTACCGTTGTAAAGATTGCAATGTAACGCGTGTATTGGATTACCGTCAACCCAGTCGTGTGCTTGATATGGAACAGGTAGCCCTCACCTATACGGAAAGGGGCAGTTTCCGCTCAACAGGCCGTATTTTTGACGTGAGTCATGTTTCCATTTTAAGATGGCTTAAAAAAAGCCCAGTCGCTGCCCGGTTTTAAATCTACCATCATGCCTGCCGGGAAGGAAAGCCCCATTTTAGAGGTGGACGAAGTGTTTACTTTTTTCTTGTTGAAAATCAACCATATAAGGATATGGATAGCACAATGCAGGCAAACAAGGCAAATCGTTTCTTTCTTCCTTGGGGATGGAAGCATGGCATCTTGCAAAGAGATGTGGCGCAAATTGCCCTATGACTATTTAAAATGCAACAGCTTTTCTGATTTCTGGAAATCCTATAATTGCATCTCAGTGAAAACACACAAAAAGGTGGGGAAGGAAACTGGGGAAACAGCGCACATCGAACGGTTGAACAACACCATTAGGCAACGATTTAGCAGAATGGTGCGCAAAAGCCTTTCATTCTCAAAAAAGGAATATATGCTAAACCTTCATTTTAAACTTTGGGCTTATTACTACAACCTTAATCTTAAGACATAAATCAACTATGGTGTACCACCACCGTTTTATCTAGTATCTATATACCCTGCATTCCGGAAAAACAAACTGGGCATAATATTCCCCGATTTTTCGTGGCACTCTATTTTCAGTAGCTGTTTTCATTTATATCATTTTACCCAACTTTATAATGAACAGATTACTGATTGCTACTTGTATTGCTGCCTTATTTTTTGCCCCGGCTTGTAAAAATAAAAACAAGAAAGATGCTGGCACAGCAAAAGCAGATACTACCTTATATTATTTTGATTCAACACAAATAAAGCAGTTTTTCAACCAACACCCAGAAGAAGGCACACAGCATGAGAAGCTAAGTTCCTTCTACCAGAAAAGGGATTATTCGTTTGCATGGATAAACAATGACGGCGTAAACGAATATGCGGGCAGCTTTATAAACATGCTAAACCAAGAACAGATACAAGGCAGGAACGACTCGGCTTTTTACCACGACCAGCTGCATACACTATACGACCAGCTAAACGATGAAGATTATAAGTTCAACAGCAAAGACAGCCTTGCACTACAGTTGGAATTATTACTGACAGCAAATTATTTCGGCTATGCCAAGCGCAACTGGAAAGGCCTAAGCGAGGATGCCATGAAAAAAGCAGCCTGGTTTATAGACCGGAAAAAAATAGACTACGGAAGTTTCCTAGACACTGTTTTGGACAAGAAGAACCCTGCCGACACGTCTTTGCAACCTTATAACAGGCAATACGGATTGCTAAACAATTTTTTGCAGCAATACAAAGCCATACAAAAAAATGGTGGCTGGCCTATCATTCCTGAAAATGTAAAAGGGCTTAAAAAAGGCAGCTCATCGCCTGGCATTGCAGCCGTCAAAAAGCAATTGGTAGTAATGGGAGACTTAGCTGTAAATGATACAAGTATTTTGTTTGATGATGGATTGACCGCTGCATTACAAAAATTTCAAAACAGGCTGGGGCTTCCTGAAGATAGTTCCTTAAACCAAAGAACAGTTAATGCTTTGCAAGTACCTGTTAAAGAGCGAATACAACAGATTTTAATAAACATGGAGCGCAGCAAATGGATACCCACGCAATTGAAAGGCGACTATTTGGCCGTGAACATACCAGAATACAAATTGCATGTTTATAACAACGACAACCTTGAATGGAGCTGCAACGTAGTGGTAGGCAAATCGACAAGGGTACATAATTCGGTGATATTCAACAACAATGTGGAAACCATCGTTTTTAGCCCTTATTGGAACATACCCAAAGGCATATTGGAAAAAGAAGTGCTGCCAGGCATCAGGAAAAACAGGGATTACCTAGAGAAACACAACATGGAAGTTGTTACTTTTTCAGGGCAGCCAGTTAATGAATCTGCTATCAACTGGGACCAATCTGCCAGTAGTTTCCCTTACCTTGTAAGGGAGAAGCCGGGCGTAAAAAATTCGTTGGGATTGGTAAAATTCTTGTTCCCCAATTCGTACGACATATACCTGCACGATTCTCCTCAGAAGTCGTTGTTCGATGAATCGTCCCGTGCTTTTAGCCATGGCTGCATACGTGTGCAAGAGCCTTTTAAGTTGGCTAAGTTTTTATTAAGGAGCGACCCAAGCTGGACGGATGCCAAAATAAATGCGGCTATGAATAGCGGCAAGGAAATGCCTGTAACGCTAAAAAAGAAAGTGCCTGTGTTTATAGCTTACTTCACTGCGTTTGTAGATAGGGGTGGGAAATTGAATTTCAGGGAAGATATTTACCATCACGATGTTAAAATGAAGCAGTTGATGTTTGTTAATTAACGAAATAAATAGATAGCGTAGTTTATCTTTGGTTATTAGCAAAAAATGATTTTCCGTCATCTATACTTATAAATTAAAGATTATGCGGTACTTTTTTTCAAAAAAAAGGCATTTAGCCCTCCCTTTTCTGTTGTTTTTTGCTACGCCTAGTTTCTCGAAAGCAAAAGTGAGCAAGGCGGCTATTGGCTCAATAGCTGAGAAAAAGAGTTTGTATAATCAACTGAACCTTGCAGCCTTGGGCTTGAAGCAGGAAATTTTTGAAAAGGCATTGGCTGGATGGGATGTTTTGTATTGCCACCAAAGCCTGCAAAAAGCAGGGTTGCTTTCCATTGCCGATATGTCGCAGTCGTCCAATTCCAAAAGGCTGTACATTATAGACATGGAAAAGAAAATAGTATTGTTTAATACTTATGTGGCGCATGGCCGCAACTCGGGCGAAGAATTTGCAAAATCTTTTGCCAACAAAGCCAATTCTTTTAAATCGAGCCTTGGTTTTTATATTACTGGCGATACATACCAAGGTGCCCACGGCCTTTCTTTAAGATTAAAAGGAATAGAAAAAGGGATTAACGATGGCGCAGAGCAACGGGGCATCGTGATACATGGTGCGCCTTATGTAAGTGAATCGTTTATTAAACAATGTGGCAGGCTAGGCAGGAGCCAAGGCTGCCCTGCTGTTCCGCAGGAGCTGTGTACGCCTATCGTAAACCATATAAAGCAAGGTTCTTGCTTTTATATGTATTACCCCGACAAAAACTATTTCAAGCATACTTCAATGGGCTAATACTCCTTCCACGGTTTCACTATTGTTTAACCCTTTCAGGGTTTTTAGCAAAATAAGCTACTCGCCACATCGAATAGGATTTTTTAGCGACGAAGGCACAAAAGTATTCTTCTTACTTTTCTTTTTATTTCCTTAAAACTTTGTGCCCCTTTGTGTCTTAGTGCATTCGTGGCAGATTTACCAAACTTGCACCTGAGTAGTATCCTATTTTTTAAATATTGTTTACTCTATTTTCATTGCCCATTTTATGCCGCCTAGTAAATGCTGTAGGAAGTATTTATCGGTATAGCATTCATCGGTATGCCCCAAAGCAGTTTGAAATACCCTTGCTTTTTTTACTTGGCCATACCAAGCAATAGGGTGTTTGCCCATAGTGCCACCACTATAAGAACTTTCTTTTACTTCCATTAAAACATGGAAATTAGCTGGCAAAGGGGCTGCAAAATTGTATATCTCATCAAAATGTTGCCATTCCCTTGGCAAATATTTGGTTGATGGATGGGTGCTGTCAACCACTAAATATGTTGCATTTTGTTGCTTGGGATGGTTTTTAAACGCTGCCCCAACCATGCCCATGTACCAAGGCCAGTTTTTTTCAACGTCTGTGCCTGTATGTATGCTCACAAAAGCCCCTCCCTTTTCCATGTATTTTTGAAAAGCTTGCTCCTCTGCCTCGCCAAATATTTTGCCGGTTGCAAATACAAATAAAATGGCATTGTATTTCTTGAGTGCCTTGTAATTGCTAAAAGCTAGTGAGTCTTCCGTGAATGTTATTTCCCAGTTATTCTCTTTTGCCATTGCGGTTAAAGCGGCTGTTGCAGCAGGCATGGCCTTGTGCCTAAAGCCATTTGTTTTGGTGCAAGCAAGTATTTTTATGGGTTGTGCCAATAAGGGTAGGCAACCCATGGCAGTTATAAGTAAAAAGGAAAAAATACTAATAGCTATTTTCATATTTAACCCACGAGGGTTTTGAAGCTGGCTTTTTTTCTTTTCTTCTTCGTGCCACTTTGAGCCTTCGAGCCTTTGTGGCAAAAAAACTAGCCTTGAAAAAAAATCTTTACTGTTTGGTAAAACCATTTATTCTGCGATGCCATGCCTACTTTGTTCATTTTTTCGTTGTACCGCTGCAAGCCAAACAAGCCTGCAATATTGCCTTTGTTGATGGCAATTTCCAAGTATCCTGCCGAGTTGAACCAAGCAAGTTTTTCGCCTTCCTGTATAGCCGCATAGTCGTTGCTAATGGCTGTTATCTGCTCATCGCGTGTAAATAAAATACTAAAAGCCCTGCCATTGCACTGCTCTTCAAATTCTTCCTTGGTAATATTGATAACTACGTTCTCAAAATTATCGATAAACAAGATTTGCCCTTCCATCCAGTCGGGTCCAATGGTGGCTTTCAAAGGATATTTTTCCAGTATATCAATTGATGTTTCCGTATCCACGGCAAAACTGGCATTTTGAACTATTTCTTCAATTGCTTTTGCTATAATGTAAGTCCTTGCCAATAGCGTATGCTGCCCATGCAAAGGCAAGCGGGCTATTTCATTAGGCTTCTCGCCAGTAATCATGGTTAAAATGCCATTGTCGGGGCAAATAATGTATTGCCCTTTGTGCCGGGCTATAAGCAAATGATTTACTGTGGTGTCGAAAAAATTGAGGATAACAATATGGAAAGTTAGTGGCGGGTAGTACTTAAATGCGTTGGAACAAATATAAGCCGCCTGTGGGTAATTGGTTTGCGACATATAATGTGTAATGTCCACAATATTAAACCCGCTGTTTTGCGATAGCAACTGCCCTTTAATAGCCCCAACAAGGTAATCTTGCTGCCCTATATCGGATGTGAGTGTTATGATTGCCATGTAAAGTAAGTGGGGTTGAAAAGAAAGATTATTTTACTAATTCGCCATTTTTATAAAAGAAATTCCGCACTAGCTTATCGGCAAAAGCTGGGAAAAATTTGTTCATAAAAACGGTTCGCTTGCCCGTAGCAGTTAATACAAGCGTTCGCTTCCTTTTTTCAAGGGCTTCAATAATATGCTGGGCACATTCCTCTGCTGTCATCATCTCTCCTTCTTCCATCGTGCTTTCGCCTTGGGGAAGGCCATCTTCGTTTAGTGCTGCATTGCGTATGTTAGACGCTGTAAAGCCTGGGCTTACCCACATTACATGCACGCCAGTATCCAGTAATTCTGTCCTGATTGCTTCCATCCATCCATTTAGGGCAAACTTGCTGGCAGAGTATCCAGAACGGCCGGGCAAGCCTCGCACGCCTGCAATGGAAGATATGCTAATGATAGACCCTTTTGCCTCGGTAATGCTGGGCAATGCAAACTTGGTGCAGTAAACGCTGCCCCAGAAATTTACGTCCATCACCTTCCGCAAAGCATCCAGCGATACTTCACTAAATAAAGCCCGCATGGAAATACCTGCGTTATTTATTAAAATATCTATTTGACCAAAGTTTTGCAAAACCGTGTCGATAAAGTTTTTGCATTCATTTTCCTTGCTTATGTCGGTAGCCAGTATCAACAGCGGCTTCCCAGCATGTGTGGCCTGTATTTGGTACAGCTTGTCGTAATTGCGGCCGCAAGTGGCAACTTTTGCACCCATTTTTAAAAACGCATCCACCAAGGCCCGACCTATGCCATCGCTGCCCCCTGTGATAACCACTACCTTATTGCTGAACAAAGACATAACTTTTAAAATTGCGAAGCAAATGTAAGCCTACAAAGCAGGATTGCCGATACCTGAAAAAAATAATGTTGTTTTTTAAATTAAATTTGGCTGGGAATGGATTTCCCTTATTTTTGCACTCCCAAAACGATACGGGTTCGCCCAAGTCGAAACAAAAAAGGGTGAAGATTTCGTAGCTCAGCTGGTAGAGCACATCACTTTTAATGATGGGGTCTTGGGTTCGAATCCCAACGGAATCACGCTTTAAATGAAGGAAGCCTTGTAAATCAATGATTTGCGGGGCTTTTTCTTTTGGGGGTAAACATAGGGTGAATAATTGTCAACCTGCTAATATGCACCCCTTAATTGCTAATTTATTATTTGTTTTGTGCTTCTTTGTGTTTTTGTGCCTTTGTATAAAAAGCGGCAAATAATTAATTGAATTTGCTGGGGGCAATCATTTCAAACGGGGGTATCAATACTTTAAATTGCTGCCTGTTATTTTGGTTTTCCATGAAATAAGTGCCGTGCATCCTGCCCATCTCGGTGCGTAAATTGCAGCCGCTGGTATATTGAAACTGCTCGCCAGGCTCAATAAAAGGTTGCAAACCTACTACTCCTTCCCCTTCTACTTCCTTGTATTCGCCATTGCTGTCGAAAATAAACCACTGGCGTTTCAGCAGCTTAATGCTGAATGTGTTGTGGTTCTCGATAGTGATGCGGTAGGCAAACATATATTCGTTGTTTAGCGGGTTGCTATAGCCCGGCTGATAGAAAATTTCTACAGTTACAGATACGCCGGCTGAAATTTTTGAAACCATTTGCATTGCAGATTTGGCTAAAGGTAATTATTGATTTATTACAAAAGTTATATTGTAGTATTTTCTATATTTAATCAATTGTGTGCATATTTTTTTTCACGCTTATGCGGCTTGTCGCAGCGTTGCCAACCTTCATGCGGGCCGGAAAAAAATTATCCACTCAATGAATAGAAAGTTAACTGGCATTTCACAATATCATTTACGTATTTAACTAACCTAAAGTTGCTTCTAAGATATTTGCTATTTCTATTGGCTTGTATTTCTACCGGGGCCAGTTATACAGTTTAGAAGCTTACAATTTTATTTCTCAAAAAATAATCAACTATTTTTTTGAAACACTTTTTTTGAAGCACTTTAAAGTGTTTCAAAAAAAGTGTTTCAAAGTTTGTTGTGTGTCAACAATAATTTTGCAAATCGCTGGAACAAAAAAGTAAAACAATCCTTCCTGCTAATTCTAAAAAATTTATGCCACCGAAAAAAGTAAACCAATTTTATACTATCCCTTAATTTCGGCTTTATAAAAATAGAATTTGTTAGCTTCTAATACTTCAAATAATCATTATCAAACCTTGCAGGTAGCCCCCACGGCTACAGGGGAAGCCATTAAAAAGGCTTACCGCAAGCTTGCCTTGCAATACCACCCAGACATTATAGGAGACGATATGCTTGCCACTGAACAATTCAGGCAAATAAAAACGGCCTATGAAACGCTTATAAACCCACAAACAAGACAAAAATACCACTACAAATATTTTTATACCCATTATAAAACCCAGCCTGTTGTTACAGCCGCTTTTATTGCAAGCCAAGCAGAATCGTTGTCGGCATTTGCGGCTGTGCTGGATCCATACAGGGTTGATACTGAAAAGCTACAATGGCAAATACAACAATTGATTAGTGGGCATTATTTGCAAGTGTTGCAGCAGGAACATAACCTAGAGATGAATAAAAAAATAATTGCATCTATACTACGCTGCACCCAATTATTGCCTTTTGATGATGCAACGCAAACCCACCAAATATTACTAACCCTTGCGGGGAATGATGAAGCCACAAAAGCAATAATCAACAAGCAAACGAAACTTCTAAAAAGGATTGGCTACTGGAACAGGTACAAGCTATTGCTGGCACTTGCCATTGCGGTGGGCTTGTGTATTGCAATGTATTTGTTGGTATAAGTACTAATATTTAACATACCTTACTACTGCCATTGATATATTGTCGTGGCCGCCTTGGTTGTTGGCTTCTTTGGCTAGCAACAGGTGCGCATCGGGCAAGGCTATGTATTTTTCAATGCTATCATCAGGCAGTTGGTTGGTAAGCCCATCGGTACATAAAAGAATAATATCATCGTCATGCAGCTTTTGCGTAATGTCTTCAAAATCAAAAAATATCTCTTTCTCGGTGCCAAAGGCATTCAGCAGCACATTTTTTAGCTTGCCATTGTTTACTTTCAGTTCTTCTGGTGAATGGTCCCTTGAAAGGCGGGTTAGCTTGCCCTTCCCATAGCGGTAAACCCTGCTGTCGCCAATATGCAGCAGGAAAAAATGGTTCTCGTAAAATAAAACGCCCGAAAAAGTAGATGCCATGCCTAGCTGTGAGCTATCCTTGTCGCTTTCAGCGCGTATATACTCATTTATTAAGCTTACAACGTTGCCAAGGTATTTTTTTAGGTCATTTGCACGCAAGCCGGGCGGCAGCATAGCAATAGATAGTTGCATTTTTTTTAGCACCGCTTCGCTGGCATAAGCGCCTTTCGTGTGCCCGCCTAGCCCGTCGGCTAACGCAATGAGAAATGAGTAATCGTAAGTATCAAAATCGAAGGCATAGCTTTTCGCGGCATCACGGAGGCAGTCGTTGCCCACTAGTACCATGTCCTCATTTGCATGGGGTATGCTCCCTTTGTCTGATATGGCATCAATAATAAGCCTCATCGTTTTATCAAGCAACGCTTTTATCCAGCCATAATTGGCTATGGGTGCGAAAATAGTTGTTCTTTTTCATTCGTTATCTCCCGATTAAATGTTAATTATTTTCCACCAATACCCAAATGAACTATATACACTGTTTTACCAACAAATTCTATTACTTACATTTACAGCGTATTTTTATTGAATAGAAACTATGAAGCATTTTGCAAACATTATTGTACTGTTACTGATAGCAACGCATTCTTTTGAACAAGTAAAAAAGCCCGTAGCCAAAGCAACTGCTGCCCCTAGTAGTGGCAGCCATATTGCCATTACCTTGAAGCCATATAAAAATATTTGGGTATATATTGGCAGTTATTATGGAAAAGGAAAAACATTGGTTGATTCTGCTTTTTTGGATGAGAACAGCAAAGGCGTGTTTAAGCCTGCAAAAAAATATACGCCGGGCATTTACTTTGTGGTATCGCCAACATACAGCATTTTATTTGAGTTGCTGATGGACGAAAAGCAACAATTCTCAATAGATGCCGACACACTGAAAAAAGACAACCCTGTGATAACTGGCTCCATGGAAAACGACTTATTTAAAAGCTATTCTGAGTACTCGGTGGAAAAAGGCAAAAAAATAAGCGCATTGACAGAGCAATATAAAAAAGCACCTACCAAGGCAGATTCTAGCAAAATAAGGACTGAACTAGTAGAAGAAAATAAATTATTGCAAACCTACCGGGAAGACCTGATAAAGAAAAACCCAAGCTCGCTGCTGGCTACATTGCTAAATGCCATGAAGCAGCCCGACTACCCAGCAATACCTGTGGTAAATGGCAAAGCAGACACGCTATATCCTTACCACCATGTAAAAGACCATTTTTGGGACGATGTGGAGTTTAACGACGACCGTTTGCTACGCACCCCTTTCTTTGAAACCAAGGTAGATACCTACTTTAAAACACTAGTGCCAAACGACCCAGACAGCATTTACAAAGAGGTAAAATATATGTTGCTATTTGCTCGAACAGGCAAGGAAATGTACCCTTACCTGCTTACCAAATTTACCAATAAATACATCAACCCCGAATACATGGGGCAAGACAAAGTATTTATAAAGATTTTTGAAGATTTTTATGCCAAGGGCGATACCACCTACCTAAACGCCGCCAGCCGCAAAACAATTATAGAAAGGGCATACAGCATGATGGCCAACCAACTAGGCAACCCAGCCCCACCATTAGACTTAGTGGATACAGCAGGAAAAATAGCATCGTTGTACAATGTAAAGGGTAAATTTACATTCGTGGTATTTTGGGACCCCACCTGTGGGCATTGCAAGGAAGAATTGCCCCGTATCGATTCTATTTACAAGGCCAGGTGGAAAAGCGTAGGTCTAAAATTGTACAGCGTGAACGTTAGCACAGCCGCAAACACCACGCAGGAACTAAAGAAATTTGTAAACGATAAGAAATTAGATACCGATTGGCTATACACATCGCAAACAAAGGAAGCAAGAGAGGCCGAGCAAGCAGCAGGGCAGCCCAATTTCAGGCAGTTGTACGATGTATATAAAACGCCCACCATGTACTTGCTAGATGAGCAAAAGCATATTATTGCAAAGCAATTGAGCATTGAGCAATTCAACGATATTATAACGGCAAAAATAAAATCGAACGCTAAGAAATAGGTTAATACTCACCATATATGCACATAGGAGACATAGCTAAAAAGGAGTAAAAAACTATGTTCGCTCTCTTTTTACTCGCTTAAATCTATGTGTGCTATGTGCCTATGTGGTGAGAGAAACAACGCAAAAATTAAACAAACTGTTTTCCCAACATCATTTAACTTATGAAGCATTATTTACTATTGGTTGGCGCCCTTCTTTCTGCCAACGCATTGTTATTCAGCCAAACCCTTTTTACTTATGGCAACAATACCGTGAGCAAGCAAGCGTTTTTAACCGCATTCAATAAAAACCCACCTAAGAGTACAGAAAGGAGGAAAGCTTTGGACGAATACCTTGGCTTGTACATCAACTACAAACTGAAAGTGCAGGCTGGCTATGATGAGCAACTGGAAAAGCAACCTTCTTTTGAGCAGGAAAGCAAAAACTTCAGGAAGCAAATAGCCGATAATATCATTAATGAGGAAGTGGGGATTAAAGCCCTAGTGGACGAAGCCATGGCACGCAGCCAGAAAGATATACATGCGGCACAGGTTTTTGTAGAAATACCAAAAGGCGGCGACACTGCAAAAGCCCTGCAGCAAATACAAGCCGCATACACAGCTTTGCAAGCGGGCAAGCCTTTTGAAACCGTGGCAGCAACTTTTTCATCTGACGATGCGACCAAGAAAAGCAAGGGGGACTTGGGCTTTATAACCGCTTTTACATTGAGCTATCCAATTGAAAATGAAATATATGGGTTAAAACCCGGCAGCTATTCCAAGCCATTCAAAAGCAGTTTTGGCTACCATATTTTTAAGAACATAGGCGAGCGTGCGGCCCTTGGCAAAAGAAAAATTGCCCAGATATTGATAGCAACGCCACCTGGGGCTGGCGATGCCGAGAAGAAAAAATATTTGTCGCTGGCCGATAGCATTTACCAGTTAATTGTAAAAGGCGGCTCTTTCGAGAAACTGGCTGCGCAATACAGCAACGAATACAAGACTGCCAATGTTGGAGGTGTAGTGGGCGATATTGGCGTAGGGCAATACGATGCACCTTACGAAAACAAAGTATTCTCCATCCAAAAAGTAGATGAGGTAACCAAGCCATTTGCTACGGAGTTTGGCTACCATATTATTAAATTACTGGAGAAAAAGCCTGTTACCAAAGACATAACAGATGCTGCCGCACTGGCCGCCATGAAACTACAGGTAGAAAAAGACGAGCGCCTGGCCATCAGCAAAAAGAAACTGATAGCCAAATGGCTGGTGCTTACCAAATACAAACCTGGCGTTTATGATGCACAGGCATTTAAAACATATACCGATAGCAACCTGCAAGGCAAAATAACCAACGGCATTAAAAACATCAGTGATACTACCGTAATCTTTTCTTTTGAGAAGAAGAAAGTACGTGCGGCTGACTGGGCAGTTTATGCCACCAAAACCCTTTTCCAGACAGCGTTGGACTATGGCCCTGCCTTAAAAACATTTGTAGAAAATTGCTGCACAGAATATTATACAGAAAACCTGGAATTTTATAACCAAGCCATGCGCGACCAATGCAAGGAATTTGACGAGGCCAACCTGCTGTTTGCCGCCATGGACAAGCATGTATGGGGCAAAGCTGGTGAAGATGTGGAGGGATTGAAAAAATACTACAGCCAGCACAAGGAAAAATACCAATGGCAGCCAAGCGTGAGCGCGCTGGTGGTAAGCTGTAAAACAAAAGAATCCGCAGCGGAAGTAGCTGCCAAAATAAAACAAAACCCGCAAGAATGGCATACACTTAGCAACAGCTACGGCGGCGATGCAAATGCAGACAGTGGTCGGTATGAGCTTACGCAACTGCCCCTGAAACAGCCCATAGAAAACAAGGCTGGCTACATAAGCACGCCAGAAAAAAACAGCAACGACGATTCTTATACCTTTGTATATATACTAGAAACGCACCCGCAAAAAGAGCAACGCAGCTTTGACGATGCCAAGGGCATGGTGATAAATGATTACCAGCAAGTATTGGAACAACAGTGGATAGCCATTTTGAAAAAGCAATACCCCGTAACCGTGAACCAAGGTACTTGGAAGACGGTGAATTGAGTGAGTAGTGGTGAGTAAGGCATACGGCAATGGTTGTATGCCTTATTTTATTTAAAGGGTTATTTTAAATAATATTCTCAAATCTCCTAAAAAATTTAAATCAGTAATTTTCATTCTTTTCCTCTAATTAATGCAGAACATCCTATCAAAAACTATAAAAAAGAAAGATAAAAAACCAAGTAATTACATTTAATACATATAAAATAATCTTGCTACGATTGTTAACAATTTGGTAATATGCTACGTATATGTTTGCGGCCTAAACATAAATGTTAGGATATGAAGAAAAATTTTTTACTCCTGTTGCAAATCATTGTTGCAGTGTGTATTTCGGTTGCCAGCTTTGCACAAGAAACTACCGCAACTTTGGGTGGTCAAGTTACCGACAGCAAAGGGGGATTAATCAGCGGTGTTACCGTGTCGGTTAAACACGTCCCAACTGGGTTTACTACCCAAACCCAAACCAACAATAAAGGATTGTTTTATGTATCTAACCTACAATCTGGTGGGCCATACACAGTCACCTTTACTTATGTGGGTCGTAAAACAGAAAAAAGAGAAGATTATAATTTATCACTAGGCTCAAATTCTTTAAGCATCCGTTTACTGGATGAATCAAGTAATTTGAATGAAGTGGTTGTAAAAACCAAGACAGGAAATTTAAAAACAGGTACTGGTGTTCAAATTGGGGAAAGGCAAATCAAAACAATGCCCACCATCAATAGGAGCCTGCAAGATGTAACACGTGTTACACCACAAAGTAATAATAACTCATTTGCAGGTACTAATTTTCGTTATAATAACGTAACTGTAGATGGTGCAATCAATAACGATGCTATTGGTTTTAGCCCATCTTTGGGTGGCCAAAGCGGTGTATCTGGCCAGCCGGGCAGCAGCACCCGTACAAATCCTTTTTCATTAGATGCCATTCAGGATGTGCAAGTATATATTGCCCCTTATGATGTAAAGATTGGCAACTTCTTAGGTGGTAGTGTAAACGCAGTAACCCGTAGTGGTACTAATGAATTGCACGGATCGGCTTATGCTTTTGGTCGCTCACCATTTATGGTTGGAAAAAACAACGCACCTGCTAATGCTGGTGGTGATAAAAGCAAAGAACCCTTGGATTTTTATGATTACCAAACAGGAGTTCGTTTTGGATTTCCTATTTTAAAAAACAAATTGTTTTTCTTTACTAATGAGGAAATTTCACACAGGGTAGATCCTGTTATT
The DNA here is from genome assembly GCF_046546515.1 of Parasediminibacterium schistidii. Classification (NCBI taxonomy): domain Bacteria; kingdom Pseudomonadati; phylum Bacteroidota; class Chitinophagia; order Chitinophagales; family Chitinophagaceae; genus Parasediminibacterium; species Parasediminibacterium schistidii. Next base: position 220,321 of record NZ_JBKHKJ010000001.1, on the reverse strand, counting down.
TCGGGAGCTGGCTCTACTGCAAGCAGCATTATTTCGCTACAGCAAGCCCAACAAATTGCCGATACAATGAAGGCTTGGGGAGCTGGTGATGTAGGTGCTTATGGCAACACCACTATTTATTCTAAGTCAACCAAGTTGTTCAATCGTTTGGATTGGGTTATTAATGACAAAAACAGGTTGTCTATCAGAAACAATACGGTGTTTTCTGAAGCTACTAACTTGGAGCGTGATAATGCTAACTTTCGCTTTGGAGGGATTGATTTTAAACAAACCAACAATCAATCATCTACCGTTGCAGAGTTGAAAAGTAAATTTTCCAATTCAGTTTCTAATAGTTTGATTGTAGGTTATTCAAACATCCATGATTATAGGGACCCACTTTCTAACCCAGCTTTGCCGCAAATTCAAATAAAATCAAACGGGGGGGTAATTTATTTGGGTACTGACCGTGAAGGTTCTATTTTTAACATGAAGCAAAAAACTTTTGAATTTACGGATAATGTAACCATCGTGAAAGGCAATAATACCTTCACTTTTGGTACGCACAATGAGCTTTACAACATTACTTATGGCTTTGTAAACAGTTGGAATGGCCGGGTAGATTACAATAGTGTAACAGATTTCTTAAATAACAATCCTGCCCGTGTACGTACAAACTTTAATTATAGTGACAATACAAGGGATGGCATTATGGCAAACCCGCCTGCTAAGTTTAAAGTGAACATGTACAGCGTGTATGGAGAGGATGAAATAAGGCTTGGTAAATTGAAAATCACACCCGGTCTTCGTGTAGATTTGGCTCAGATGCCAAACAAACAACCTTTGAGCAATAAAACAACAGGCGCGCCTGGGGATGCATACTATGGTACAAGCTACACCTACACCAAACCAAAAGACATTCAAAACGACTTTTTGGGCAAAGCGCAGATTTCACCTCGTTTAGGGTTCAACTACGATGTGAATGGCAATCAAAGCTTTATTATTAGGGGTGGAACTGGCTTATTCACTGGTCGTATCCCATTTGCATGGTTGGGTTATGCTTATTATAACAACGGTGTTACTTATGGTGCGTATGACAACAGAAGCAGTACAACACCATTTAAACCAGGCACAAATCCTGTGAAAGACGCAATTAACAATGGCAATATTGGCGAAGCAGGCTTTGTAAAAGCACAAGGTTTACCTGTAAATGATGCTACAGGTGCTACACAGGTAGATTTGATTGACAATAACTTTAAAATGCCACAAGCATGGAGAAGCAGCCTTGCTTTCGACTACACTACACCTAGCAAATGGAAATTTACGATAGAGGGTATATATACCAAAGTAGTTGAAGATTTGAAATTTCAGCAAATAAACTATATTGACACGCCAAAATATTTGATTTATGATGTGAATCACTTACAACCTATTTATTCTGGAAAGAAAATTAATTCTAAATATACCAATGCTTATTTGTTGTCCAACACAGATCAAGGATACCGTTACAGTATCACGGCACAGGTAAGCAAAGCATTTGATTTTGGATTGACTGCGATGGTTGCTTACACTTTTGGACATTCAAAAGACATTACCAATGGCATTCGTAACTCTATGGAGTCTAACTGGCAGTTGAATCCTTCATTAAGCCCGAATAACCCAAGCTTGGCTAATTCAAATTTCGACATTCGCAACCGCATCGTTTCCACTATCAACTACCGTCAGGATTGGAACACGAAGGGTAAATATGTGAGCAATTTTGCTTTATTCTTTAGTGCTGCTACTGGTGCACCTTTTACTTATGGTATTGTGAATCCTGGCACAAATATCAACAACACTGGCCAACAACAGAGTTTGATTTATATTCCTAAAAAGGGAGAAACAATCAACTTTTTTGCTGACCAAGCAACATCTGATGCTTTTGATGGGTATGTGGATGGCAACAAATATTTGAGTTCACGCCGAGGCCAATTCACAGAACGCAATGCAGCACACACGCCTTGGAATGTACAGTTGGATTATCGTTTTACGCAAGATATTAACTTTAAAGTAAAAGGTAAACAACACACGTTTACGTTTACTTATGATGTGATTAACTTAACCAACTTAATAAATAAAGATTGGGGCTTGGTTTATTTTTCGCCAAACACCTTCAACTCTATGTCTGATGTAGGCTTAACACAAGTTACACCAGGTTCTCCTACAGTTTATCCAAAATACAAATGGAATCCTGCTGTGTCAACAGTGCCTCCTTATTCAATTGATTTGTTTGCTTCCCGCTTTCAAATGCAAGCAGGTTTAAGGTATAGTTTCTAAAGCATTTATCCTGTAAAAACATCCTATATACACCCATATACAGGGCGGTTGCCAATTTTGGTAGCCGCTTTTTTGTTGTTGGAAGGTGTTACCTCACCTGCCACCTTATAAACAAATTGGTATTCACAGGTGTGCTGTAACGGATACTAGTATTGAACACACTGCCAAGGGCTGCATTCACATTTAGCCCTATTTCTATTTTCTTGAATTGGTAGCCAGCATCAAATTTACCAAGCAAATAATGCGACTGCACACTATTCCACTCCTTGCTTGCTTTGTCTATCCCATATAGGCTGTCTTGTGTTATTTGGGTATTGTTTTTGGTTATTTTGTTCTGCAGCAATGCACCCTGCAGCCAATTGCTGCCTATGCCCATCCTTATTTTTATCTTTGACGACAACTGGTATTGATATAGCACCGAGGCTTCAATAGCTATTAACTTATTAAAAGAAGTAGTTTCTGTGTAAACAGTTTCTTGTGGCTTGCTGTTTACAGTTGCACCTTGCTGCGTTGTAACCTTATATTGGTTTGAATTTGCCCTTATATTGTCCAGGTAAAATTGTGCGTATGGGTTAACCTGTAGCAATATGCTATGCTTCGCACCCATTTGTTTGCTTATCCAAAATTGTGGTATTAGAAGGGACAGTGGCTGTTTTTTTGTGTTTATATCCAATAAATTTACATCATCGCTCAAAGGGGCATTAAACTGCAAGCCAAAATGTATTTTATTTTGTTTCTTTTTCGCTGTTTCATTCTTTGCAAGCGCATTGGCAGAATCCGTTTTCCATTTTGTTGAATCAACCAAGTTGTTGTTGCTAGCTATTAATTTGGTTGTATCTTTTTGTGGCAAGCCTTTTCTAACTATACCACTTTTTGCTTTTGTTGTTAAACTATTTGAATTTGTAGCTTCCGTTTCAGCTATAATTTTTTCAGTATTTGTATTGTGCTTGCCCTTTGCTTCATTGGTATTTGCTGCCTTATTATTGCCTGAAGCAAAAGCAAGAGAAGAAAAGGTTGCTACTGTTCCTTGTTTCCCAGCTTCTGCTTCATTTGTTTTTACTAGTTGACCAATATTGCTACGGTTATTTCCTTCACTAACAGCTTTATTATCCAATAGTTTTGAACCTATTGTTTTATTCAGGTTATTATTTTTATCAGCATTAATATTCCTTAACCCTTTTTCTTTTTTAAGTAAATCAATGGCTACTGGCAATGCTAGTGAAGCAACGCTCATACTAGGTTTTGCTAAAACAGTGCTTTGCTTATTGTTATATTGTACTGTGGAATATGAAGAAAGGTTGCTACTATGTATAGCAAACGCACCTCCTATCAAGGCAACGGCAATGATGCCCAGCCAGAAAAAGACAGCCCTTTTCTTCCTTTTTTTACGCCTTGCAGCTTCCTTCTCCAATGCAGGCTGCAAGCCAGCCCATGCCTTTTCAAAAGGCACAAAAGGGGCAGCCTTGTTGTCGTCCATATTATTTTGCATAGCCTCTTGCATTTATATTGTCTTTAAAAATTGTTTTCAGCTTGTTCCGCCCTTCGCTCAAATGCCATTTCACCGTGCCTTCCTGCATGTCTAGGCTACCTGCTATTTCCTTTATCAAAAAACCTTCTATATAAAACAAATTAAAAACTGCCCTTGTGGCCGGGTTAAGCTTTGTTAAAAATGCAAGTATCGTTTCTTCCTTGGCATCTTTAAATGGGTTGATGCTTGTTTCTAATTGCAAATTATACGATAGTTCTTCCGTAGCCATCTGGTTTTTCTTTACCCGCACTAGTGTAATGGCCGCATTGCGTACTATGCTGTATATCCACCCATCTAATGTGCCTTTGGCCGGGTTGTATTTTTCAATATTGTTAAACACCCTTAGCATGCCATTATTCAATGCTGTTACTATATCGTCTTCTTCATCAAAAAACTTATTGCACAGGGCAAACAAAGCAGGGTACAATTGGCGGTACAATTTTTCCTGGCTCAGCCTGTCATACTCAATGCAGCCTTGCAGCAATATATGGATGTCGTCTATCAAATAGGTTATTGCACAGTTAATGGGTAAATGGATACGGCGTTGTTGCTTACCCAATCAAAGTTAAAGCTTCCAGCAGTACTTCGTGTAATAGTGCCCATAATTGTTTTATTGCCAAAGTTGATAGTGAAAGGATGCGTGCCTACGGCCATGCCAGCAAATTTGTTGGTGCAGGTAGCAGGCGTAATATCTGTGCAAGGCGTGGCAGCCATTACCACACCGCCATAGCTTATTGAATATTCGTTGTTGGAACTGTCTGCAATACTTAAAATTTTATCCGTGCTGCATTGGTAATTGTAATTGGTATGTGCCTGCAAAACAAGTGTCTTGTTGCCGCCATTGTCTGTTTCTACAGAAGGGGTAATGATTAGCTTATCGCTAAAGATAAAAGGCACCGTATCTACCGATGCGTCGTTTACAGATCCAGACAACCATATTGTACGGCTTTGTTTTTGGCTGCCAGCCTGAACGGTGATGGTGGCAGTGTTGCCACTAAAAAAACTGAATACTGCCGGGTTCGCAGATGTTATGGCAGTAGCTACGCTGGCACTGCTACCAATTGTCCAACTAAAATTGCTAGACAACGCATTGCTCACAGCAAATGAAACTAGTTCAAGCGGAGCAACATTTACCAGCTTGGAGGCTTTTAAGCTAAACCCTGTGTCGTCGGCATCTTTAAACATTGTGTTTGCAATGGTAACGACATAAGTAGCTTGCTTGTTGGCCGTGCTTGCTATTACATTGTAAACGCCTGCGCTATCAAACAGCAGCGAAGCATATACACCAACTTTGCTAAGGCTGTAATGCTTGTTTGGGGTTACTTGCCAGTTTACAATATCAGTGTTCACGCCATTGTCAAAAGAGAGCAATACAGGTTCTGCACGCTTGATATTGTCTAGCTGTTGCGTGAACAAATTGATTGGCGCATTATCGGTACTGGTTGTTTTTTTACATGCTACCACCATGATAGCTATTGTAAAAAACAATCCCATTTTTAATACCTTTTTCATGTTTGTTTTGTTTATTAGTTTATTCTACTACAAATTTTTTATTTACTATTTTGCCATCCACGGTTGCTATTTGTGCTATGTACACCCCAGGTGCCAAGCTAAAACTCACCTTGTTTTGCTCGGCAAGCATGTCTAGCCCTGCTTTAGTAGCCACAACCTTGCCCATATTGTCTATGATACTTATTTTCGCTATGTTTTTGCCATATATGCATATAAAATCCTTGGCAGGGTTGGGGTAAATGCCAATGCCCAATGGTGTAGGCAAAATACTGATGCTTTTGGTGTCGCTATAGCTGATGGAGCCATCCTTGTCCAGTATTTGCAGGCGGTAGTAGCGTTTGCTGCCTGCTACGCTACTTTTAGCATGCATATCAGTAAATTCATATAAACCATTTCCTTTTGCCAATACTTTTCCAATAGTTGCAAAGCTGTTGCCGTCTATGCTTCTTTGCAAGTTAAAATAAGCGGTATTTATCTCGCTGCTAGTAACCCAAATATTTTCTACGCTATTATCGGCCAATAATTGCAGTTCGTAGCTTGCTATCCTTACAGGCAATACAGGGTTTTTAATAATGGTTGATGCGATATTGGTTAGCACAGGAGTGTTATAATCGAAATAGATAGCTGCCTGGTTATCAATACTGCTGCCAAGCGAAACAGTTGTTTGAGGCTTTACCTTAAAATGCACAAACCCATTGCTTTTCAATTGGTCGGTATTGCTATCTGGCAAATTCACACCCTTAAACTCAAAATAAATGATGCCATTGCCAATGGTAATGGCTGGGTTGTGGCTAAAAGCAACCATTTGCAGCACGCCTTGGTTTAGCAGTTGGCTTAGCGTATCAGCAATCACTATATTTTTTGCGAAGGCAGCCCCAACGTTTTGAAAATGGATAACATAGTCTATATCCGCCCCATTAAACACTTGAGTGCTGCTAAGCTGTGGGGTAGCGTTTTTGCTATTGGGGTCGTAGCTGCTCTTTACAGCAATGGTGTTATTTGCAGCAGCCGTGGCGGTTGCCGATGTTATGGTTGCACTTACTGCTAAGCTATCGCCCAATACCGCTGTTGTTTTTACCTTAAACCTGAAATAAGGGAAATGGAAACCGTAGGTATTTGCATAACTTTCAAAATAGCCTGCATTCAATGTGTCTTGCCAAACAAGGGTATTGCCAGCATGGCTTATAAGTGGCACTGAGGCAGAATCGAACACCAACTTGCTAGTATCGTAAGTAAAACTACCTATAGCATTCAAACTGGTTGTGCCAATATTCCTGTCTGCCACGGCATACAAAATGCGTTCCCCTGGTATGGCAGTTTCCAAAGGGTAAATATGTACAAACAAACTGTCTTTTATTAACGTTGGCTGCAACGCAATATCGGCAAGCGTTAGCGTGCTATTATACCCTGTAAAAGTAACATTATTGGTATCGGGCACAGCCTTGTAAAACCTTGGTGGTTTTGTTACTAGGCTGAAACTGCCCGTGTCAGGTGTGGAAATAATAAATTGCCCAACATTGTTGGTGTAAGCAGATTGCCCGGTGCTTAAAGCAACACGGATATAAGGCAAATAATGCTCGTTTTTGTCTTTAATACCATTGCTGTTATTGTCGCCAAATACTTTGCCTATAATGGTTGGGTAAGCCCTGCATTGATTTGCATTGTTGGTAGGGTTGCATATAGGCATTTGGATAATAGCATTGTCGGTATCTTGTGCTATTTGCAAATTAGCAACTTGGTTGGGTATGCAATGTAAAGTAACACTATCCAATACCAAACTGGCCAGTTTGCCCGGCAATACTGGGAGGCAAGCAAGGCTGCTATTGGCTTTGCATTTTAAATAAACAAGCGAATCGGGCAGGGATGGCAGGTAACTTAATTGATTATTGGCACAATATAAATACCCCAAGCCAGCAGGTAGGTTTGGCAGGCTGGTAAGCTGGTTGCGGTTGCAATATAAATATTTTAAAAAAGCAGGTAATGAGGACAAAGTGGTTAGCTTATTGCCATTACAGCCCAAGTAATTCAAATTGACAGGCAGTGAAGGCAAACTACCTAACTGGTTATTGTTACAAAAAACAAAACTTAAAGAATCGGGCAGGGATGGCAAACTGTCCAGCTGGTTGCCATCGCAAATAAAACTAGCCAGGTTTGTATTTGGCAAAGTGGGGATGCTGGTCAGCGAATCGTCTTGACATTCTAAAAAAACGAGGGAATTGGGCAGGGCAGACAATGTGCTTAGTTTATTGCCTGAGCAATATAAATAACTCAAAGAGGAATTATTTGTAAAGGATGGCAAATTGGCTAATTGATTGTTGGCACAAGCCAGATAGCGTATATTGCCGGGCAAAGCTGGCAAACTTTTTAATTGGTTGTTGCTACAATCTAGGAATTGCAGGTTATCGAAATATTGGATGCCTGTTAAATCTTTTATGAGCAGGTTGTTACAATTCAAAGAATACTCAGTTGTTACACCGCTGCATGTAGTGTCCATCTGCTGCAACGCATTGAAACAAGCAGGGTATTTGCCAACCAGGAAAGCCCTGAAATTGCTGTCTGGTATAGCTGCATACTGCGCCTTGGCAATAGTTGCCAGCAGTATAAAACCAAATAAAAGGGTTGTTATCCTTTTCATGCTACAATTCGTTTAGGGTTACTACCCAGGTATTTTGTGCCACAAAGACTCAAAGGCTCAAAGTAGCACGAAGGAAAGAAGAAAGAAACAAAAGAACCTGCTTTTCTTTAATTGCCTCTAATTTACAAATAGACACTCATAAAAAACATTAGTTTCCATTAGTGCATTTGTGGCAAAATGGATACTTGGCTAATTCCTGCACGGATACTGCATTTTTGCAGGATTAACTACTAATAGCTGTGCTATCGGTGCGCCACCTTGCATCAGTGCAATATCCGGTAGGGAGTAAGGTAGCGATGGTTGCGGCAAAATAAAATCAATGCCATGGTTATAATGCTTCCTCACTAATGAGTTTGTTTTAACCGCAACAAATGATTTCGAGCGCAACAACTGGTTTGCATAATACTATACTCTTTGAAAAATGTAAAAGGTTGGGTTTTGGAAAAATATTTTTTATTTTATTTTTTTCCTCAAAGGAAGGAAGGAGAATTAGGAATTAGGAATATCTTCAAAATAACTTTACTAAAGGAGTTTATTGCAAAAAAAAGGGATGTTTGCACAGTAGCTTCGAGGAGAGAAAGCAGAGAACTAAACGAAGTTGCTTGGTGTTGCTCCTATCCTTTGTATAAATACATAAAAAAAGCCTGCAATAAAAAATGCAGGCTCTTTTTAAGGTAGGTTCTAATAAAATTGTTTCAGCTAGTCATCATAATCCTCGTCTTCATCTTCCTCGTCAAACAGGTTTTCGTACTCTTCCAGTTGTTCTTCTGTCAGTTCGTCCACCAATTCAAACAAATCGTCGCTTTTCTTGCGCCAGTAAGTATTTTCATACTCGTCCAGATTCATTAAAAGCACGCAGGCATCTGTTTCCATTAGTGGCTGCACCAATGAAATTTCATCGCCTTCATTTTCTATCACCAAGTAATAGCTGTTCAGTTCCAAATCAGAATAAGTAGCCATAGGTTTTATTTTAGGTTGTAAAAATACGGCTTAGAAAGTGTACAAAATATTAATTTATGGTGGGGGTGCATTTCAAACCTTCGCTTTTTTATTAGCTGCAGCATAACTAATTGATTGTACTAGACTCCTCGCCCTAAACCCTCCTAGCAAAGGCAATTGAAGCACTAGGTGAATATGTGAAATATTTTTTCTCTTCTTTTTCGTGATTTATTTTTTTTTGCTATTTTACTTTATTGCCCGTAACTCGTTGTTATTCAGCTATTTTTATTTTTTTAAGCCTCATTTTTTATTATAATTTAAGTGAATTTTATGATAATTTATTGATAATGGAATGATAGTTTTATGATAGTAGAATGATAATTTATTGATAAGAAACTGATAAGATTTTGATAGTGGATTATCATTTTCCTAAGCCAACTACCAACGGGTGCTAGAGCTAAAGCAAATGTGGCTAGTTCCTGTTTTAATGTAAAGTTGGCATGGATAGGTATATAGCCCAAAATAAATATCCTATATGGGGGCATAATTCCCCCATGAGCATCCCAAATTTCCCCCATATAGGATTGTACTTTTAAATAGCCCGTAAATTATTCTCAATTTTACAGCAAATGGCTCCTTTGTACACATTAGGCTCCAACCGAACCGGTTCCTTGGCATCGGTCTTTAACCTAGTGGCACTATTTTTAATATCAAAATAAAAAAGTTTTAATATGTTATTTTTATTCAAAAAACAAGCAGAAAGTACGCACAAAATATGCACAAAGTAAGCACAAAACACGCAAAAAGTAGGCACAAAATACGCATAAAATACGCACTCTTAAAAAACATAAAACACTGTATTTCAATGAGTTACGTTTAAGTAAGGCCTAATATTTGAAATCTAGGGAAAAATGCACTGCCAAGCCATAGTACAAACCCTTGCATTCCTTGCGTGGCAGGGTCAGGGCTCAAGTGTGGTGGTATGCGTCATCAGCTATGTTTTATATGGGGTTAACTGGGCCTTCCAGAATCAATGCGTATGCTTCTTCTAAATTGAAAACAATTAAAAGCGAAGGTTTAAAATGCACCCATCACTATCTACTCACCACTCACCACTGTCCACTTTTCCTTATCTTGCATCCCTGTTATGGATAAATTCATTGTTTCTGCCCGTAAGTACCGCCCGCAAAACTTTAATACAGTCGTGGGGCAAAGCCATATAACCACAACGCTTAAAAACGCCATCAGGAACAACCAGTTGGCACATGCGTTTTTGTTCTGCGGCCCTAGGGGTGTGGGCAAAACCACCTGCGCCAGGATCTTGGCAAAAACCATCAATTGCACCAACCAAACCCCAGAGGGCGAGGCCTGCAATACTTGCAACAGTTGCGTTTCCTTCGATGCGGGCAGCAGCATGAACATACATGAACTGGATGCGGCCAGCAACAACTCGGTTGACGACATCCGCAGCCTAGTAGAGCAGGTACGCTTTGCGCCACAAGCTGGCAAATACAAGGTATATATAGTAGATGAGGTACACATGCTTACCACAAGTGCCTTCAACGCCTTCTTGAAAACACTAGAGGAACCACCACCTTATGCCATTTTTATATTGGCAACTACTGAAAAGCATAAAATACTGCCTACCATCCTTAGCCGCTGCCAGATATTCGATTTCAAGCGGATTACCACCAATGACACGGTAGAACACCTAGAGGAAATTATTGGCAAGGAAGGGGTACATGCAGAAAAAGCAGCCTTGCAGATTATTGCCCAGAAAAGCGAAGGCTGCATGAGGGATGCACTAAGCATCCTGGACAAGATAGTGAGCTTTACCAGTGGCGAAGTAAACTACCAAAATACGCTGGAACACCTGAACATACTAGACCACGATTATTATTTTAAACTGTTGGAAGCCTTGCAACAACAGGACATGGCCGGTGGTATGCTGCTGTATGACGAAATAAACCGCAAAGGCTTTGAGGGCGACATGGTGCTGAATGGATTTGCCGAGTTTATCAGGAACATACTGGTGTGCAAAGATGCCCGAGCCATCCAACTGCTAGACGTGGTAGAGGGTATGCAGGAAAAATACAGGACTGTGGCAGCAAGCGTAAACGCTGGCTACTTGGTAAGTGCCTTGAACATACTGAACGAGGCAGAAGTAAACTTTAAAATGGCCCGCAACAAGCGGCTGCATGTGGAGCTGGTGATTATAAAGCTGAACTTTTTGCAGCAAGCCATTGAGCTATCTGTGCAAGACGGCAACCTAGTAAGGAAAAAAAGGGTGGACGGCCCAGTGGCTATCCAGTACAAGCCCATAGCATCTATACAAATAAAAACACCACCTGCAACGGTAATACCTATGCCCAACAACATAGGTAAATTGTATGTAGAAGAAAAGCCTGCCATACAGCAAAAAGCACCTGCACAGGAATATGCACCTGCAACTTCTCCGATGCAGCCCTATATGCCCGAAACGCAGTATGCAACCACTACGCAAACCATACTCCAGCCACCGCCAATGCAGGTTGTAAAGCCCGTGCCGGCCCCGCCAATGGGGGATGGCAAAAGGAATATACTAGATGCCTTGCGTGCAAAATATGGCGACCGTTATTCTGTGCAGGTAGTAGAAGAACCTATACCGCTGACTATGGAAACATTGCAAGCGCATTGGGACAAGTTTACCAACAAACTAAAGGAAGACAACCAAGTATCTGTTGGCAATGCTTTTTATCAGGCAACTTTGTTAATACAGGATGAAGCCACTTTCACGATATGTATAAACAGCAACTTGCAGCAACGCTTTATAGAACAGGAAAAAACCATGATGCTGGAATACCTGCAACGGCATTACCACAATAATAGCATCAGTTTTAATTTCCAACTAAACGAAGGCACAAAAGACGAAGTACCCGTAACGGCAAACCTGAACAGTAAGCAACGTTTTGAGCGTATTGCCGAGCAATACCCTTTGCTAAGGGAACTGAGGGACAAGTTGAAGTTGGAGTTGGATTATTAGGAAATTACACCTAACATTATAGATTTCAGTTGTTCATTTAAACCATTTGTAAGAATATAAAACATTGGTTAGTTAATCGCAAACACATCTGCCAACAATGAAACATAAACCGCATCGCCTTTTTTTATGCCTTGCGAGGTATTTGTTTTTACAGTAATGGTGTTATTACCTATAAGCATTATTTCCATTTCGTAGTAACTACCGAAGAAAAATAGCTTGTTTGCAATGCCTTTTAGGCTGTTGCTTGTTGGGTTTAAAGATAGCCTAAAGCATTCAGGCCTTATATATAGCATATCTTCCTTGCCTCGCAAAGCCTGTATATTAAAAACCGCTGCTGCTATTGCCGCAGTTATACTATTGTACTTTCCAAAAAGCCCGGCTATGTATTCATTTGCCGGGTGACGGTAAATATATGCTGGCGTGCCTTGTTGAATAATTTGCCCATCTTTCATTACCAATATAGTATCTGCCCACGAAAGCGTGTCCAACGGGTCGTGCGACACCATGATGCAGCTAAGGCTTAACTTTTCACTTACCTCGTTTAGTACCTCTTTCAAAATGTTTTTATGCACCATGTCCAAGTTCGAGAATGGTTCATCCAATAGCAAAAGCTTGGGTGCAGTAAGCAGTAGCCTTGTAAGGGCCACCCGTTGTTTTTCGCCGCCAGAAAGCTGGTCTGTTTTACGGGTTAATAGGTGTGTTATTTTACAAGTCTCATACAGGGCTTTGGCAACTTCGTCTTTCTCCGCATCAACATCCCACAAGGGGTTTGCGTAAATAAGCACCTGCTCCACGGTTAAAAAATTGGGTAATTCAAATTGCTGCGACAAGTAGGCAATGCCTTTGTGGCCAGGTATCAATTGGTCAAACGGGCCTTTTACTTTTTTACCATCAAACAATACCTGCCCTGCAGAAGGCTGGGCCAGCCCGGCTACAATTTTCAAGAGCGTGCTTTTGCCCGAGCCTGTTTCCCCAGCAACGGCTATTTTCTGGTATTTGTTTTGGGTAAAGTTGATACCAGACAGTCCATTGCCCCGTTCCGTTTTTGCAAAAATATCTAAGACTTGTAATAAAGACATGGCTACGAATATATACTTAGCATGGCAAATTTACCTCCTAAAACGAGTTTGGCTATTTTTTTGCTATAAAATAAACCTTTCATACTAATGGAATATAATATAAAAATAATCATCATTTACATTTGTAACCTACACTGTTGGTAATATGAGGATGCTACTAATAATGCTTGCTTGCTGTCCCTTGCTGCTTGTTGCCCAAAGTAAGCGGAAAAAAGCATTGCTATTAGCGGCAGAGGAAGCCAAGGACAAAGCCGTGCTAACTGCCAATATTAAAGCACACCTGCAATATTTTTACAGCGACTCGCTCGCTGGCCTTGATAAGGAAATGGCAATTACGCAATACTTAATAGCCCAATACAAAAAAGCCAATATAGGTCCGGCGGGGAATGATGGGTATATACAGGAAATAGCAATAAACGAGGGCAGGGAAATAAAGCCAGCTACGCAACTGGTAATCAATGGCAGGGATGCTATTGTAAATAAGCACTTCTTCCCACTGGCGTTCAGCGCTAGCAAAACAGTAGCGTCTGCGGTAGCAATGTCTTTAAACGAGCCTGGTAAAATTTGGTTTAAAGACGTGAAAGACTGGCTAGAAGACAATCCTAATATCCATAATTTTAATATGGCAGAAGCCATTAAAAAACACATAGCAAAAATAACAGCTAAAGGGGCAACTGCTTTGTTTTTGTATAATAGTGGCAACACTACCGATAGTATCCAGTTTGTAAAAACAGATACAGCATCAACGGCCATGATGCCTATTGTTTATATTACGAGAGAGGGGTTGACTGATTTTTTTAAAGATGAAACTGCCACGCAAAAAGTGTCTATTAACGTGGATATTGGCTGGTCTATCCATAAAACACACAATGTGATAGGGTACATCAACAATGGTGCTGCCAATACGGTAATAGTTGGTTCATCTTTAACAAGCAACCCTGCTGGCACGGCAGGGATGATAGAAATAAGCAAGCTGCTAAGCATGTGTAATGCTAAAAATAACAACTACTTGTTTGTGCATTCCGGTGGGGAGGATGCGGGTCAGTTGGGCAGCCAATACTGGCTACAACACCCTACCATTGCTGTTACGCCTAACTATATGGTTGATATGGATGGCGTTGCCAGTTGGGACACAACTAAAAATATAACCATTGGCGGTTGTACCACTTCGCCCATTTGGGGTGAAATTGCAAAATCGGCCACTAACCCTCAATACCCCGTTTCATTTGACAGCAGTAGAATGAGTGTAGGCTGCCACGCTTGTTTTTACAAAGCCAATATGCCTGTGCTTTTTTTTATTCCAGAAATACAATCAACTTACGGCAAGGCAATGGATATAAATATTGATAAGGAAAGGGAAGCACTAACCTATATATTAAAGGTAATTGCTGCTGCCAATGACAAAGGGAAACTAGGGTTCAACAAATAATAGTTATTACATCCCCCTGCCGCCCGTGCAAATACCATACAGTTTTGGCGATACCAGCCTAAATATGGCACCTATGGCAATTGTAAAAAGCAAAATAAGAAGGGGAAGTACAATAAACGCAACCAGCCGAAGATGCGGAACATGACTAAAATAAGTAAAAACTATGCTATTGCAATAATTGACCAATGGCACGTGCATAGCATAGATAATGAACGAAAAAGGGCAAACCCACATAAACCATTTTTTACTTGTGAAGTAGAGCACCATTTTGTCGCAGCCATACCAAATAGTTATCAACCCAGCAAATACAGTGGTTTTATGTAATAAAGAAAGGATGATAAAAGAAGGTATGCCCCAAGGCAAATAAAAAGCAATAATTGTTTTTATAATGCTGGCCACCAAAAAAACAGGAAGCCATAGTACAAGCCGAAGCCATTTAGCAGGTTTTTCTATATCGAAACTTGTTTTTTGGATATAAATGCCCAGCGAAAAAAACAGCATTCCCTCGGCTTCAATAAAATGTATGCCGATAGTATGCAGCCAGAGCAAAAAGCAAATGCCAAACCATATTACAGGTTTTTGTTTTATTGCTTTAACAATAAGCGGGTAAGCGATGCTATACACCAATAACGAGCGAATAAACCAAAGCTGGAAAGCAATAGGGGCAAAAGCCCACCTGTACAAAACATTGCCCCAATGAATAGGTAGGCCAGGCTGAGCTTCGCCGGCTTGCAGCAATTCCGAGCCTTGTACTGCAAGTGCAGTAACAGGGAACAACTGTAAGCAATAAGTTAGCAGCAATGCAAAAGCACTCCATAAAAGGTAAGGGATCAACAAAGTCCGCAAGCGTTTTTTTGTTCTTTCACTGTATGGCTTATAGTCGTGGATAGACATTAAATAGCCTGAAATAATAAACAGCATGGGGATCCTAAACCTGAAAAGGCCATTGGCCAGCCAATATTCTAAAAAGCTAGTACAAGTAAGCCGCTCCTCCACAATAGAAAATGGCTGCAGGTACCTTGCGTTTAAGTTGTAGGCATGTACAAAAACCAACAAAACCATGGACAGGAAAGAATAGAACTTAAACTTTTGGCTAATAAAACTATTCATGGGCTTGCTTGTCTGTAGCTGCTGTATTAGCCAATTTGCTGGTCAATAGATTTTTAAAGTGGAACTAAAAGCAGAAGTACTACAAAACACCAAGAACGGCAAAAAAACTTTTAGGAAATGGATGAAAAACAAATGAAATCTTGCACAGTTGTTTTAAACGGCGTACTATTTTGATGAATTTTAATCTTAAGGGAATAAGGAAAATTTGGGACTTTCTCTAGCTATTCAATAAGTTGTAATTTAATTCAAATTTGGGTAAAGTAAAAATCTTTTCAAAAAGATCCGTCCCTAGTGATGGCTTCTTTTTAAACCTAGAATTAATAAAAATCCTTATCCCAAGTGTGTTTAGTTTCTAAGGTTGCCAAATAATCCTGGTATTCTTTTGATAAGGAATTATTTAGGTAAAGACATTGTTGTATATGCCGTATTTCATACCGGTAAAAATCCAGAAAACAGGTTTATTGATTAAGACATTTAAAAAATAAAGCCTGCGATTATTTAACCGCAGGCTTTACTATAAAATTTATCAATTATCAATCCACTTCCTACGCAACCGTATTAATCGTTTTCATATCAGTCATCGCTTGCCTTAAAACAGCACCTACCGCTTCAATTTGGTGGCTACGGATGGATTTGTTTACAGCAATCAGTTCTTTATTGTCAACACCAGCATCTTTACCTTCGTTGAAGTTTTTACCAATTACATCTGTTTCAATTATTTTCATGAAATCAGCCAATAGTGGCTTACAAGCATGGTCAAACAAATAACAACCATACTCGGCTGTATCGGAAATAACCCTGTTCATTTCAAACAATTTCTTACGGGCAATGGTGTTTGCAATCAATGGGGTTTCGTGCAATGATTCGTAATAAGCAGATTCTGCTTTGATACCTGATTGTACCATTGTTTCAAAAGCCAGTTCCACACCTGCTTTTACAAAAGAAACCATCAACAAGCCATTGTCGAAAAATTCTTGCTCTGCTATTTTCGCTGAGGTAACCGCTGTTTTTTCAAAAGCAGTTTCGCCAGTAGCTGCACGCCATGTAAGTAAGTTTTTATCGTCATTAGACCAATCTTCCATCATGGTTTTAGAGAAATGACCGCTCATGATATCATCCTGGTGTTTTTGGAACAATGGACGCATGATACCTTTCAATTCTTCTGCCAATTCAAAAGCTTTGATTTTGGCAGGGTTACTTAGCCTGTCCAGCATAGCAGTGATACCACCTTGTTTCAAGGCTTCGGTAATTACTTCCCAACCATATTGTATCAATTTAGCAGCATAAGCACCATCAATGCCTTTTTCTACCATTTTATCGAAAGAAAGGATAGAACCTGTTTGCAATAAGCCACACAATATGGTTTGCTCGCCCATCAAATCGGACTTTACTTCTGCTACGAAAGAAGATTTCAAAACACCTGCCCTATGGCCGCCTGTACCTACTGCATAAGCTTTTGCATATTCCCATCCTTTACCTTCTGGGTCATTTTCTGGGTGTACTGCTATTAAGGTTGGTACGCCAAAGCCGCGGAGGTATTCTGCACGTACTTCAGAACCTGGACATTTAGGGGCTACCATGATTACGGTAATATCCTTACGGATTTGCATCCCTTCTTCTACTATATTGAAACCGTGTGAGTAAGACAATGTAGAATTTTGTTTCATCAAAGGCATAACAGCACCAACTACGGCAGTATGTTGCTTGTCTGGCGTAAGGTTAATTACCAAATCAGCCGAAGGAACCAATTCTTCATAAGTACCCACTGTAAAACCATTTTCAGTAGCACTTTTCCATGACTGGCGTTTGCCTTCTATCGCTTCTTTACGAAGGGTATAAGATACATCCAAACCCGAATCACGCATGTTCAAGCCTTGGTTCAGCCCTTGAGCGCCACAACCTACTATTACTATTTTTTTACCTTTTAAGGCAGAAACACCATCGGCAAAGTTGCTGCCGTCCATAAACTCACATACGCCCAACTGACCTAATTTCTCCCTCAGGGAAAGCGTGTTGAAATAATTTGCCATCGTTCTTTGCCCCCGTCCCCTAAAAGGGGGAGTTACGGGGAATTTTTAATTGTTGTTTAAATTATTGTTCTATTATAAAAGTTCGGCAAGGTATGTCTTACTATACACTTAACAATGTTATTACATTGAAAAAACCTCTGCCTGTTTGCCTAAGTATTCATTTTCTGCCAATTCCTTTGCAGGTTGGTAAGTTTCGAACTCCCTTAATTTATCATGGAAACCACTACTAGCTTTAATGATAGCTACCCTGGCACTACGTACAAACTCTATCAATCCATAAGGAGCCAAAGCTTTGATAAGACCTTCTGTTTCTTCCCTATGCCCTGTTGTTTCAAAAATAGTATAATCCATACGGATAGCTACTGCTCTTGCACCAAATTGGCGAAGCAAACGCTCAACCTTCACTTTTTCTGCAATAATATCGGTAGGTACTTTGTACAAAGCCAGTTCTTGCCAAACAATTTCCTCGTTTGTATTAAAATAGGCTTTCAATACTTCTACTTGCTTTTCAATCTGACGGCAAAGTTTCCTTACCACTTCTTCTTCTTCGTTTATTACGATGGTAAAACGGTGGATGCCTTCTGCCTCAGAAGGTGAAGTATTCAGGCTTTCGATATTTATCTTCCTGCGAGAGAAAATAATGGCAATGCGCACAAGCAGCCCTACCTGGTTTTCTGTATAAACGGTGATGGTAAATTCCTGTTTCATTTTTTATGTTTTATTGCCACAAAGACTCGAAGGCTCAAAGTGGCACGAAGAAAAAAGAATACATATCTATATGCTTTCTTTCCTTAAGACCTTAGTGCATCTTTGTTTTTTTGTGCCTTAGTGGCTATTTTTTCCTATACTTCCTCTTTGCTCAATACTATATCCGATACACCCCTGCCCTGCGGCACCATTGGGAACACATTGTCTTCTTTGGCTACCATTACTTCTAATAGGTAAGAGCCTTTGTTGTTCAACATTTCAGATAATGCAGTCTTTAAATCTTTCCTATCATTGATGCAACTACCATCTATACGGTACGCTTTTGCAACGGCTACATAATCAGGACTTTGAATATCTACGAAAGAATAGCGTTTATCATGGAACAATTGCTGCCACTGCCTTACCATGCCCAAGAAGCGGTTGTTTAGTATCAATATTTTCACATCAACACCTGTTTGCATAATGGTACCAAATTCCTGTATAGTCATTTGTATGCCTCCATCGCCAATAATGGCTACAACTGTCCTTTCTGGTGCGCCAAACTTGGCACCAATAGCAGCAGGTAGGCCAAACCCCATGGTACCAGCACCACCAGAAGTGATATTACTTTTGGATTGATTGAATTTGGCATATCGACTGGCTACCATCTGGTGTTGGCCAACATCGGTAACAATAATAGCATCGCCATGGGTCAATTCATTCAAAACCTTCATTACCTCACCCATCGTCATTTCGCCTTCGGTTGGGTTCAATTCTTTATGGATGACTACTGCTGTTTCTTTTGCAGCTAACTCCTTAAACTGATTCATCCAAGCTGTATGCTGTTTTTTCTCCAGCAATTGGGTAAGCATTGGCAACGTTTCCTTACAATCGCCCCAAACAGGCACGGTCGATTTTACGTTTTTGTCTATCTCGGCAGGGTCTATATCTAGGTGTATAACCTTGGCTTGCTTGGCATATTTATCTAAACGGCCAGTAACCCGATCGTCAAAACGCATACCTACCGCTATCAATACATCACACTCATTGGTCAATACATTGGGGCCATAATTGCCGTGCATACCCAGCATACCTACATTTTGTGGGTGGTCGGTTGGCAATGCACTCAACCCCAACAATGTCCATGCGGCTGGTAAGCCCCCTTTTTCTATAAATGCTTTGAATTCTTTTTCGGCTTCACCCAATATCACGCCCTGCCCAAAAATCACGAAAGGCCTTTGAGCTTCATTTATCAATTTGGCAGCCTCTTCCACATAAGATTTCCTTACGATTGGCTTGGGGCGGTAGCTGCGTATGTGCGAGCAAGGCGTATAACCTTCGTAATCAAACTTTTGAAGCTGGGCATTTTTGGTAATGTCAATCAATACTGGTCCAGGCCTTCCGGTGCGAGCAAGGAAAAAGGCTTTTGCCAATATATTGGGTATTTCATTGGCATCCGTAACTTGGTAATTCCATTTGGTGATGGGGGTGGTAATATTAATTACATCTACTTCCTGAAAAGCATCGGTACCCAGCAAATGGGCGAATACTTGACCAGTGATACAAACCAAAGGGGTACTATCTATCATGGCATCGGCCAAACCAGTTACCAAATTGGTAGCACCAGGACCACTAGTTGCAAATACAACCCCTACTTTACCAGAACTGCGTGCATAGCCTTGACCAGCATGAATCCCACCCTGCTCATGACGTACCAATATATGTTTCAATTTGTCATGATAATCGTACAAAGCATCATAAATAGGCATGATAGCCCCGCCCGGGTAGCCAAAAACAGTATCGCAGCCCTCTGCTATCAAAGCCTCTAATACAGCTTGTGAACCGCTAATGCTGGTGCCAGCTTTGTTGTCCCACTCAGGGGCTTCCTCAACACTGATGTCGATGTCCAGTTCTTTTTCTTCTATGATTAATGTTTCCATATTTGTTTATATTAAAAAAAATAATTACTAACTTAATAACTACTCACCATAAAAGTGAGTGACTGCCTTCCCTTGTAAGTAACATATTTTCCATCTTGAATGGCTGGATTCCATTTGGGGATATTTTTTAAAACCCGCACTGCTTCTTCTGCACACCCATATCCTGGGTCGTTTTCTGCAACTACTTGCCCAATACTACCATCTTCATTTACAATAAAAGATAACATCACAGTGTACTTACCATTCGGTGCCGCTCTTCTACTTGGAGTAGTAACATCTAGGTTCTTTTGTAAATATTTTGCCCACGCTTGAGACCCACCTATAAATTCTGCTGCTATTACTATACCCTCCGCATGTTTATAGTCTTTTAAGGAATCATTATAATACTTGTACTTTTTAAAAATACTACTCCCATCTGCACCAAACCCTTCCACCATTGCACGCCCAAAAGAATCCCTGTATTCCAAAGAGTCGCACTTGCCCGTATAAGAGAAAAAATACCTTTTATACCCCAACCGATTATCGCCGTTCACAAGCGAGTCTTTTATAGTGCCGTTGGGATAATAAGACTTTAAGGAGCTTGCAAAGTTCTTTTTATAAAAATAAGCCGTGTCTTTTATTTTGCCGTTTAAGAAATAAGTAACCCTTGGGCCTATTTGGTTTCTTATCTCGGACTTAGTACTCATACCACGGCTGTATATTTTGTGCGAAGACAGATAATAAAAAGTGTATTGGTACAAGGTATCTACTTTTTCAAATTTTCCAACATATTGTGCGCCTTCCTCGTTGGTAGGATGCCAAAGTGAATCGTAGTATTTTACTATTTCCCCCTCTTGTGCAATACAATTATTGGCAATGGTGGCCGTTGCTATTACCAATAATATTTGTATGCTAAAAACAAGTGCTTTCATCATTATTTTTCTAAATAATTTTATTCTAATAACCACTTACAATAAAAGTTATTGCCTGCCGTAGTGTATAATTTACTGGTTGGTTGTACTCTATTGCTGGTTCCCAATCTGGGCTTTTACTCATAACCCGCATAGCCTCCTTTTTTGTACCATATCCAGGGTCATTTTCAGTCCTTATATTTTGTACTTTCCCTTCTTTGTTTACCATAAAAGCAACCATAACTGTGTATTTACCCCTTGGTGCAAAATTGAACGTGGGAACATATGAGTCTAAATGCTTTTGCAAAAATTTTACCCACCCATTTGGACCACCGGGAAATACAGCTGCCCTCATATATATGTAATCAGGAACAATATTACCGCTTTCATCATAACCCGTATCAATACTTTCCTTTGCCCCTTTATTCCTGTACGAATAAGCCCTCAACTTATTATTCTCATAAAAATCATGGGTATTGTATGCACCGCTATCCCCATAATTTGTGACATTCTTCAACTTGCCGCTTTCATAAAAAGAATACCTAAACAGATGTTTGCTTTCTTTTGAATACAAAGAAGAATCCTTTAGCTGCCCATTCTCATGGTAGTTTAAATCCAAACCTATGCTTTGTTTCAATGCGGTATCCTTACAAGTGTACCTACTGTATATGTTCATTGATGGCAAATAATATATTTTGCACTTATATAAATTTTCTTCCTTAACAGCTTTCAAGTAAAACCTCGCATTTTCTTTTGTACTAAGCCTGTTCCAAGATGAATCATAATATTTAACCAATGTATCTTGTGAATAGCCAATGTGTGCAAATACAATCAATACTATTACTAAAGTTGATAAAAATTTCATTTTTCTAGTTTTTTAGTTGCATGTATTTAATCCGTTGCCTTAAACCCTATCCTTTGCCTGTTTTCCCAATCTTCTTCTACTTCTTTTTGTGCCAGCAATTTATCCAATGCCTCGTATATCTGGTTCAGTTGCGCATCATGGTTGCCTACCCGTTCTTTTAGTTCCTGCAATTGACCAATGATATTCGTGTATTGCACAGCAAATTTCCTTAGCTCAATAAAAGCCCGCACAATGGCGATGTTCATTTTCCGGGCTGTTGGGCTTTTTAAAACACTTGCTAACATTGTTACGCCATGTTCTGTAAAAGCATAAGGCGCTTGTTGCCTACCGCCCCTGTTTGATATCACAAATTGTGATATCAAACTTTTATCATCTTTGTTTACAGATTTACTAGAAAGCTCGGACGACAACTGTTTCCATTCCTTTGCCGTAAGCCTAAACATAAAATCTTCTGGGAAACTGTCTATATTTCTTTTGATGGCTTGATTGAATACCCTCGTCTCTACCTCGTACATCTCCGCAAGGTCAAAATCAAGCATTACTTTATGCCCCCTGATTTCAAATATCTTTTGCTGTATAATTTGTAGTTGCATTGAATAATTGTTTATCATCTGACTTGAGGTCACAAATTGTGACCTCAAGTTTTTTACATCTCTTCTTTAAAAAGCATTTTTATTTTTCTAAGGTCACTATTTGTGACCTTAGAAAAAATGAGATTGTATTTTTTGCAAAATTTGAAATTACAAATTGTGATATCAAAACTACCAATATGCCGTCCCTACGGGACTGAAATACCAGTTTTATCTATGCGCTACCGATATTTCGTGCCTAACGGCACTTTTGATTAGTAATAAAATCTACGCATTTTTACTTTGAGATCACAAATTGCGACCTCAACCCCCTTTAGGGGATGGGGGTTACGCCTCATCCGTTACACACCCTTCGCTGGCATCTTTCACGCATTGGGCATATTTAAACAATACGCCTTTTGTGGCTTTCAAGACTGGTTTTACCCAAGCGGCTTTCCGTGCTGCTATTTCCTCAGCAGGTACTTTTAAATTGATGGTATTGTTCACGGCATCGAGTTCTATAATGTCATCGTCATTCACCAAAGCAATGCCACCGCCATCGTAAGCCTCTGGTGTGATATGCCCCACTACAAAACCATGGGTGCCACCGCTGAAACGACCATCGGTAATCAACGCTACTGTTTTGCCCAAGCCTGCACCTATGATAGCACTAGTAGGTTTCAACATTTCTGGCATACCGGGACCGCCTTTTGGCCCCACATACCTGATTACTACCACATCGCCCTCATGTACCCTGCCGCTTTGTATACCGGCTATCAATTCTTTTTCGCCGTCAAAAACCCTTGCAGGGCCTGTGAATTTTTCTCCTTCCTTGCCTGTTATTTTTGCTACAGAGCCTTTTTCAGCTAGGTTGCCATACAAAATTTGCAAGTGGCCGGTAGCTTTCAATGGCTTGTCTAATGGGTAGATTATTTTTTGTTTAAAAAAGTCCAAATCAGGCACCTCTGCCAAGTTTTCAGCTACGGTTTTACCTGTTACAGTCAAGCAATCGCCATGAAGCAATCCTTCTTTTAATAAATATTTCATTACAGATGGCACACCACCGTGTTCATGCAAGTCCTGCATCAGGTATTTGCCGCTTGGTTTAAAGTCAGCCAGCATGGGTATGCGGTTACTTACAGCTTGGAAATCATCCACAGTCAATGTCACGTCCACGCTTTTTGCCATCGCTATCAGGTGCAATACCGCATTGGTGCTTCCACCCAATACCATGATGGTTACCATGGCATTTTCAAATGCATTGCGGGTCATGATGTCGCTCGGCTTAATATCTTTCTCCAACAATAACTTGATGGCTATGCCCGCATCTTTACATTCCTGGTCTTTTTCTTTGCTGATAGCAGGGTTAGATGAAGAGTAAGGCAAGCTCATACCCAAGGCTTCAATAGCAGCAGCCATGGTGTTGGCCGTGTACATGCCACCACAGGCACCAGCACCCGGACAGCTATGCATCACAATACCTTTAAAATCTTCATCGCTTAAATTGCCCGCAATTTTTTGCCCAAGGGCTTCAAAAGCAGAAACAATATTCAAATCCTGCCCTTTGTAATGGCCAGGGGCTATGGTACCACCATACACCATAATAGCAGGGCGGTTTAGCCTACCCATTGCTATGATTGAACCCGGCATATTTTTATCGCACCCCGGTACAGCAATTAACGCATCGTAGTATTGTGCACCACAAACTGCTTCTATGCTGTCTGCAATAATATCACGGCTTACCAAGCTGTAGCGCATACCATCTGTACCATTGCTAATGCCATCGCTTACACCAATGGTATTGAAAATCAACCCTACCAAATCATTTTCCCAAACCCCTTTTTTAATGGTTTTGGCCAAATCGTTCAGGTGCATATTACAAGTGTTGCCATCCCAGCCCATGCTGGCAATGCCTACCTGAGCTTTTGCTAAATCTTCATCTGTCAACCCAATGCCATATAGCATCGCTTGTGCTGCTGGTTGTGTTGTGTCTTGTGTAACGGTCTTACTGTACTTATTTAATTCGCTCATAAGAAAAATATTTCCCCCTTCTATTAAAAGGGGGTAACTGTGGAAACTGATTATTGTTACTTAATATATTTTATATCCCTTGCAGGCATTAAAAACCTTATTCTATTACCAACTCTTTGTAAGCCAATTGTATTTGTCTGCTCAATGTATCCTCCCATTTCATTGCAAACGGATGATTATCTAAGCTTTCAAAGCCAATAATTTCTGCCGCTGTTCCGCAGAAAAAGGCTGCATCTGCTCCGTATATTTCTTCTACAGTGCAAGGCTTCTCTATTATTTCTATCCCTTTTGGGGCACATATTTCAAAAACAGTTGCCCTTGTAATACCAGGTAAAATATGCCCTAATTCTGGAGTATATAATATTCCATCTTTTTCATAAAACAAATTGGCACCCGGGGCTTCTGCTGCAAAACCATCTATATCCGTCAGTAGTGCTTCGTCAAAACCTTTGGCTTTTGCCTCATGGCTGGCCATGATGGAATTTACATAATGCCCACTTGCCTTTGCTTCCATCCTAAAAGCTTTTGGGTTTGGCCGTTGGAAAGAGGATAACATTACCCTTAACAGCTTTTCACCTAAAAAAGGCTGCATTTCCCAAGCCTGGATAGTGAAGTGCGAAACCGTGTTAGGGTTAAAACTCATGTTATCAGGTCCATACACCAAGGGGCGTATATAGGCATCACCTAGTTTGTTTGCTGCTAGCACTTCGTTTGTAGCTGTTATCAATTCCTCAGTTGTATAAGCAAATGGCATGTTCAATGCTTTTGCAGAAGCAATCAATCGTTGGTAATGCTCTACAGGTTTAAATATCTTGGTGCTTCCGTCTTTCGTTTTGTAAGAACGGATGCCCTCGAATACGGCATAGCCATAGTGCATCGACTGGCTATACAAATCAATTGTCGCTTCGGCAGCTTTTACAAAACTGCCATCGTGGTAAATAATGGTGTGTTCATTGTAGTACTTCATGCTTCTGTGTTTTTAGCAATTTGAGGCAAAAAAAAACCGCCTCGTGGGAGGCGGTTTGTTATAATTAAATTGTTTTATTAATTAAATACAGTTTCCACCTCCATGCCAAGCAGGAATAATAACGACAACCAACAACACCACCACAATGACTGCGATGGAACCGATTGTTTTATTAAACTTGTTTAACGACATAGAAGTAATTTGATGTTGCGAACATAAGCACTTCTATGTAATATTCAAAGAACTTTTTTATATAACTGTTGATTTTCTCAACTCAATATTCTCATGGTTTACCTGATCTGTTATTTTATGCCCAACATAATCGGCAATCAATTCGCCGAGGGTGGAGGTAAAATAAAAATTGATTGGGTCTATGTCTTTTGTAACGAACTTGTTTTCCAGTGTCCAGGAAACAGCTTCACGAACCCTTTTTGCTTCTTGGAACAAACCAAAATAATCCAGCATCATGGCTGTGGAAAGGATGGAGCCAATAGGGTTGGCAATGTCTTTTCCGGCTGCTTGTGGATATGAACCGTGTATAGGTTCGAACAAGGCAGTGATATTACCCACCGAAGCAGAAGGTGCAAGACCCAATGAACCACTTAGTACGCTGGCTTCATCACTGATGATATCGCCAAACATATTTTCTGTAAGAATTACATCAAATTGTTTAGGGTTGAGTATCATTTGCATGGCAGCATTGTCAACAAACATGTAGCTAACTGCCACATCGGAATATTGGGAAGCCAATTGCTGCACCACTTTACGCCATAGGCGGGAAGTTTCCAATACATTGGCCTTGTCTATCAAAGTCAATTTCTTACGGCGTATCTGTGCATTTTTAAATGCCAAATGGGCAATGCGTTCTATTTCTGAAGTACTATAGGTGCAAGTATCCGTAGAGCTAAAGCCATCGGTACTGGTTTCTTTATGGCCAAAATAAATGCCTCCGGTAAGCTCCCTGTAAATAACCAAATCAACATCTTTTAGAAAAGATTCTTTCAATGGTGAGAGGTGCAATAAAGAAGGAAAAATAGTCAGCGGACGGATATTGCAATACAATTGCAATACTTTCCTTATACCAAGCAACCCTTGTTCAGGCCTTACTTTTGCATTGGGGTCATTGTCATATTTGGGATGCCCTACTGCCCCTAAAAGTACCGCATCGCTTTCCAAACAAATTTCTATGGTTTCAGGTGGCAAGGGGTTTCCTGTTTGGTCAATGGCCACAGCACCCATCAAACAATGTTTGTAATGGAACTCATGCCCATAATGCGCTGCAACGGCATCCAACACTTTTATGGATTGTGCTGTTACTTCAGGTCCTATTCCATCACCATCAATTACTGCAATATTTTTTTTCATACAACTATATTTTTAGCATTTTTAATAACCCAAAGGTGAATAAACATTTCCCCTTGCCACATCCCTTAAACGGGGGTAAAAGAGACAAGGAAAATGGGTATGCCACTTTGAATTATCTATTAGTGCCAAAATGGGTCAATTTGTTATGTAAATCAATGGCTGGAAATACATTTATTTTAAAAAACTTATCAGAACCAAACATTTATAGTAACTATTTGTGTCTAAATGCTCCCTATATTAGTATATTTCCCATACACCTATACACTAATGGGTTACAGTTTACCGAATACGGCTTACGGACTTTTATTACTTAGGCAACAAATTTCCTCATTTTAGACCTAGCAGTTTTTTACCTGACAGGTCTTGTAGACAACTACTTACTACTTATTACTTACGACTTACCACTAGTTTATGCATGCATTGCCATTGCGCCTTTATCTTCCTTTACTTGTAGTTCGGAAGGAATCATGGCATGTAGATCATTATCCATTACTTCTTTCTTACTATCTGCTACTTGCAGGAATATTTGGTATAGTACATCAATTTCATCCCTATTGAACTGATAGCCAAGCTTATGCAACCTAAATGCCAAAGCACTACGGCCGCTGCGGGCAGTCAATACAATCTTAGAGAGGTCTGCACCTACTTCCAATGGGTCAATTATTTCGTAAGTAGTCGCTTCTTTTAAGAAACCATCCTGGTGTATGCCACTTGAATGCGAGAAGGCATTGGCACCCACAATTGCCTTGTTGGGCTGCGTAGGCACACGCATCACTTCGCTTACCTGACGGCTTAGTGGCCATAGCAGTTTCGCATCAACATTGGTATATAAACCTAATTCTTTATGTTGTTTAAGCACCATCACCACTTCTTCCAGCGAGGTATTGCCAGCCCGTTCACCAAGGCCGTTGATGGTACATTCTATTTGCCTGGCACCATTCATTACCCCGGCAATAGAATTGGCGGTAGCCAAACCCAAATCATTGTGGCAATGGCATGAAATAATGGCTTTATCAATATTAGTTACATTGTTCTTTAAAAAAGCAATGATTTCGCCATATTGACCTGGCAAGCAATAGCCTGTGGTATCTGGTATGTTTACCACGGTAGCACCTGCTGTAATTACTTTTTCTATTAATTGTGCAAGGAATCGCATATCTGCACGGCCAGCATCTTCTGCGTAAAACTCTACATCGTCTACAAAGTTCTTCGCCAATTTCACCGCACGGATGGCACGGTCTATAATGTCTTCCCTCGTTGTGTTGAATTTGTATTTGATGTGTATGTCAGATGCACCTATTCCTGTATGGATACGGGGCTTTTTGGCGTATTTAAGTGCCTCAGCAGCTACTTCAATATCTTTTTGCACCGCACGGGTAAGGCCACAAACAGTAGCATTCTTAATGATCTTGGAAATTTCGTTTACACTTTCAAAATCACCGGGTGAAGAAATAGGAAAGCCTGCTTCAATAATATCAACCCCCAATGCTTCTAAAGACAATGCCAGTTCAATCTTTTCCTTAGTGTTTAATTTGCAACCCGGCACCTGCTCACCATCCCTTAGTGTAGTATCGAAAATATAAATCTTATTGTGTGGCATCTATGTTTTAATTATGAGTTATGAATTATGAGTTATGAATCCCCCCTTTGCTTCCTTTAAGTGAAACGCTTGCCTTTCTTTTATTCCTCCTCCTCTTTGTGCTTCATTGCGTTAATCCCTCTGCGAGCTTTGCGGTTAAATGCGTCTTTATAAGGCAGCACCCCATTTCTACACTTTAACAACTTACAATTTGGAACAAACCATATACAAACTTACTTTGCTTTCTTTTATTCCCTGCACTAAAATTGAAGGGTTTTTACGTTATATAAAGTATGTATATTTGGCTAAAAGCCAATAGCAGAAAGGGTTTCAACTTAATTTTATTACAATGCCTAATAGAAGTACAGATAATTTGTTCCAGTTGGTAAAATCGATGCAAAAAGGCGAAAAACGTAATTTTAAGCTATATGTACAGCGAAATGCTGCCGATGATAATTTAAAAATCATCCAATTATTTGATGCGTTGGAGAAAATGCATGAATATGACGAGGTGGGTTTGCTAAAAAAAATACCCAGTCTTTCCAAAGCGCAACTATCCAATACGAAAGCACATTTATACAAGCAAATACTGAGTAGCCTCCGTTTGCTAAAAGACGATGATAATATTGACATACAACTCCATGAGCAGATGGATTTTGCCAAGATATTGTACAACAAAGGCCTGTACTTTCAAAGCCTGAAAATACTGGACAAGATAAAAGAATTGGCCAAGGCCACCAACCAGGCTACATTCCAATTGCAGGCGGTTATTTTTGAGAAAAAGATTGAAACACTCCACATTACGCATAGTATAGGCAACCGGGCCGAGGCTTTAAGCCACGAAAGCGACTCACTGAATAGCCACCTGCATTTAGTGGGCAAATTATCTAACCTTGCGTTGCAATTGTATGGCTGGTACATAGAACATGGCCATGCCAGGGACAAGAAGGACGTACACGCCATGAAGGCCTTTTTTGAAACCAACCTGCCCCCCTACCGACTGCAGGAAATGGGTTTTTATGAGAAGCTATACCTATACCAGTCATACTGCTGGTACGGTTTTATTTTACAAGATTTGCTAATGTATTACCGCTACACAAAAAAATGGGTAGCCCTGTTTGAAGATGTGCCACAAATGCAACTCATTGAGCCGGGCCAGTATATCCGTGGGTTACACAATTTGTTAAGTGCGCATTTCAATTTATCGAACTATGACAAATTTGCCATAGACCTACAGAAATTTGAATCCTTTGCAGAATCACCTGCCGCCACCAACACCCAAAATGCAGCCATACAAACCTTTGTGTATTTACATATTGCTAAAATAAACAAGCATTTCCTGGAAGGTACATTTACAGAAGGATTAGAATTGGTGCCTTATATAGAGGAACAATTGGCTGCTTATGAACTGCATTTGGACAAGCATAGGGTACTTATTTTCTATTATAAAATTGCTTGCTTGTACTTTGGCAGTGGCGACAATGAAAAAACCATTGACTACCTGAACAAGATAATTAATTTGAAAGTAAGCCTGCGTACAGACCTGCAATGCTATGCCCGTCTATTGCACCTGATAGCCCATTATGAACTGGGCAATTATGACTTGTTGGAATACCTGATAAAGTCCGTTTACCGTTTCATGGCAAAGATGAACAACCTGAGTATTGTGGAGGAAGAGGTGTTTAAGTTTATCCGCAAATCGTTTTCCTTATCGCCTCAAAAACTCACCCCTGCCTTTAAGAGCCTGAAAGACAAACTGGAACGCCTCGAAGCTAACCCACTGGAAAGCCGTTCTTTTATGTACCTGGACATTATCGGCTGGCTGGAAAGCAAAATAATCAATGTGCCTGTACAGGAAATAAGGCACAGGCGTTTTTTGGAAGGGAGGAAGCATGTGCAGGGGCAGAAGGTGAGGTAGGATGGGAATTACAAATAACATAGAAGAAATAAAAGTAGACTTTGAATTATAAGGTTTAGAAATTGATACTAATCTTTGGGAAGAATTTATAGCTGGTGAAGATTACGAAGCATTTATAGTAAAACGAAAAAAGATATAAATTTGTAACATGACAACAATAGAAAAATGTTATTCAATTCTATTATATTGATTTTTTTAAGTAGGTAGCTTGCTGGTTGTATATCTAATAACCTTGTAGCATGGGATAATGCTAACTATTTTACTAATTGTGGCGACATGCAAAATGCAAATCTGGAGACTTGCCGAACATCAGAAATTGACAAGAAATTGATAAGGAAGATAATGACAAAATAATTGGAATATTGCATTAACAACAGCAGATATAGATTCTACTAACATCTGTCTTCGCAATATGCCTGGCTTAATGGAACAAACTCCTCTTTTAGCCCTTTTTTAACTTTTGTCCCAGCTTGATACTATAGATTAGGTAACAGGTTATATATTTGAACTTTAGCGTAGGCATTAAGATTTTGTCATCGGCTTAATCAGGGCTAGCTTTAGCCACCTGGCATATACCTGCCCGTTGGTGATAAGCAAAAAATCAGGATATATTATGGGTTTACTTAGATTTCTCTTGGCAATAACAGTTGTACTTGCTCATTCAAGTTCAATCTTTGGATTTAGTTTTGTGGGCGGACCAACTGCAGTTCAAGCCTTCTATATAATTTCTGGATTTTATATGGCTTTAATCCTTAATGAAAAATATGTAGGAATAAATAATTCTTATAAGTTATTCATATCAAATAGATTCCTGCGGATATATCCAATTTACTGGCTAATTCTTTTTTTGACCATTGTTTATTCTGTGGCTATGGCTATCCACTCTCATGGAAAATACTTTGGAAATTTTAATATTTATGCAGATTATTCCAGAAACATGAGTGTTGGGAGTCTTTGTTTTTTGGGGTTTACCAATTTGTTTCTCTTTTTGCAGGATATTGTTATGTTTTTAGGGTTAGATTTAAGAACCGGGCATTTGTTTTTTACTGCAAATTTTAGGGAAACAGATCCGATGCTTTATAGATTTTTATTTATACCCCAGGCGTGGACTATCGGAGTTGAAATAACTTTTTATTTAATTGCTCCATTTATTGCAAGGAAAAAACTCGAAATTATTATTCTCCTAATTATGCTTTCTTTAAGCTTACGGTTAGTATTATACTACCAATTGGGCTTGAAAAATGATCCATGGACTTATCGTTTTTTTCCAACAGAGTTAGTGTTCTTTCTGTTGGGTATTGTTTCTTATCACGGGTACAAAAAATTATGCAACTTGGAAATAAATAATATTTATTTGAAATTGATATGGTTTGGTATTGTAGGATTTACAATATTTTACGATTTTTTACCGATACCAGCTAAAAATTATTTATACTTAATAGCATTTTTTATCTCCATACCTTTTGTTTTTATATTAACAAAACGCTGGAAAAAAGATTCATACATCGGCGAGTTATCCTATCCGATATATATATCGCATATGTTTGTATTGACTATTATAAGCGGCATCAAATTTCCTATTATTTTTGGCGGAATAGGCTTAAGTTTAACTTTAATGACTATAGTCTTCGCTACAATATTAAATGAATGGGTTGCTAAAAAAATTGAGAAAATAAGACAGAAGAGAATAATGACTCACAGCTAATATTGAGAAGAATCAACACAAGACCCTCAAACGCCCCCTCACCTTCAGGTTTTTAACAGGACTTTTCGGCCATTCCTTATTGACTAGCTTGGTGATAAGATATATTAAAAAAATTAGTAGTTTCTAGGTATTTTTCTTCACTTAGGGTATTGGTTCAATAGAAGGTTTGGCATAATAGGGGCATGGCGGAATAATCTTCGTATTTTTCTTTGGTATTTTGTTTTTGCCCCAGCTAGCGCTATATTTTTCTGTTCAATATGTTAACATACCACGCTGTTTGACATGTTATCGCAACGGATGTCAAACGGCAGAAAGAATGGATTTACGAATCCTGCTTAACAGGGCCATATCGAACAGTAACTAAAGCTCTTTCAAGCAAATTATTTTCTAAAATCACCATTAAGCAAACAGTATTAACCCAACGAGTGCTTCAAATTGACCAAAAATAAAAAAGCCTGCAACCATTATGTTGCAGGCTTTTGTGAGAATGCTTTTTAGCTATAAGACTAAGATGCTTTTTCTTCTACTACTGTTGCTGTTGCTACCGTTGCTTTCTTTGCATTCGCAGGGCGGCTTTTGCCAAATGACCCTTTAAAACGTTTGCCTTTTGCTGTTTTTTTGTCGCCTCTACCCATGATTATTTATTGTTTTTGTAAATGTGAAATGTAAAAATAAAAAAACTTACTTAAACAGCTACTTTATTTATTTGCAACACGGATATTTTAATTAAATGCTGGCACTTAATTCTTTACCTGCTTTAAATTTAGCTACTTTTTTGGCTTTTATTTTAATGGCTTCCCCTGTTTGCGGGTTGCGGCCAGTGCGTGCAGCTCGTGCTGACACCGAGAATGTTCCAAAATCTACCAAAGTTACTTTATCTCCTTTTTTCAAGGCTTTTGTAACAGCCGCTGTAAAAGAATCTAATGCAGCATTAGCCTCTGTTTTAGTAATACCTGCATCCTCCGATATTTGTGCTATTAAATCCGCCTTATTCATAACGCTATGTTTTTTTAATATTTAGGTAACAAACAATTTTCTTTTCTTTTAGTTGATCGAAATCAATTTTAAATAAAGATATTATTTTTTGTAAAAATACGATACAACGCCAATAAAAAAACTTTTTTAATAATTATTCCTATTCGGTATAAAAAAAAATAATTATGCCACAATTTCCATTAAACTCCTAAAACCAATTGTTTTATCACCCCAACTTTTAGAAGCATCTTGCCGTAATGCGGGTGCGTATAGTTCAATGTATCTATTGTACAAAGCCTTGCTATTTGCATAAAACTGCACGGCATAAGTAACCCCTTCTTTTTCGTCTGTTTCTAAAATGCGCACAAACTGGTATTTTGTAAAGCAGCCTTTCCCCATAATATCGGGTATATGTTTTTCCTGCATCCATGCTACCCATGCTTCGTGTATGGTATGTGCAACATGCGTGGTTACGTTGTAAATAAACATTGAATATTATTTTATAATTCTTAAACCAGCTAAAAGCTGGCATCTACTTAAAACCAGCTAAAGCTGGCATCTATTCACTTACTTCCAAATAAATGGGGCAGTGGTCGCTATGTTTTACATCGGGGTAAATAGCTGCATCCACAATAGCTTCTTGTAAACTGTCGGTAACACTAATATAATCTATCCGCCATCCCTTGTTTTGTTGCCTTACTGTAGGGAAACGTTGGCTCCACCAGCTATAACTATCTTTTTTATCAGGGTTTACATGCCTGAATGTGTCTATCCAGCCGTGTTGGTGAAACTTACTTAGCCAAGCCCTTTCTTCCAGCAAAAAGCCAGAGGAGTTTTTGTTGCCCTTAGGGTCGTGTATATCTATGGGGTGGTGGGCAATATTGTAGTCGCCTGTTACAATAATATTTAGCCTAGTGGCTCGCAAGTTTTGCAGGTAATCTAAAAACTCGTCTAGCCACTGGTATTTATAGGTTTGCCTTTCCTCGCCGCTGGTGCCACTTGGGAAGTAGGCATTCACAAGGGTAATGTTGCCAAAATCTGCTCGTATTACCCTGCCTTCAAAGTCGCTTTGCTCTATGCTACTGCCACAAACAATCAGGTCTGCCCTTATCTTGGTAAAAATAGCCACGCCGCTATAACCCTTTTTTTGGGCAGAAAACCAATAGGTTTCATAGCCCAATGCCTCTATTGCTTTATAGTCTGCATCTTCCTTTGTGGCTTTTGTTTCCTGCAGGCAGATAATGTCTGCCGGGTCGGTTTTCAGCCAATCAATAAAGCCTTTCTTGATGGCAGCCCGTATTCCATTGACATTGTAAGATATAATACGCATAGGGATTTTATTTAATCGAAAAAAAACAATGAGTAAAATTAGGTATGTTTTAACTGCCACAAATAATTGGGCTAATTCTTTTTTTGAGGTGCTGGTGAGTGCCAACCTAGCATTGCCTACTACCTTGATGGGGTGTAAAGCTCAAACTTTTATGCCCCATTTTAAGAGCGTTGCCCGCTTGGTTTGGCTGTTTTTTGTCACCCTGAATTTAATTTTTAGACCTTCGTAAACGTAACTCATTGAAATACAGTGGTATGTGTTTTTAAGTTTGAGTGTTTTGTGAGTGAAAAGTGAGTGTTTTTTGAGTGATTTGTGAGTGATTTGTGAGTGATTTTCGCGGAAAAGTGAGTGTTTTTTGAGTGTTTTTGAGTAAGGATATAGTTCATAATAATGTTTTTTTGCATGTTAAAAATGAGCCCCACAGGGCATTGTACCAAGGCTATGGCGGCGGCAGGGATTTAACCAACGAAACCAAGAGCCATATATTACAAAGTTAGGATTGATTTAGGATCTGTACAAAAGGACAATCCTATATGGGGGAAATATGCCACCATGAGTGCCCCAAAATGCCCCCATGATGGGGGAAAAGCAGAATTGCAATGAAAAATATGTACTCTACCAGGACATCAATTAAATAATTAACCCTTGAGCAATTAAAAAAGAAAAGTTACTACTCACCACATCGAATATGTTTTTTTAGCCACTAAGGCACAAAAACACGAAGAGGCACGAAGAAAAAAGAAGTTTAAAAGGCATTGATAATATAATTTTTTTTCTTTTTTCTTTTCTACTTCTTCTCTTAAAACTTTGTGCCTCTTTGTGTCTTCGTGGCAGATTAAACAAACTTGCACCTGAGTAGTAACAAAGAAAATTTAACCACAAGGTTCACAAAAGATTTATACAAAGCGCACTTGGTAAAATAAGCTATATTAATGTAGCTGTTCGTTATAATTAAAGGACACAAGGATATTCACCATCCCTGCAATTTTATTGGGATTATGCAATATTTTGTACCCTTTATATGCTTTGTCGTCTTGTTACCCTAGTGTTTCTTATTCCTTGTAGACCTTGTGGTAAAAAAATTATATGCCCATAGCATTTTACGTTTTACCCATGCGTTTTATCCCTTAACTTCATTTTAATAAAAAGCAGGTTGAAGCACTTTTACAAACCTCAATATTTAATTCAAACTATAAAATTCAACATTTAAAATATTTCAAGAGGGCTATGAAACAGCGTTATTATTCTTTAGATGTGTTCAGGGGGGCTACGGTAGCCCTGATGATCCTGGTAAACAACCCCGGCAACTGGGATTATATATTCTCGCCGCTTGACCATGCCCCATGGCATGGCTGTACGCCTACAGACTTGGTATTCCCTTTCTTTTTGTTTGCCGTGGGCAATGCGCTTGCTTTTGTAATGCCCCGTTTTGAACAAGCAGGGGCAGCCTCTACTTTAAAAAAAGTAGGCAAACGCACGCTGCTTATTTTTTTGATTGGGCTATTCCTAAACTGGTGCCCCTTTGTGAAATGGAGCAACGATGCCTTAGTTGCAAAGCCTTGGGAAATGGTGCGCATAATGGGCGTGCTGCAACGCATTGCCATTTGTTATTTTTCTGCTTCGCTTATCGTTTATTTTTTCAAGTTGCGTGGGGCGTTTGTGGTGGGGTGTAGTATCCTATTGTTGTATTGGATGGCCTGTTTTTGGTTTGGCAACCCCGGTGATCCCTATAGCCTAAATGGCTATTTTGGTACTGCCATAGATATAAAAATACTTGACGTGGGGCATATATACAAAGGCGAGGGCGTGCCTTTTGACCCCGAAGGGCTTGCAAGCCTGCCAGCTGCCATTGTGCAGGTGCTATTTGGCTATTTTGTTGGGCATTATATACAAGCAAAGGGAAAAACCTACGAAATGCTATCGCAGCTTTTTGTTGCTGGTGTGCTATTGGTTTTTGCAGGCTATTGCTGGGATTATGTGTACCCCATTACCAAAAAAACCTGGACAAGCAGCTATACGGTTTATACCACTGGGCTTGCCACGCTAACGCTTGCTTTGATGATTTACTTGATTGAATTTAAAGATAACCGTGGTGCATGGAGCCGCTTTTTTAATGTGTTTGGCAAAAACCCATTGTTCATTTTTGTATTGAGTGGCTTTTTGCCCCGTGTGCTGGCATTAGCCCGCTGGGTTGACCATTTGGACGAGACAGGGAAAAAGGTATATACCACCCCATTCAACTGGTTTTACCTGCATGTTTGTAAAAACATTGCTACCGATTTGCGTATAGGCTCTTTGTTCTATGCCTTGTGCATGATTGCATTTTACTGGCTAGTGGGTTTTGTGCTGGACAAAAAGAAGGTTTATGTGAAGGTGTAGACGTGGAAGTTATATGGGTTCTGATTCTAAATACAGCGTATCTAGGTCAAAATCCACCATTTCGTCCCAAATAACCGTATTGTTCCAAACCCTTGCCTTTTTACAAAAGGTTTCGTTCTGCAATACCTTATATACAGGATAATGGAGGTATGGCAACAAATTGAATTGTTTTATGGTGTTGTTGCTAAAAGATAAGTTTAATTTATAGGGGCTTTGATATTCCACTTTTATTACTCTGGGGTTCATGCTTTTATTATTTTAAAGGGTCAATCGAAAAAATGGGTTGTCCATTTATTGCCAAATCCCAATCAGCTATCAAGCTTTCATGATGTATTGCTATCTATGCCAACACTAACTTGTGTTTATTTGAAGGCAGTGAACCTTCCAATAAAATCCCATCAGGTATTTGGTAAATAGCCTCGTCGCCGGCATATTTTATATGAATATGGGGTGCATTTCAAAATTTCGCTTTTTTGTTGTTTTCAATTTGGCAGAAGTACGAAATATTTATTCCTGTAATAAGTCAATCCCTGCTGTTTGCTGCCAGCAAGCATCCTATATGGGGGAATTTTGGGATGCTCATGGGGGCATATTTCCCCCATATAGGATTTTTATTTTGGGCTATATACTTATGTATCCGACTTTTACATTAAAGGAGCAACTAAGGGCATCTTGGCCTTGCCTCCTGCATCGGATATTAGTTGTCTTGGGAAAATGATAATCCACCATCAAAATCTTATTGGTTTCTTATCAATAAATTATCATTCTACTATAATAAAACTATCATTCCATTATCAATAAATTATCATAAAATTCACTTAAATTATAATAAAAAATGAGGCCAAAAAAAACATAAACAACTGAATATCAATGAGTTAAAGGCAAAAAAGGGAAATAGCAAAAAAAATAAACCACCGAAAAACAAAAAATAACCCAGTTTAAGTATTCGCTTAAGCCTTCGCATTCCCCCTCCTTTGTTCTTGCTCGCTTTCCCTTGTTCTTGCCCTACACTCCCTTTGGAGAGGGTTCGGGTGAGGTCGGGATTTAGGTTGGGGCTTTCACAATCAAATAGTAAAGTCTCTTCAAAAAAAGGCCCATAAAAAGCGAAGATTTGAAATGCACCCGTTCAATATCTATCTTTTCAGCTTTAGTTGTAGCCCCTATGGCTTGCGAATTAAGGATAATCTGTATTGAAGATTAGAATTGTTATTAAAATTGCATGTCTTAGTTGGTATGCAGTTGTTTTTTTTGAGGCTGTCCATTAGCTAGTTGTACATTTTTAACCACCACCACATCATGCGAATAGGAATTGTTTGTTACCCTACATTTGGCGGAAGCGGCGTATTGGCCACGGAACTAGGCAAAGCTTTAGCAGACAAAGGCCACAAAGTGCATTTTATTACTTACCAGCAGCCTGTAAGGCTAAATGTATTCAACACCAATATATTTTACCACGAAGTGCGTGTGCCTACTTACCCTTTGTTCGACTATCCCCCTTATGAGATAGCATTGGCAAGCACCATGGTAGACGTGATTATGAACTATGACCTAGACCTGCTGCATGTGCATTACGCCATACCCCATGCCTCGGCTGCCTATATGGCCAAGCAAATTGTAAAGCAAAAAACGGGCAGGGTGGTGCCAGTGATTACTACCCTTCACGGTACCGATATAACGCTGGTGGGCAAAGACAAAACTTACGAACCCGTGGTTACTTTTTCCATCAACGAAAGTGATGCCATCACCGCCGTGTCTGAAAACCTGCGGGAAGAAACCTTTAAGAATTTTGCCATTACCAAGCCCATAGAAGTAATTACCAATTTTGTTGATATCAGCCGTTTCAACAAAAAGCCGATTGATGCGTTTAAAAAAGTAATTGCCCCCAACGGGGAAAAAATAGTGGTGCACGCCAGCAATTTTAGGAAGGTAAAGCGGGTGGAGGATGTGATAAAGGTATTTTACGAGATACAAAAGCAAATACGTGCCAAGCTGTTGATGGTGGGCGACGGGCCGGAAAGGCCTGCCATGGAGGAGCTGGCAAGGGAACTAGGCATAACCGATGAAATACGGTTTGTGGGCAAGCAGGAGCAAATGGAAGAAATACTTGCCGTGAGCGATTTGTTTTTACTGCCTAGCGAATACGAAAGTTTTGGGCTTGCTGCACTGGAAGCGATGGCAGCAGGCAACATCGTGATAAGCACTAATGCAGGCGGCCTGCCTGAGATAAATATACACGGGGTTACGGGCTACATGGCCAACGTGGGCGATGTGGAAGCCATGAGCCAGTTTGCAATATCCATCCTAGAAGATGAAGCAGGTTTGGAAAGGATGAAAGCAGCAGCTTTTAAACAAGCAGAGGCTTTTGATATTAGCAACATTATACCGCTGTATGAAACTATTTACAAAAGGTATTGCAGGATGGATCCTTGCGTGTAAATGAAAAAAGATAATTGCGTTTTTTAGAGCAAGGTTTATAGTTTAGGCTTACTGCATGAGCATTTAAACTTCGCCAAAAAAAATCATTTGCTTAGCTTAGGGTCGATTATAAAAGTAATACATTTATAATAACATTACAAGCATTTTACTTTGCGTAAAACCTTTGCCATTCTTTGCGTTTAACCCGGATTTTGCAGTTGAAATCTATTGCAAGCCCCAACTACTTCAAAGACAAGCATTTGCTTTGTTTTTTGGCCTTGCCATAGTACACTATGTTTTCGACGAAAAATTCGGCTCAAATACTTGTCTTTATTGCATTTGAGCCTCTCATAACGAAGTCAACTGCAAAATCCGGGTTTAATGGCTTAGTATGCTTTACTTTGGAAAATTACATTTGGGAAAGTTATTTTGACAACGTTACTTAGTGCCTTAGTGGTGAAAAAAAACTACCGTGGTTTGTACTTTGCCTCTTCAAATATCTTTTTGGCTGGGGTTTGTATCAGTTGCTGCAAGGTGGCTTTGTCGTTTTTCTCCATCCATTTTTTTACTATTTGCCAGCCTACAAACTGCCCAATATTCCCGGGCGAGGCTTCGCCTAGCTCTGCCGTGTTGGGGCCATCGTTTACAAAAGGGCTAACAAGGCTAGGTTCTGATTGATAAAGCAAATTGCTCTCTATTATAAAAGCCCATATCTCTTTTTCGTTGGCAAAAGCAAAGTCTAGTTGTTTTTGGGTATAACCTGTTTTTAAACTGTCTGGGGTATAAGGCAGAAAAGCGTCTAGCACATATAGCCTTTTGCCTTCTTCTATCATTTGGTCTATCAGTTGTCCTTCCTTTTTGGTGGGGGCTAGGCTGGCAAACAAATCGTCCACAATGTTTTTCATGCTGTTTACGGGGATATAAGCAGCATCGAACCTGCGGGAAACATAACTTGGGTACATGGCCTGCACTTCATCCGATTGGTAAACTGGGAAATCTTTGCCAAGGTACAATTGCAGCCCTATGGCAATGGTATTGTTTGGCATAATAATGCCAGCATAGCTGTTGAATGGCCCAATGAATGTAACCAGTTTGTTTGGCAAGGCATATTTTGGGAAATAGTAATGCACAAATTGAAGCCCTTTTTTTATTTCTGCCTCCTGCAGCGAAAAACTGGTATATGGCTGCACAGATGCTTTGTAGATGGGCAAATATGTATTTAAAAACAATTTAGCATTGGCAGGGATGCTATCTGGCTGTGGGGCAATGCCCAGGATATTGAAAAAGAAATCTTGTGAAAAACCCTGGTACTTACTGAACAATGCTTGCAGGCCTACATCCATCCTAGTAGTGTCTAAAGAAAAAAAGTCTTTTTCAAAGCGGATGGTTTTTAGGCTCACTTCTACTTGCGAAACATCGGGTATGTTTTTTTTGTGTGAGCAACCCATCAATACAATAGCAAGCAAAAGCCAGCCAGCAATTTTAATCATAAAATTATTTTACTTTATACACTAGTTTACAAAGTAAAGTGCTGGCAATTGTAAAAAACAAAAATTATGATATTTGAAACAAATGCGAATACCTTTTATCCAGTAATACTATGCTTTAAGCAAGGTAAATTATGCACTTAAAAAAACATAACAGATAATTTTGAAATGTCCTTATTTTTACATAAAATAAATTTCTATTTAAGTTTAATCCTTTTAAAGGGTTAATTTACCCAAATGTGCTGCCATGAATATGCAAGATACTGCCGATAATATTGGCAATATAAGCAACGATACTACAAACGCAGGAACTGAGATGGCATATACCATTGATGAATATTTTTTGAAAACGGCTACCAACGAACAATTGCGGGAGTATATAACGGTGTTGCAACAAAGTAATGTGCAACTACAAAAGCAGAGCGACGCTTTTGAAGCAGAAAAAGCATTGCTGGAAGTGGAACGGAAAAAAGACAAGCATACCATAGCGTTCATGGAAGAAACCAAGATCATGAACCGGGTAGGTGGCTGGGAGTTGGACCTGATCCACCACCAGCTTTATTGGTCGCCCGTTACCAAGTCCATACACGAAGTGGCACCAAATTTTGAACCCGATTTGGAAACTGCTATTTGCTTTTATAAAGAAGGCAAAAACAGGGATATTATTAGGCAGTTGCTAAAAGA
The DNA here is from genome assembly GCF_046546515.1 of Parasediminibacterium schistidii. Classification (NCBI taxonomy): domain Bacteria; kingdom Pseudomonadati; phylum Bacteroidota; class Chitinophagia; order Chitinophagales; family Chitinophagaceae; genus Parasediminibacterium; species Parasediminibacterium schistidii. The sequence goes on along the minus strand of NZ_JBKHKJ010000001.1, from coordinate 178,956 downwards.
TGGGGAAGAAAATGGAACAAGCTGGGATGTGGAATTGCAAATAGTAACCGGCAATTGCAACGAAATATGGGTAAGGTCTATTGGCAAAAGCAATTGGGATGGTGAAAAATGCACGCGGTTATATGGCACTTTCCAGGATATTGAAGAACAAAAGCAGCAGAAAATAAAACTACGGGCTAGCGAAGCCAAGTACGGATCTATAGCAAGCAATGCCATGTATGGCATTATGGTAGCCAATGAAGCCAATCAATTGACAGAAGTAAACAAGGCAGCATTGGATATGTTTGGCTACACGGAAGCTGAGTTTATAGCGTTGCCACTAAAAGTTTTTTTTGATGTTACAGATCCTGGCTTCAGGGCAGCAGGGCTGGAAATAGCAAAAGAAGGCAAGGCTAGCGGAACCGTTACGGGCATCACGAAAAATGGAGCACGGTTCCCTTGCGATTTTTGCTCCAACCTGTTCACCTACGAAGACGGTACAAGCGGCTATACCATAATGGTGGCAGATGTTACTGAAAGCAAAAAAAAGGAAAGGATTATTACGGAAGAAAGGCTGTTGCTAAGGACTTTAATAGACAACCTCCCCGCAAATATTTATGTAAAAGACCTGCTTTCAAAGAAAAAGATTGCCAATAAAGTAGAATATGAATTTTGTGGGGCTGCTACCGAGGCAGAAGTGCTGGGCAAAGACGACTATGCCTATTTCCCAGCAGAAATTGCAAAAAGGAATATAGAAGAAGACCAGTCTGTTATTGCTACTGGCATTGCCATTATTAACAAAGAAAGTTTTTTTACAAGTGCTTCTGGAAAGAAAAAATGGCTGGCAAAATCTAAGATGCCCCTTTTGGATGCCCTTGGCAAAATAGTGGGCTTGATAGGTATAAGCTACGATATAACAGACAGGAAAGAAGCCGAGCATGCAATTATTGAGGAAAGGATACTGCTAAGGACTTTGATAGACAACCTGCCGATGAACGTGTATGTAAAAGATATGCAGTCTAGGAAAACGTTGGTAAACCGTGCTGAATACGAATACATGGGCGCCAAAAGCGAAGAGGAAGTACTGGGTAAAGATGACACCGATTTGTACCCTACGGAATCCTCGCGTATTTCATTGGCCGAGGACCGGGAAGTTTTTGCAACCGGGGTGCCTATTATTGGGAAAGAAACCACCAATACCCGCCACGATGGCAGCACAACTTGGTTTTTGAGTTCTAAAATACCATTGAAAAATGCAGGTGGCGAAATAATAGGGCTGCTAGGGCTTAGTTATAATATTACCAACCGCAAAAAAACAGAAGCCCAGCTATTGGAAAGCCGGGAAATAATGCAGCAATCGCTCAACGAGTTGTCGTACCAGCGTTTTGCAATAGACCAGCACGCAGTAGTGGCTGTAACAGATACAAAAGGCACTATTGTGTATGCAAATGATAAATTTGCACAAATAAGCAAATACACCAAGGAAGAGTTGATGGGGCAAAACCACCGTATCCTAAAATCTGGCCATCATCCTAAGACGTTTTATGAGGATATGTACCGCACCATTGCTAGTGGAAAAGTGTGGAAGGGCGAGTTTTGCAACCGTGCCAAGGATGGCAGCATTTACTGGGTTGATTCTACAATTGTACCATTTATCGATAAAATAACAGGCAAAGTAATAAGCTATATATCTATCCGTACCGATATTACTGACAGGAAGAACCATGAAATGGCTTTGCAGCACCTTAGCGACCAGAACAAAAAGAAAACAGATGAGCTGGCTATTATCAACAAGGAACTTGAACAGTTTGCCTACATCACCTCTCATGACCTGCAGGAACCATTGCGCATGGTGAGTAGTTTCCTGCAATTGCTAGAAAAGAAATACCACAACCAATTAGACGAAAAAGGGCGGCAATACATCCATTTTGCCGTGGATGGGGCTACACGCATGAAGCGGTTGATCATGGACCTGCTGGAATATTCTAGGGCAGGCACGGTAAAAGAAGTATTTGTAAAAGTAAATACCCAGCAAGTGGTTGAGGACTTAAAACAGGATTTTGGAAGTATGATTTCTGAAAAAAATGGCCACATAATAGCAGGGTCCTTACCAGTAATCAATGGCAGCCTCACGCAGCTTCGCCAATTATTCCAAAACTTGGTGGGCAATGCCCTGAAATATCAAAAACCAGACAATGCACCTACTATAAGTATAGCAGCTGAAGAAAGTAACACACATTGGACTTTTTCTGTAAAAGATAATGGGATAGGGATAGAGCCTGCATTTTTCAACAAAATATTTGTCATTTTCCAGCGGCTGCACAACAGAGACGAATACTCTGGCACTGGCATAGGCCTAGCTATCTGCAAAAAAATTGTAGAAAACCACCATGGTGCCATCTGGGTAGAATCGGTAATGGGGGAGGGGAGTTGTTTTTACTTTACTATACCTAAGTGAAAAATATTCCACAAAAAATATAAGATAACCCATTAAATCTTTGTAATATTGAATAAAGCTATTAACTGCTTTGGGTATCTTCGTTTGTTTATTAATAACAATTTTTGGTTTTAACAGCATGCTGGCAGCTTGCAAAACGAAAAAATAGAATGATGTTTTCTCAAAAGACACTGGACTTGCTGGTAATTGAAGACAATTTGGGAGACGCCCTATTGATTCAGGAATACTTGAATGATGTGGCATCGGTACCTAAAATTGCAATTGCAGGCACTTTTGCAAAAGCAAAGGGCTTTTTGGCAGGCGTCCATTCTTTTGACGCCGTTTTCCTCGACCTTTCCTTGCCAGACCATAGCGGTGAAGATTTGGTGAACGAGATTGTAGAACTGGCAGGGCTAACCCCCGTGATTGTATTAACCGGGTATAGCAATAGGGAATTTGGCATTAAAACCCTCGCCTTGGGCGTGTCGGATTATTTGCTGAAAGACGAGCTAGATGTTTCGCAGCTAAGCAAAAGCCTTACTTACAGCATAGAACGCAAACGAATAGAACAGAAATTAATAAAAAGCAACGAACGCTATGAGATAGTGGCAAAAGCCACCAGCGACACTATATGGGATTGGGACATTGCAAACAAGACTGTGGTATGCAACCACGGAATCAACACTGTATTTGGCTACCCGGAGGAGGAAGTGGCGCAAACGGAAAAATGGTGGCGGGCAAGGATACACCCAGATGACTATAAGAACATAGTAAAAGCGTTGGTGTCTATTTTTAAATCGGGAAATTCGCTCCTGCAATTAGAATATAGGTTCCGCTGTGCGGACGATAGTTATAAATATGTTTTAGACAGGGCTTTTCTTGTGCTTGACGATGCTAAAAAGCCAATACGGATGATTGGTGCCATGCAAGACATAACCAGCAAAAAAGAGGAAGAACACCGATTAAAATTGCTGGAATCAGTTATTGCGCAGGCCACCGATGCTGTATTAATTACTGAGGCAGAACCCATGGACGAACCCGGCCCAAGGATAGTATATATAAATGAGGCATTTACCAAAATGACAGGGTACACCCGGGAAGAAGCGATAGGCAAAACCCCTAGGATGCTACAAGGCTCAAAATCGGACGAAGAGGAACTAAAAAAGTTGAAGGTTGCCATGGAAAATTGGCAGCCTTGCACCATAGAGTTGATTAATTACAAGAAAAACGGTGATGAGTTTTGGATAAATATTGCCATATCGCCCGTGGCAGACAGCACTGGGTATTTCACCCACTGGATAGCCGTGGAAAGAGATGTTACCGACCGTAGGAATTACCTTCAGGCTATTGAAAGCCAAAACAAGAAATTAAAGGAAATAGCATGGACCCAATCGCATATAGTAAGGGCACCCGTGGCACGCATCATGGGGCTGGTAAACATGCTTACCGAGCCTTTTCCCGGTGAAGTGGTTGATAATACCGAACTAATTAATATCATTGCAGATTCTGCAAATGAACTAGATTTGATTATCAGGGAAATAGTGCAGAAAACAGAAAACGTTTAAAATCCAATACACGCCAGCAAACATGAATTTGAAAGTATTAATTGTAGATGACGACCCAACAATAAAGCTATTGCACAGAGCGATAGTGGTGAAAAGCAACCTATCTGCCCAGCCCCTTGTTTTTGGGGATGGAAAAGCTGCTTTTGACTATTTCAGCACCCAGTACGACGAAAATGAAAATTACCTTATTTTACTAGATATTAATATGCCAGTAATGAATGGCTGGGATTTTTTAGGTGCCATCCAAGATTTTTCATTTGCAAATAAGTTACGGGTTATTATGGTTACATCCTCTGTTGACAGTGCCGACAAAGAAAATGCCAAACAGTTCCCACAGGTAATTGGTTACTTGGAAAAACCATTGAAGGTAGATGCTTGCAATTTTATAAAAACAATACCTGCGGTAGCTCCTTTTTTTGCTTGAGTGGGCAAACCTGAAATGTAGGCTGTTCAGAATAGGCTTTCTCTCTTTGCCTCCTTGCCTTGTTGCCTACCCAATCAATCCCTCAAAATATCTGGCCGCCTTTCGGTTGTTTTTTGTACACTTTGTTCATGTCGCCAGTCCTCAATTTTTACGGGGTGACCCGTCAGTAAAATATCTGGCACTTTTTGCCCCTTAAACTCGGCAGGCCGGGTATATACGGGCGGGGCAAGCAGGTTGTCTTGGAAACTATCAAACAATGCAGATGTTTCATCGTTTAGTACACCCGGTATCAACCTGCCAATAGAATCAACCACAACTGCCGCTGCCAGTTCGCCACCACTTAGCACATAGTCGCCAATAGAAATTTCTAGGGTTACATACAAGTCCCTGATACGCTGGTCTATGCCTTTGTAATGCCCGCAAATAATCAGCAGGTTTTCTTTCATGGAAAGCTGGTTGGCAGTTTGTTGGTTGAATGTTTTGCCATCTGGGGTCATATATATTATCTCATCGTATGTAGTGGTTTTTTGCAGGTGTTCAATTGCGTTTGCCAAAGGCTCGCACATCATCACCATGCCTGCTCCTCCACCGTACTGGTAGTCATCCACCTGCCCATGTTTGTTTATTGCCCACTCCCGCAGGTTGTGGGTACGCACAGCAAGCAGCCCCTTGTCCTGCGCCCTTTTCATGATGCTGTGGCTAAAAGGGCTTTCTAACAATTCAGGTGCCACGGTGATGATGTCTATCTGCATGAGGCGGCAAATATCGGCATTATATAAATTCCCAGCAATCATTTATGCGTCTGCCATTCTTCCTTATTTCCTTGGTGTTACTTTTAGTCTTTAAGCCTTTGTGGCAAGAAAATACTTGAATAGTAACCATTACTTGCAACAAACCTTGAATGGGTTAAATAACTGTGGCAAAGGGTGTACGCCCATGTTAGGCATCTCGGGAGCAGGATGTATATTTAATATTAATATGTAATAACTATTGTTTATTTTGATAAAAAAGAAATTGCTTTAAGGATAAAAAGGGCTTTTTGTACCCTAATGCAGTTATAAAAAATTGCATGAAAAAAGAATTTCCTATTTTCACGCTGTAATAATCGTGTTTGGGCTTGCAATTTAAAGCATACAAGGGGCAACTAAATTATCTTAAATAAACACTTTTTACATGAAAGCAATTATTCCAGTGGCGGGTGCAGGTACTAAATTGAGGCCACATACATATACACAACCAAAAGCATTGATACCCATAGCCGGTAAAACCATACTTAGTTTTATCGTGGACCAGTTGCATGATGCTGGCATCAACGAATTTGTTTTTATAGTTGGCTACCTAGGTGAAAAAATTAAAGAGTATGTGCTGCATACCTACCCCGATTTGGTTACCCATTTCGTTTTCCAGAACGAAAGGCAGGGTACTGGCCACGCAATAGAGCTTACTAGGAGCATTGTGGGCAACGATGAAGTTTTTATAGCTCTTGGCGACACCATTTGCGAGTACGACGTAAAAGAGGTAATGGACAGCCCATACAGCATGTTGGGCATAAAAAAAGTAGATAACCCCAGCGATTTTGGCGTGGCAGCAATAGACGAGGAAGGTTTTATAGAGCAAGCCGTGGAAAAGCCAAATATCCCTAAAAGCAACATGGCTTTGGTGGGCTTGTACAAAATAAAAGAAACCGACCTGCTTTACGAGTGTTTAAGCAAGCTAGCTTTGAAAAATGTAACGACACATACGGGTTACAACCTTACAGATGCCTTGGACTGCATGGTAAAAGAAGGCGTTAAAATAAAATCGTTCAAGGTAAAACACTGGTTTGACTGTGGCAAAAAAGAAACCTTGCTGTATAGCAATGCAACGCTCCTGAAAAAATCGGGCGGAAACGTACCCACAGACCATCCTTATAAAGACTGCATCATTATCCCACCAGTAAGCATAGCCGACGGCTGCGAAATTTCTCATTCTATCATTGGCCCGCATGTGGCTATCGGGGCAAATACCAGCATCAGGCATTCCATTGTTAGGGACAGCATTATAGGTTCTTATACAAACCTGTTTGAAGTGGTTTTAGACAATTCCCTCATTGGCAGCGATGCTTCTGTAAAAGGATTGAGCCGCAATTTGAATATTGGGGACAATACGGAGATAGATTTTGGGTAATGTCTGAACCACGATTTTGGGGATACGGAGTATAATTCTTTTTGAGGCACCAACCCAAGGTTGAAATTACCCCAACCTCCTCATACTCTTCAAAATAGCCCCTTTATCACTTTCTGCTTTTGCTAAGCCCAATGCTTTTTGATAATGGGCAAGTGCTTTTCCATTATCAACGTCAGTATATAAATGCCCCAATAAGGAATGGTAAAATTGATTGCCGCTTAGTTGTAGTTTTTCTGCTTCAATGATGGCTTGGGCTTTTCCATTGGCTTTTGCTAGCGCATAGGTCCTGTTTAGGGCGGCGATGGGTGAATATTCTATTTGCAATAGCTTATTATACAATTGTAGGATGCTTTCCCATTTTTCATGTGTATCTGTTTTATGCGTATGCCAGTAAGCTATGGCAGCTTCTAAATGGTATTTGGAAATCTGGCGGCCTTGGGATGCTTGGTTTAAATAATATTCGCCTTTGGAAATTAATTCTTTGTTCCACAAATTGCTGTCTTGGTCTTCGTATAAAATAATTTCCCCGGCTTCGTTTGTCCTAGCTTCAAAGCGTGACGCATGGAAACACATCAACGACAGCAATGCATTGGCTGCGGGTTGGTTGGTGGCTTCATTCCCAATTAATAAATAAACCAGCCGCATGGCTTCCACACATAAATCTTGCCGTAAGGTGGTATTTTGTGTGGTGGAATAATAGCCTTCGTTGAACAATAAATACAGAGTGGTCAATACCGTACCTAGCCTTTCATTGATGGCTGTTGGGGAAGGCAATTCTATAGGTACATTTTCTGTACGCAGTTTTTCTTTACCTCTTTTCAGACGTTTATAAATCGTTTCCCGGTTGGTGAGAAAAGCATCTGCTATCTCCTCGGCACCAAAGCCGCAAAGGATATTTAAGGATAAACCTATCTGTGCTTCTACAGGTATTACGGGGTTGCAAATCGCAAACATCATCTGCAATTGGCTGTCGTTGATGTTTTGGTTCGATAAATCTATCTCTATCTCCTGCCCTTCGGTAAATTGTTGTTGTAGGTTTACTGCAATTTTGCTGGTGAAAAGGTTATCCCTTTTTAAATAATCTTTCGTTTTGTTTTTGGCAACGGTGTACAACCATGCCGTAGGGTTTTGCGGCAACCCTTTTAAACCCCATAATTCGGAAGCCAGCAAAAAAGTATCGCTCACAATATCTTCTGCAATGGCGATATGTTGAATGCCAAATAGTTTGGAGAGTACGGCAACAATTTTCCGGTACTCAGTCCTGAATAAATGGGGCAACAAGAATTTTTCCGGGTCTTGCATATATTATTTTACTGGCCATTTGCCTGCAATATATACCATTGATTAAATGATTTGCATGATTTTAATGATTGAAACCCTTGGCTTGAAGACTTTTATTAGAATGATTTTCGCAAACTATTTTCTGTCAATATAAACGTAGGTATCGCTACTTCTTTTTCTTTTTCGGGGCAGCTTTTGCTTTTTTATTGAAATCTAAAGCCATGTTTATCCACTTGTCAAAATCTTCTTTTGTAGCAATACCTTCTTCCTGCACATATACAAACCCTTTCATTGTGCGGCCACTGTGTATCATTTCACGGCAATAGGATTTTTCTATAATTGTGTCATGAAGCAATGGGTCAATCCTTACCATCAATTCGTCACCACTTACGCTGATGCACATTTTTCCGTCCACCATAAACGTAACGCCACGGAACATTTTCTTTTCTTCCACATCGGGAATATGTTCCAGTGCTTCGCGAATGCGGTTGGCTAAAATTTGATTGTAAGCCATGAATAAATTTTATGATGGGCAAGGTAAAAATAAAAACCAATATACCTACAATTGCGGGGTGCATAAAAGCATTTCGCTTTTAGACGTGAGCATTTTCTAATCCCATCGGGATTTTACGTTTATAGCAATAGAAAAGCGGCTATCTTTCGACCCCTTCGGGGTCGCATGTGGCTTGTAAATCAATTGCTTTCTATAAACGTTTGATGCCGATGGCATCAGTTGTGTCAAGCACATATTTTCATCCCTACACTTAGTATTCTACCCCTAGAGCAAAAAACTTTTATTCACCCACAATTGTTAGTTTAGACCTGACAAGCTTTTAAACCCAATAAGGTCTTTACTAATTACATTTTGATAATTTCCCTTATTTCTACGTTTCCATTAACGTTTAAAATAGGGCAGCCTTTCGATAGCTCCAAAGCTTCTTCCAGCGAATCTGCTTTTACGGCTATGTAGCCACCAATACTTTCTTTTACTTCTACATAAGGGCCATCAACAATTATATTGTTGGGTTTTAAAACTTTCCCTTCAACAGCCAATCTATTGCCTGGGTCTAAAAGTTTGCCTTGCGCAGCAATACCGCCAATCCAATCCATCCAATATTTCATCATCTGTTCCATCTCTGCCGGCGAGCGTTTTTCTTCACTAACAGTAACAGCATCCCTCCTGAATATCAATAAAAACGCTTTCATGGTTTTTTATTTTATTTTTAAAATTAGGTTTTTACTAAGCGCAATTTGAAGAAATTAGCCACAAAGGCACGAAAGCACGAAGCGGCACAAAGATTTGAAGGAAGAAAAAAGACAAAACATGTAAATTTTTTCTCAGTGCATCTTTTTGGCTTCGTGACTTTGTGGCAAAATAAGCGTTTGTAATTATTATTTATTTATTGGAGTGCAAGCCTACTGCATTTCCTTCAGAATCTATAAAAAATGCCATAAAGCCTATTTCATCGCTTATTTTGGTTTTGGGCATTACCACTTTGCCTCCCGCAGCTTCTATTTTAGAAAGTGGAGTGGCCAAATCTGGGTTGCCATTCAGGTAAAGTTTCACGCCATCCGCACTCGGCTTATGCATATTGCTTTCTACCAAACTGCCAGAAACTTTCCCGTTCATGTCTTCCGCAGGAAAAAAAGCCATTTGCCTTCCCATCATTTCCTGTTGTGGGAGTTCAATGCCAAAAATGGTTTCATAAAATGTTTTTGCACGGCTGATATCTGCTACGGATATTTCAAACCAATTGAGTGCATTTTCTTGAGCTGTCATGTTATTTATTTTTAATTATAATGAAATAATACTGTAATAACGATTGGGCTTTGCTTGTTTGGACAAACTATAAATTTTTTTTTAGAGGGATCCGATTAAACATCATTTCCTCAAAACGATTTACAAAACACATGCTTGCTACAACACATTTTATCTGTAATAAAATATTTGCAATAAACTAGAATATTTCAAAAAAATTATTACAATGTTGTAATAAAAATTTTGTAATAATCATAATTATTGCAAATAAAATATTGCAACTATAAAATGAAATGGATAACTGCTTTTTAAAATTCTTGTTTTATAAGCGAAAGATTATTATTAAAAAGTAACGATGTAATTGCATGATTAAACTACTTTAAACTTTCGTACCCAATGATTGTCTATCTTTAGAATATTCCATAAAAAAGATTGCATGCACTTAGATGACAGGGAACTACTTGATCTTTTTAGAGACGGCTCTACAAAAGAATTGGCTTTTACGGCCATTATCAAGAAGTACCAGGAAAAACTTTATTGGCATATCCGGAAAATGGTTATCAGCCATGAGGATACTAATGATATGCTCCAGAATGTGTTTATCAAAGTGTGGAAGGGGCTGGAAAATTTTAGGGAAGATAGTCAACTATATACATGGCTTTACAGGATTGCTACAAATGAATGCTTGACTTTTTTAGAACAACAGAAAAGAAAAGCAACCTTGAGCTTAGGCGATGAGGAAAATGGACTGAGCAACACCATAAAAGCAGATAAAAACTTTGATGGCAACCAATTGGAATGGAAACTGCAACTAGCCATCCAAAAATTGCCGGAAAGGCAACGCTTGGTTTTTAACCTGCGTTACTACGATGAAATGCCGTATGAAAAAATGAGCAAGATTTTAGAAACCAGCGAGGGTGCGTTGAAAGCAAGCTACCACCACGCTGCCAAGAAAATTGAGCAATATATTTTAAATAGTTAAACATACGGGCTTTCATGTAGTCATAATAATACAAAAATGGAAAAGGTAAACAACATAGTAAACGGGCAAATAGGGATAAAAGTAGGCTTACAGCCAGGCATCAAATTGCCTTATTCTGTACCTGCTTTTTATTTCGACCAGCTTTTAACCAGTATCTTCAATAGCTTGCTTGCTACTGAAAAATTGGTTGCAAAAAAGCCACAACCCAATTTTGCTATGCCAGATGGCTACTTTAACCATTTGGCAGAAACAATTGCAATGTCTGTAATAACTGCCTCGCCTAAAAGTGAAACGCAGGAAGAACTGGCAAGCATTGCGCCTTTCTTAAGCACCCTATCTAGGCAATACCCTTATCAAGTGCCAGATAATTATTTTGAAAACTTGACAATACATGAAGTTATAATTGCCCCTGTAGTGGGAAAAATAATACCCATTTCCCGTGCTAGGTATTGGGCTAAGCTGGCGGCAGCAGCTTCTGTTGCCTGCATTGTAGCGGCTGGAGCATTACTTTTTTCAGGCAAAAATGGCAGCCAGACCGATGTGCTTGCTTATAAAACAACAGATGCAACTATTAAAAGCAATATCAATAATTTGAGCGATGATGAATTGACCAAATATTTAAACAACGATTATCTGGCCTACAATGCAGACATGGTAATTATTGACGATGGCGGCGCAGCACCAGACCTAGAGCAAAAAGTAGAAGCTGTGCCTGACGAGGACTTGGATCAATATCTACAGGACGCGGCTACATCGGCCCCGATAATAAAAAAAGGAATTTAAAATTTGGTACTATATCCATATAAATCATGAGAATAATCAAGATAATTATATTAATACCATTATTAGTAGCCACTTTGCTGGAAGCACAAAGCCCGGCAAGGCAGGCAACCGTACAGGCTTTAAAAGTGGCGTTTCTTACCAAAGACTTAAATCTTACAGCGGATGAAGCACAAAAATTCTGGCCTGTTTACAACACCTATATAGATGAATTGAAAAAAACAAAAAAGGACAGCAAGGAAGACGTGCTAGCTTTTGAAGAAAGGGCTTTGGCGATAAAGAAAAAATACAGTATTGATTTTAAAAGGATACTAGCATCGGACGAAAGAGCAAACAAGGTTTTTTTGTCTGACAGGAATTTTGCCATGTTTATAAAAAAAGAATTGCAAGACCGCCAGCGCCTGCGCTCCATGCGCCAAGGTTTCGGCGATATGGACAGGAACAACAAACCTACACAGCCCCAAACAGACAATTAGTGGTGAGTGGTGAATAGTGAGTGGTTATCCGTCAGTAGTAGGTGGTAACTAGGCACAATCTTGTTTATTAATTCTGATAACTCACCACCGACCACTCGTCACTCACCAGTAGCCCTCTACCGCTTTTAACAAAACCTTGCACGGTCTTTGTGGCGTGTTCACTTTAACTGTATATCTTTATGGTGTACAAATAAATTTAATTTATGGAAGGAAGGAAATATAGAGTGCTATTATGTGAAGACGATACCAACCTAGGTATGGTATTGAAAAACTATTTAGAACTGAATGATTATGAAGTAGTACTGGAAAGAGACGGTCGCTTGGGGTTTGCTGCTTTTCAAAGGGAAAAATTTGATATATGCCTGCTTGATGTAATGATGCCGCATGTAGACGGTTTCAGTTTGGCGGAAGACATTAGGGATATTGACCCGGAAATACCTTTGTTTTTCCTGAGTGCGAAAACAATGAAAGACGATATTATCAACGGCTACAAACTTGGTGCAGACGACTATGTTACCAAGCCATTCGACAGTGAAGTACTGCTTTTGAAAATAAAAGCTATACTAAAACGCAATGAAGAAGAAACACGCATCAGCGAAAACACAGAGTTTGATTTAGGGTCTTACCACTTCAACCCCAAGCTAAGGGAACTAAGTCACGATGGCAAAACACAAACACTTTCCCCTAAGGAAAATGATTTGTTGAAAATGCTAGCCGAAAACAAAAACGATTTATTGCCTCGCGAAAGGGCATTAAAACGCATTTGGGGCAGTGACACCTACTTCAATGGCAGAAGTATGGACGTATATATTGCAAAACTGCGCAAATACCTTAGGGACGATGAAAACATCGAGATTGTAAATATCCATGGCAATGGTTTTAGGTTGGTAGTGCCAGCTTAAAGTATTTGCCACAAAACAATAATATACGCAAAAGCCACCCTTTATACAGGTGGCTTTTGTATTGGGCGCATTTCATAAAAGGGCTACAACTATACAAATATTAATGGAGGCTGTCCAGAATAGGCTTATACCATTTCGTTCACTTTCCAATGGGTTGAAACCCATTGGAAAGTGAACGAAAACTGTCCGAAAAGAGCCCTTTGTCTGAACAATCTACCTTATTGGTTTAATACCTCACAAAAAAAGCCCCCGAAAACATCGGGGGCCCAGTATATAAAATATATAAAAAATCTTAATCTTCGCTTTTCGCTTTTCCTTTGCTCTTCGCTATTACTTCTTCAGCAATATTGTTTGGCGCATTGTTATAGTGCGAAAACTCCATGGTAGAAGATGCACGGCCAGAAGACAATGAACGCAGTTGGGTTACATAACCAAACATTTCGCTCAATGGCACTTTAGCCTTGATAACTTGTAAGTTAGCCCTGCTATCCATACCTTCCAACATACCGCGACGACGGTTAAGGTCACCCGTTACATCACCCATGTATAAATCTGGTGTTAAAACTTCCACCCTCATGATTGGTTCCAATAAAGTTGGTTTTGCTTTGCGTCCCGCTTCCCTGAATGCACTTTTAGCACACAGTTCAAAGCTCATCGCATCACTATCCACATCGTGGTAGCTACCATCAAATATCCTTACTTTCATGTTATTAACTGGGTAACCAGCTAATATACCTTGAGGCATAGATGTTTCAAAACCTTTTTGAATGGCCGCATGGAACTCCTTAGGAACAGAACCACCATGTATGTCATTTACAAATTGGAAGTGCTTGCCTTCGTTTTCCTTAATCCATTCTTCATCAGCAGGACCAAGGTCAAATTGAATATCGGCGAATTTACCACGACCACCAGATTGTTTTTTCAAGATTTCACGGTGTGTAACGGTAATACCAAAACACTCTTTGTAAGCCACCTGAGGCGCACCTTGGTTCACTTCTACCTTAAACTCACGACGCAAACGGTCAATGATAATTTCAAGGTGCAACTCACCCATACCACGCAAAATGGTTTGACCAGTATCTTCATCGGTGTTTACACGCAATGTAGGATCTTCTTCCACTAATTTAGCGATAGCCATACCCATTTTATCAACGTCTGCCTGCGTTTTAGGCTCAACAGCAATAGCGATAACTGGTTCTGGGATAAACATATTCTCTAATGCAATAGGGAATTTTTCATCACATAAAGTATCACCTGTTTTAATTTCCTTAAACCCTACCGCAGCGGCAATATCACCAGCTTCAATAAAATCTATAGGGTTTTGCTTGTTAGCAAACATTTTCATGATACGGCTGATACGCTCTTTTTTACCACTCCTTACGTTCAATACATAAGAACCAGCATCCAAGTGACCAGAATAGCAACGGAAGAAAGCCAAACGACCCACGAAAGGATCGGTCATGATTTTGAAAGCTAATGCCGCAAATGGTTCTTTTGCATTAGGGGCACGTGTAACGATGTCGCCAGTATCTGGATTGATACCAGAAATATCATCAACATCAACTGGGCTTGGGAGGTAACGACAAACGGCATCCAATGCAGTTTGTACACCTTTATTTTTGAATGAAGAACCGCACATCATTGGAACGATACTTAAATCGATACAAGCTTTACGGATAGCTTCATGCATTTCTTCTTCTGTGATAGTATTAGGATCATCAAAGAATTTCTCCATCAACAAATCATCATATTCAGCAACAGCTTCTACTAGGTTAGCCCTCCATTCGTTGGCTTCATCCACCATGTCAGCAGGTACAGGAATTTCCTTGAAAGTCATACCTTCTGTTTCCATATCCCATATCACCCCCTTCATGGTAATCAAATCTACCACACCAATAAAATCGTCTTCTGCACCAATAGGCAATTGCAAAGGCACCGCATTGGCACCCAACATTTCCTTAATTTGGGCAACCACCATCAAGAAGTCAGCTCCAGAACGATCCATTTTGTTTACGAAACCAATACGTGGAACTTTGTAGCGGTTTGCCTGGCGCCATACAGTTTCAGATTGTGGTTCTACACCATCAACCGCACTGAACAAAGCAATCAAACCATCCAAAACACGCATAGAACGTTCTACCTCAATGGTAAAATCCACGTGACCCGGCGTATCGATAATGTTGAAATAGTAATCTTTTGTATTTGCATCAGCAACCCCTTTAATAGTCGGGAATTTCCACTGGCAGCTAACAGCAGCCGAAGTGATAGTGATACCCCTTTCTTTTTCCTGTTCCATCCAGTCAGTGGTAGCGGCACCATCGTGTACCTCACCAATTTTGTGGATCATACCGGTGTAGCGCAAGATACGCTCGGTAGTAGTGGTTTTGCCCGCATCAATGTGAGCAGCAATACCAAAGTTGCGTTGTAATTTTAAGTCCGCCATAACGATTTGTTATTTGTATTTATTTTTTTGTTGAGTGAAGTCTCAAGTATGTTTTCTATGCATTTACTGCCCGATACAACCCATTAAATCCCCTCACCCATTTTTTTAATGGCTGCAAATGTAGGGGTTTACAGGATTGAAAAATTTAGGAGGTGGTTACATGCTTAAAACTTTTGCCATAATTGCACACAATTAACAAGCATAAGCCTTTCTATTACCTCATCTATAGGAAACTATAAGACCAAATTTGGGTTTTCTATTTTGATAGTGGCAATTGCTATAAAATAGGCTATTTACATTAAGTTAAATTTCTCGCGCTTGAAAAGAAAAGGATAATGGAGGTATAAGTAATCTGGAATATTGAACTTGTAGTAGCTGAAAAAACAAACAATTATAGCCTTTACTTCAACACAGCAGCTAGTTTTTTAGTAAACGCTTCTGCACCTTCTTTGTTAAGGTGTAAAAAGTCAGCAAATTTTTCAAAGTGTCCATTATAGTCAGGATCGCTACTAAAATCCATGAATTTTATTGTAGGAAATGATTGAGTAATTTCTATTAATTTTTCTTTGCCCTTACTTTGTTCTTCTGGAACAAGTGTTGGCGATATTATAACATAAGTTGGTATGTGATTATCTACGCACTTTTTTAAAAAATTACTATAATAACTAAACGCTATAGTATCAATTTTTGGTGGTTTTTGCCTATTTTCTTCTGCCTGAAGAACAATCTTTTTTTTGACAAATGCTATTTCAGTGGCATTCATTTTTTTAATCATAGGGTCATACCCCCCTTGAATTTTTGGCAAATTATTGGCTTGAGACAAGTTACTAATTGTGGTAAAAAAAGTAGAGTTATAAGTATAAACGTTGCTCAAAAGTTCCCATTTGGCTGCAGGGCTGCTAAGTTTTATGTATTTAATTAATTCGGGATGTTCCTTGCAATAAGGTAGGAAAACAGAAAGCCGCTCATATTTAACAGGGCTTTCATCAAATTCCCAAGCATTGATATTTAATATGACCATGCTAGGCTTATGCCTATTAAAAATTACCTCTTGCAAGGCTGTAGCATATATAATGCCTTGGGCATCCATACCCAAATTATAGCAAGTTTTATGTAGTGAATCTGATAGAATAGCCGAAGAGTAATGCCGTGCAGCTCTTGAATTACCAAACACAAGAATGTCTTGGTTACTGCTGTCTAAAGAATATGTTGTTTGAGCAAATTGCCCTCTTTTTTGGCTAAAATATATATAGTGCAAACATTGCCCTATCATATAATCGAATATTGCCAAAATAAGGATGAATAGAAAAATTTTTTTTAGAAAAGCAAACATGCAAACTAGGTTTAAAATTGAAAATAGATAAATTGCCCACCATTGAATACACCAAACAATAGTATTATTAAAACCATCGTCATCAAAGCGCCCCAACGTATAATAATGTTGGGGTGATAGAAAAAATTAAGCTTTTCTGGAAAAAATTCTTTTCTATATTCAATTAACATCAGCATTGCAATAGCAAATAAGCATTCACCAAATGTGCTAAGAATAGATGTGCGGAAGGCAGGTTGCCCAAAAGAACGGAGATTATGGATAATAGTAATGGCATTGCCAAATGAACTGGCCCTAAAAAAAATCCATGCAAAACTAACTAGTAAAAAAACAATAAATATGCGTGCAACATCTGTAATGCGCTTGCTTATATGTAGTTTTAAATGTATGTCTTTTGTATATGGAGTTATCAACAATCCGATAATGGTATAAAATGCATGTAATGCGCCCCAAATGATAAAAGTATAATTTGCCCCATGCCAAACACCGCTTATCATAAACACAATAAGCAAATTTCGGTAGAGTTTAAATTTTGATACTCTGTTTCCACCTAAAGGGATGTATAAATAATCCCTAAACCAAGTTGACAAAGAAATATGCCACCTACTCCAGAACTCATTGATAGATTTTGCAAAGTATGGGCGTCTGAAATTGACCATCAAATCAAACCCCATTGTTCTTGCACTTCCAATAGCAATGTCTGAATAGCCTGAAAAATCACAATATATTTGTATAGCAAAGAAAAAACAAGCAATAGCTATTGAAGTGCCATTGTGGGCTTCTGCATTGTTAAAAATAGTATTTACATAAATAGATAAACGATCTGCTACCACTAGTTTTTTAAAAAAGCCCCATAGCATTTGTTTGAGGCCGTGTACCATATTGTCATAGTTAAAACTATGCTCCTCATGCATTTGATGAAGTATGTTTTGAGGCCGCTCAATAGGGCCTGCTACCAATTGCGGATAAAACATTACATAAAGGCTGTAAATACCAAAATGCTTTTCAGCTTTTTGATTGCCCCGGTAAACTTCAATCGTGTAACTCATTGCTTGGAAAGTATGGAAAGACAAACCAATAGGCAATAATATGCTTAAAAAAGGAAGCGGGTTTTTGGCATTAAAATTATTAAACAACAAAGAGATGTTGGTATTGATAAAATTATAATATTTAAAAAATACCAAAACTCCTATATTGGCTATAAGGCTACACAACAATAGGAGTTTTCGTTTCTTCTTGTCTGTTTCCTTTTCAATAAATATCCCTGCATAATAGTCTATAACGATAGTAAAACCTAGTATAAGTATGTAAATGGGCACAAAAGCCATATAAAAATAGCAACTAGCTATTAAAAGGAGCAACCACCGATATTTGTGCGGGAGGATAAAATATAAAGCCGTAACTACAACATAAAAAATTGCAAAAGCTATTGAATTGAATATCATAAGTGTATTACAGGTTTATGGTTATTTATAATAGTATATGTAGAATAAACCAGTTTTAATGAGCTAAATGTTGTATTAAATAAATAGGTTATAGTAAAGTTTCAAAGAAAAGCATAAATTACAATTCTTTCAAAACATTTTTTAAACTCAACAGAGCATAGAATAAAATTCACTTGAAAAGCGTGAATAAATAACTTTCCATGCTTTTCTAGGCTTGTAGCCTAAAAGCCATTTGCCGTTGCAGCAGGTAGCAAAAACAAACGCTTCTATTCTTCCATACTTTTTGCCTATTTTCCCATCCAAATACTTGATTTTATTAAAATTTTATTCCATGAATGTTGATATAAAGGTATTTTTAGCATTTCCCCAAAAAGAAAAAAGGAAAATTGCAGCGCAAGTATGGGTCAGCCTATCGCTGACAATGTTATTACACAGGAGGATATTGCCATTATTAGCCTACTAAAAAAAAGATGGATGACGTGCAAGTTGGAAAAGCAATAGCTCATATTTTGTACCACAAATGCAGTTGATACAGCGTATTTACAAAGCTAGCGTGCAAGCAGCCATATTGTAGTTCTTTTTTTACTAATATTAAAATAATTTTAGTCGCAAAATATAAACTTGTTTTATTGGCATAAAAGCATGCACTCTATGCTAGTAAATACTCATAAAGCACGCACAAATTTATCACAAAACCTTCATAAAAATTTTCAATATTATTGATAATCAATGGCTTACAAAGATGGGAACGATTTTTAAAAAACACTCCAACAACAAAAAAAGCCCAAAATCAACAAAACTGAAACTAGTTTAATAAAAAAATAGATGACATTGATATTATTAAAAATGTGCAAATATTTTCTTCTTGCCCTCTCACCTGCTCCCCTCCCTTTGTAGAACTTATCCCGGTCTTTCGGGAATAGTGAGTTTAGCTGGATTGATTTTTCAAAAAAAGCGAAAAACATTTATGCCCCATTTCCCCAACCTTGCCCATAGCATTTTTGCAACGCTTACATTTGCAAGAATGGGTAATGAACACAAGATCACCCACTAGCATTATTATGAGCGAGGAAAAAAGCCTGAATTTTTTGGAGGAAATAGTAGAAGCAGACTTAGCCAGCGGCAAGCATAAGAAAATATTGACCCGTTTTCCGCCGGAGCCCAATGGCTACTTGCATATTGGCCATGCCAAAAGCATCTGCCTCAACTTTGGGTTAGCAAAAAAATATGGGGGGGCTACCAACCTCCGTTTCGACGATACCAACCCCGTAACAGAAGACACAGAGTATGTAGATAGTATTAAAGAAGATGTGCAATGGCTAGGTTTTAACTGGGCTTCGGAGTTGTATGCTTCTGATTATTTTGAGCAATTGTACCAATTTGCGTTGGCATTAATTTATAAAGGCTTTGCTTATGTAGATGACAGTACCAGCGAGGAAATTGCAGTACAAAAAGGCACACCTACACAACCAGGCGTAAATAATCAATACAGGGATAGGACAATAGACGAAAACCTTAAATTATTTACCGCAATGAAACAGGGTAAATACAAGGATGGTGAAAAAGTACTGCGTGCCAAAATAGATATGGAAAGCACCAATATGCTGTTGCGTGACCCTATTATCTATCGTATAAAACATGCCCACCACCACCGTACAGGCGATACTTGGTGCATTTACCCTATGTACGATTTTGCGCATGGGCAAAGTGATTCTATTGAAAACATTACCCATTCGATATGTACGTTGGAGTTTGTACCACACAGGCCGATGTACGATTGGTGCATTGAGAAACTGGGCATTTACCCATCCAAACAATATGAGTTTGCACGGTTGAACATGACTTATACGGTGATGAGCAAACGCAAATTGCTGCAACTGGTGAATGAAAACCATGTAAATGGATGGGACGACCCACGTATGAGTACGCTTAGCGGCATGAGGCGAAGGGGCTTTACACCAGAAAGCATCCGTGAGTTCTGCGAAAAAATTGGCGTAGCAAGAAGGGAAAACTTGATTGATTTTAGCCTATTGGAATTTTGTGTGCGGGAACACCTGAACAAAATAGCTCAACGCAGGATGGTAGTTTTTGACCCGTTGAAAATAGTGATTACCAATTACGAAGCCGGCGGGGAAACCTTGCAAAGCGAAAACAACCCCGAAGATGAAAATGGCGGCGAGAGGCCAGTACCTTTCAGTAAAGAAATCTATATAGAAAAAGAAGACTTTATGGAAGTAGCACCTAAGAAGTATTTCCGTTTGGCACCGGGGCAAATGGTAAGGCTAAAAAGTGCTTATATTATTAAATGTGATGAGGTAGTAAAAGATGAAGAAGGCAATATTACTCACCTAAACTGCTCTTATATACCCGAAAGCAAAAGTGGAAGCGACACAAGCGGCATCAATGTAAAAGGCACGTTGCATTGGGTAAGCGTAGCAGATGCACTTCCAATAGAAATACGCTTGTATGACCGTTTGTTTACTGAAGAAAATGTAGCTGCGGCAGAAGGCGACTTTAAAAGCTATATTAATCCTGATTCTTTGCAGACGATTGAAACGGCGTATGCAGAACCCGAGCTGATAAAAGAGGCTGGCAATGAGTTAGTTCGGTTAAAAATAAGGTCACTTCGTAATAAAATCCCTACTGTAGATGATTCAGAGTATTTTATTACCAAAAGGTATCAATTTATCCGCAAAGGGTACTTCTGTTTAGATAAGGATAGTACGACCGACAAATTGGTCTTTAATCGGACTGTTACATTGAAAGATACGTGGACCAAAGTGAATAAATAGTAGCTTTATGGTAGTATTTAGTTATAAAACAATCAGGAATTTTTGTATAGAGCATCCAATGGCAACTGATGCACTAAATAATTGGTATCTTATTACGGAACAATCTAATTGGTCTAATTTCTATCAGGTTAAAGAAACGTTTAATTCTGTGGATTCTGTTGGAAATGATAGATACGTATTCAATATAAAAGGCAATCAATTTAGGTTAATTGCGATTAGTCATTTTAATACCAGGACAGTTTATATTGCATTTGTAGGTACGCATAAAGAATACGACAAGATAAATGCACAAAATGTTCTTTTTAAAAAGTAAATAATGAAAATTATCACAGAAAAAGATCATGAAAAGGCTTTGGAAAAAGTATTGGCTTTAATGAATAAGGGAGAGGCAAACTTAACAGCCACCGAAGCAAAGCAAATTCGCCAGTTAGGGTTGGCCATCCAATCTTATGAAAATAGCATTTACAACATCCCTACTCCAAAAACATTACAGGGTATGTTGGAGTTAAAGATGTACGAAATGAAATTGAAGCGCAACGAATTGGCTGACCTGTTGGGGCTTACTGAAATAAAACTTGCTAGAATACTAGATGGGAAAAAATCCCCTGATATAGCTTTCCTGAAAGCAGCATATCAAAAACTGCATATTGATGCTTCCTTTTTGATTGAACATGCTTAGGCAAAATCCCAAAAATGACTTTAGTACAACTAGAATATATTGTTGCAGTAGATACCTACCGGCATTTTGCGAAGGCTGCGGAGCATTGTTTTGTTACGCAGCCTTCGTTGAGTGCACAAATACAGAAGCTGGAAGAAGAATTGGGCGTAAAGATTTTTGACCGTACTAAGCAACCTGTTCTACCTACAGAACCTGGCCTTCAACTAATAGAACAAGCCCGAAAGATAATAGCCGAATGTGCCAGTTTTACCGAAATGGTAGATTCTAAAAAGAATATACTAACTGGGGAATTGAAAATTGGCGTGATACCTACGCTTGCCCCTTACTTGCTCCCTTTGTTTATTCAAGCTTTCGCAGCTAAGTTCCCATTGGTAAGGTTGGTGGTAAATGAATTGACCACAGATATTTTGATTGCCCGCCTAAGGGAAGGCAGGATAGATGTGGGTTTGCTGGTTACCCCCTTGAACGAAAAAGGTATACAGGAGGATGTGCTTTTTTATGAAGAAATGGTGGCCTATATCAGCAACAAAAATGAAGCCTATAAAAAAAACTATGTATTGGCTACCGATATTGACCCTGAGAAGTTATGGTTATTGGAAGAAGGACATTGTTTCCGCAGCCAAATTATAAACCTGTGCGAATTACGTAAAAGCAGCAAAGAAGGTAGCCATTTTGAATATGAAGCAGGCAGTTTGGAAACCTTGAGGCGAATGGTAGAAGTGAATGATGGTATTACTATTTTACCCGAATTGGCTACAACAGATTTAAGCACGGAACAACAGAAAAGCATCCGCCATTTTCAGGCACCTGCACCTGTAAGAGAGGTGAGTATTATTACCCATCGTGATTTTGCCAAACGCAGGTTGGTAGAGGCTTTGCGGACAGCCATTATTGCTTCCATACCTGAAAAGGTAAAAAACAACACAAAGGGGAATATTATTCCTATATAAGTTTTGTTGCTATTTAGGTATTTTCTCACCACATAAGCATATAATACACATAGTTTCTTCTTTTCTTGCCTATGTATGCTATGTGCCTATGTGGTGAGAAAGAATTTTTTTCTTTGTGCTTCTTTGAGTCTTTTAGCCTTTGTGTCTTTTTTATAAAAGCTTAATGACCTATATTAGGCACAACCGCATTGGGATTAATAATACGTTTCAGCCTTAGCTTGGTATAAGGCGAAACAATCAGCGGAAATTTTTCTACAGTTACATTGCTTGGGTCCAAGCCAAAACCCCTCTCCTCGCTAAGGCTAATGTCTTTAAGGAAGAAATAAAGCTTCATGATAATCCTTTCTATAAAAGGCAGCTCATTATCTTGGCTCAAGAATTTTTCCATAACTATAATCCTGAAATCCCCCACCACATTGTTCCTTTCCAAGCTTACATAGCGGCTGGTAATGTTTACTTCCTTGTTCATAACTAAGTCTTGGACTACTTGTTTCAGCATCAAGGTTATGCGTTGCTGTACCCTAAAGCCTAGCCTAAATTCAATACGGATTACTTCATCTGGCACCACATGATCCACAGTATATTCGCAGGTATAAGGGTCGTCCAATACATCTACATGCACAAACCAATACACATTGGCTCTTTTGGGCTTTCGGTTCAGTATTGAGTAAATGATTTTATGTTCAATTTCTTTAGGGTTGTTAGCACTAGTCATATATACCAAATGTGTAGCATAAGTAGGGATGCTAACATCTTCGCTCAACTCTTTTATCATGGGTATATAGTGCTGCAAGCGTACAAATTCTACATATCGGTTTTTAATTTTTCGGCTCCTGTACCAAACATACATAACAAGGAATAGACCGCCGCCTACCAATAGCGTTACATAGCCACCATGCGGGAACTTTTCTAAATTGGCTATCAGGAATGAAATTTCGATGGTAAAATATACACTTAAATAAACATAAATCCAAACAGGCGCCACCCTGTGGCTTACCAAAAAGTTGGCAAATAAAATGGATGTGCTAATCATGCACATGGTAATAGCCAAACCATAAGCAGCTTCCATATTTGCCGACCTTTGAAAGAATAATACCACACCTATACAACCCACAAAAAGCAGCAAGCTAATGCCAGGTATGTACAGTTGCCCTTTTTCTTCTGTTGGGTACACAATTTTCATTTTGGGCCACAGGTTCAGCCGCATGGCTTCGGCTATCAGCGTAAAAGAACCAGATATCAATGCCTGGCTGGCAATAATAGCAGCAACAGTTGCAATCACGATACCCACTAGCTTAAACCATATTGGCATAATGCCATAGAAAGGGTTAAAACCATTGTCAAATTCAGCCAGTGGTATCATTTTATCTTGAAAATGAGCCAACAGCCATGCGCCTTGGCCAAGGTAATTGAGTATAAGGCAAATTTTGACAAACACCCACGAATAACGGATATTGTCTTTGCCACAATGCCCCAAGTCGCTATATAAAGCCTCGGCACCCGTAGTACACAAGAAAACGGCACCTAAAATCCAAAACCCTTTAGGGTAAAGCGTTAGCAACTCAATAGCATAGTGGGGGCTTAGTGCTTTTAATATGCTAAAATCATCAGCCAAGTGCGATACACCTAGTGCAGCAAGCATGGTAAACCATACCCCCATGATAGGCCCAAACATTTTACCAATAGAAGCAGTGCCAAATTGTTGCAAAAGAAAGAGGAAGGAGATAACGGAGATAACAATAATAACAATAGTCTTCGTGGTTATGTCGTGGAAAACGGGCAATTGTTGAAGCCCTTCGATAGCAGAGGTAACGGAAATAGGTGGGGTGATAATGCCATCTGCCAGCAATGCTGCCCCTCCAATCATAGCAGGGATAACCAGCCATTTTTTTCTTCGCCGCACCAAGGCATACAAGCTAAATATGCCGCCTTCACCCTTATTGTCGGCCTGTAGTGTAAGTATTACATATTTTATAGTAGTTTGCAGTGTAAGTGTCCAGAAAATGCAGGATAGCGAGCCGAGTATCAATTCTTCTGATACAACCCTTCCTTTCACAATGGCGTTTAAAACATACAATGGCGAAGTGCCAATATCGCCGTAAATAATTCCTAATGCAATCAAAAGTCCAGCAGTTGTTACTTTGTTAATATGCTTGTTCACAGTAGAGGGTTTACTTACAAAATATTTTACACAACAAATGTATATGCTAATCGAATGCCGTTTGCTAAATGTTAACACTTTTAATGATTACAAAAGTAGAATTTTGTTCTATTCAGGCTTAAAAGTAGATTTTTTTGCATTTGTTTAAAATATATTAAGAACACATTTTTATATGAAAAAAAATACTTTATACCTCATTTTGTTGCTGTTGCTGCTGCTAAATAGTGCAAAATCGCAATTGGTAACTTATTCGGACCCAGACAAAGAAGATGCAAAAGATTTAACTTTTGAGGTAATTGGCAAACTAAATGGCAATATCCATATTTACAAAAGCTATAGGGATTATAATTATATAAATTTGTATGATATTAATATGCATCAGGTAGCCAAAAAAAATTTAGCATTTATGCCCGAAAAAGTAATAAACGTAGATTTTTTGCAATATCCCGATTTTTACTACCTTTTTTACCAGTACCAAAAGAAATCTGTGGTGTACTGCATGGCCATAAAGTTTGACAACAATGCAGAAAAAGTAGGGGAACCAATATTGCTAGACACCACCAGCCTTTCATTTAGTACCAGCAATAAAATTTATACCATCATCAATAGCGAAGACAAACAAAAGCTGATGCTGGTGAAAATAAACAGGCCCGACGAAAAAATAAACCAGGTAACCACCGTATTGCTCGATAAGCAACTGCAATTGGTGAAAAAAACATCCATGACTTTGCAAATGAAGGAACGGTATGCAACCTTGTCGGAATTTCAAATAGACAACACGGGTGATCTAGCTTTTCTCAAGGCTTTTGGAAGTGGGCAAAGTGACATTGTAAACAAACTAACCCTTGTAACTAAGCCAGCCAAGGAAGACACGTTAGGCTTTACTGAAGTAAACATAGGCGGGATTTTTTTAGACGACATACGCCTGAAAGTAGATAATTACAACAAGCATTACCTAATCACGTCTTTTTTCGCCAAGCAAAGGCGGGGCAACACGGATGGCTTTTTTTGCTATTTGTGGGACAAGGCAGCACAAAAAGCAATACTGAACACAAGGATAGAGTTTTCGGATGATTTTAGGGCGGACGCAAAAAATGAAGGCTCTTTAAAAACGGCATTGAACGATTATTTCCTCAGGAATATTGTCATTAAAAAAGATGGTGGGGTTTTGCTTGCGGCAGAATCTGCCTATACCGCATCTAATGGCAGCGACCTTTACAACCGCTGGGATGGCTTTGGCTCCCCTTACAGTGGGTTCAATAATTATTCCGTGTACGGCGCAGGCGGCTTGTATGGCAATCCTTTTTATAGGAACTATAATACAGTAACCCGTTACTTTGCCGACAATATTATTGTACTTTCTATTGACGTTACCGGAAAAATGGAGTGGAGCAATATTATCAGGAAAGCCCAGCAGGACGAGAACACAGACAATTTTATTAGCTATGGCATTTTAAACACAGGCGATAAAGTACATTTCCTTTTCAATTTACAGGAAAAAAGACAAAGTGTTTTTTCAGATCAAAGTATTACCCCCGAAGGACAAATTACGCGTAGCGCCATCATCAGGGGGCTTGACAAGGGGTACGATTTCATGCCCCGGCACGGCAAACAAACAGGCATAAGGCAAATTATTGTGCCTTGCCAGTTTAGGGGCTACATTTGCTTTGCAAAAATTGATTTTTAATTCACCAAACATATTCAGTGGTTTTTTTATTTAAAGATAAATCTATAGGCAGTATTTTTTTCTTGGTTGCGCTTTGCTGTGCAGTTCATGCCCATTTGTTTATCCACCCCCCTGTTATTGCAATAACGGAAGACAGTGGCATTATATCCTATACGTTAGAACACTATTTCACCAACGCATTTCCTTCGCTGGCAACATGCTTGTACATAGCCATTGTTTTGATACAAGCCATACGCCTAAACCTGCTGCTGAACGACTTAAGGATGTATAGCACCGCTGGTTTTACAACAGCATTGACTTATGTGCTCCTTACCGCCATCCTACCCCAATGGTCCTATATTAGCCCTGCATTAATTGCCAACTCATTTGTAATTTGGATATTTATTTTCCTCAGCAGGTTGTACAACAACCCCAACCCCCGTTCCTTGTTGTTTAATACGGGCTTGGTAGTAGGTATTTCTTTTTTATGCTACCACCCAACTGCTATCCTTATAGCGGTAGTATTGTTTGCCTTGGCTGTAGTAAGGCCATTTATATTAAGCGAATGGTTTGTGCTGCTGTTGGGCATTTTGATGCCCATTTATGTGTTCCTGTCGCTGCTGTTTTTAAACGACAATATGCCAATTTTCGTTACTATGCTTCCCCATTTATCACTGCACTTGCCAGTGGGCCATACCGATGTTTGGGTTTGGGTAAAGCTAATGACTATGGTATTAATGTTATTTGTTGGCTTGCAGTACTGGAGCGTGCAAAACAACAGGATGGTAATACAAATAAGAAAAAACTGGTCGGCCATGCTGGTAATGCTGGTAATTATATTGCCCATCCCTTTTATTTTTAAAGGGGTAGGTTTAGATTCCGCTATCTTATGTTTAGTACCTTTGGCATCGTTTATTGGCAATGCTTACCTGTATCCAAAAAAAATGCTATTGCCCAATATAATGTTTTGGCTTTGTATTGTTTTGGTTATACATACAAACTGGGTAATGGGAGTAGGTAATTAGGAATTGTTTTAAGTTTTTTATTTTAAGTTTTAAGTTATTTTAATTAGTGTAATTCGCTTTAAAAAAATAGTACTTATGAAATTTGGTGTCGTTGTTTTTCCTGGGTCCAACTGCGATAGGGACATGCAGGATGCTTTGCAGCAGGATTTAGGCAAAGAAGTAATCATGCTTTGGCACAAAGAAAAAGACTTGAGCATGTTTAGTACCGAGGATTGCATCGTATTGCCAGGCGGGTTTAGCTATGGCGATTACCTGCGTTGCGGCGCTATTGCTCGTTTTAGC
This sequence comes from Parasediminibacterium schistidii, assembly GCF_046546515.1. NCBI lineage: Bacteria > Pseudomonadati > Bacteroidota > Chitinophagia > Chitinophagales > Chitinophagaceae > Parasediminibacterium > Parasediminibacterium schistidii. The sequence continues at coordinate 151,432 of NZ_JBKHKJ010000001.1, read as the reverse complement.
CCCATGATGCAGAGCGTGATAGACTTTGCCAACAAAGGTGGCAAGGTTTTGGGGGTATGCAATGGCTTCCAGATTTTGTGCGAAAGCGGCTTGCTGCCTGGTGTATTACTACAAAATGCCAACCAGAAATTCATTTGCAAGAACGTATATCTAAGCAACGAAAATGCCCTGGCATTAAAAGTGCCTATCGCCCATGGCGAAGGCCGCTATTTTGCAAACGACACTATTTTAGACGAGTTGGAAGCCAACAACCAGATATTGTTTAGGTATTGCAATGAAGATGGGAGAGTAGATGATACTGCAAACCCGAATGGGGCTGTAAGGAATATTGCTGGCATCCGTAACAAAGCAGGGAATGTGTTTGGAATGATGCCACACCCAGAAAGAGCTACCAGCTCATTGCTAGGAAATACAGATGGCAAAACAGTGTTTAATATGTTGGGTTTAAGTTAAACCATCATTAAAAGCTGTTTATATTGAGTTAATACATATTTCCCTGGGCATTAGTGTTAATAAAAAAAGCATCTCTTTACATATAGAAAGATTAAATTATTGTGTATCAGGAATAAAGGTTAGTAGCTCTATTTTTTTTGAAATAAAATAAATCGATGAAAAAAAGTTTTTTAATTGCTGTTGTGTTTTTATTGGCTGCTGCAAAAGGCTTTGCACAAATTAAAAACCCAGTAGAGTGGAAATACGAAGCCAAAAAGAAAGGGGCTGCTTGCCAAGTAGTAATAACTGCCACCGTGCAAAAGCCTTGGCATATATATTCGCAAAACACAGGCAAAGGCGGGCCTATACCAACTAAAATAACGTTTAACAAAAACCCCTTGGTAACCATAGAGGGCATTACCAAAGAAACAGGCAAGCTGGAAAAGGTATTTGATAAAAGTTTCAACACAGAAGTTTTGTTTTACTCAAATAGCCTTGTGTTTACGCAGGAAATAAAAGTAAAAGCAGGCGTTAAAACCAATATTACAGGGACGGTAGAATACATGGTTTGTGATGACGAGCAATGCCTGCCGCCTACTAAAAAAACATTTGACATTAAGTTGTAAAAACCCCTATCCCCTAAAGGGGTATAAGAAGTCGACAAACTATGAATAAAATATTCCTAGTACTGCTTTTGGCAGGCCTTGCAATAGCAAACTTACCTACTGCACAGGCACAAGCACCTGTGCAGTTCCGTTTTAGTACGCAGACTGTAAACGATTCTTTGGAAACCCTTATCGTATATGCTGTTATCCCAAAGGGAGTACAATTGTTTTCGGTAAAAAAGAGCATCGGTGCAGATGCATTTATTTCTACCTTGCAACTAGATTCAAGTGCGAAGTGCATTGTATTAGCAAATTCCGTTGTAGAAAAAGGGGCATTGCAACTACTCAAACAACCAGATGGCAGCGAGTACCGCTTGTTTGCCGATTCAGTTCAGTTTATCTATCAGCTTCATGTAAACGGAAGCAGTTCAACTTCCCTAAAAGGCTCTTTTGCTTGGCTGGGGAAAAAAGAAGATGAATACCCTGCAGGGGAAGAAAAGTTTACCGTTTCAATTAAACAGTCAACCGCAAAAACTAGCTTATCAGCCCCCAAGGATGAGTTTGCAATGAAATCTGTCTGGAACATTTTCCTGCTTACTTTCCTTACAGGCCTGCTGGCTATGCTTACCCCTTGTGTCTTCCCCTTAATACCAGTTACGGTTAGTTTCTTTTTAAAGCGCAGTGGCTCCCACAAAGCGGGGCTTAAAAATGCGTTGGTATATTCTTTGTCCATCATCAGCATTTATACCATCCCCACTTTGCTGCTTACCTTTATTTTTGGGGATACCATTTTATATACCATAGCTACTTCGCCTATATCTAACCTGTTGTTTTTTGCCATTTTCATCGTTTTTGCTATTTCGTTTTTTGGTGCTTTTGAGCTAAGCCTCCCCAATAGCTGGGCAAACAAAGCAGATGAAAAAGCAGGCAAGGGCGGCTATTCGGGCATCTTTTTTATGGCATTAACGCTGGCCATTGTTTCTTTCTCTTGCACAGGCCCTATTGTGGGTACATTGCTAGGGCAAACAAGCAGCCAGGGCGTGAGTATTGCACCTATTATTGGCATGTTTGGGTTTGGCTTGGGGTTGGCATTGCCTTTTTCTTTGTTTGCCTTTTTCCCTACCATGCTAAAGGCTTTGCCGAAAAGTGGTGGCTGGCTCAATTCCGTAAAAGTGTGCTTTGGGTTTATAGAACTTGCCTTGGCCATGAAATTCTTGTCGAGCGTGGATCTTATTTACCATTGGCACTTATTAGACAGGGATGTGTTCCTTGTATTATGGATTGTTATTTTTGCCATGCTTGGTTTTTACCTCTTAGGTAAACTTACTTTCTCGCACGATAGCCCATTGCCGTTTGTTTCTGTGCCACGCTTATTTTTTGCTATTGCCGCATTTTCATTCTCCTTGTATATGATACCCGGTTTGTGGGGCGCACCATTAAAAGCATTAAGTGGCTTTATACCCCCAGCTACCACGCAGGATTTTAACTTGGACGATTTAAAATATAGTATTGGGAACAACAATGCTGCACCAGCAACCTCCAGCAGCAGTGCATTGCCACCTAAAAAGCATATTGACAAATTGCATGTGCCTTTCGGCCTGAAGGCATATTTCGATTTGGAAGAGGGCATGGCTGCCGCCAAAACCCTAAACAAGCCTGTAATGATTGACTTTACTGGCCACTCCTGTGCCAACTGCCGCAAAATGGAAGAGCAGGTTTGGAAAAACCAAGCAGTGCTAAGCAGGATAAAAGACAATTTTGTATTGGTGAGTTTGTATGTGGATGAAAGCACAGAACTGTCCACAGCAGAACAATACTCCAACGCCAAAGGTGACAAAATAGTTACCGTAGGCGAGAAAAACTTGGATTATGAAATTACAAAATTTGGCTTTAACGCCCAGCCCCTATATATGTTTCTTGACCTTAAAGGCAACCCATTAAGCGATGTAAAATATGGCTACGATTCCGACGTAGAAAAATTCATTAAGCACTTGGATACTGTAAAGCAGGCTTTTGAAAAAAGCAAATAACATTTTACTACTTATAAAAAAAGGGTGGGAAGCAACTAAACAATTTAGTGCTTTCCACCCTTTCTAACTTATAAGAACAAATAACGCTTAATAACTATACACCTTATACCCCCAAGCTGGCAGGCTAAAGCTTTGACTAGCTTTCAAGTCAACAGAGGCATTACTAAACAACTCTATAGCCTTACCTGTGATGGATGCATTAGACAAAGTAGCTTTTGCAGGCTCTTTGCTCAGGTTTAGCACCACCAATACTTTCTTACCATTCATTTCCCTTAAGTAAGCAAATACTTGATCATCTGAAGAACTTTTTAGGCGAATCATGCTTGCCTCGGCAGATAATGCTTCATTGCTTTTCCTTAATGCCAATAGCTTGCTGTAGAAACCAGCCCTGGCATATTTGCCAAAAGTGATGGTATCTTTATAGAAAAAGCTAAGGCTATCTAAAAAGGGCTCTTCCTGACCGCTATAAATCAATGGTACTGAATGCTTTACGGTTTGAGTCAACACGGCAAAAGGTGCATGACTCTTACCTGGCATGGTGCCATAATCTGCTTTGTTCCACGTATTCTCATCGTGGTTACTGGTGAAGAACATGCGTAATGCATTCTTTGGAAAAGAAGTATCCAAACGGTTAAACGTAGTGTCCAATGCACTAGCTTTTCTTTCGCCCTTAGCCACTTGCTTCATCATGGCAAAATCAGTCCACGTATAAGTGGCATCAAAACCAGCCTTGTGCAACCAAGCCACATCCGCTTCGCCCAACATAAAGATATTGCCATGCTTGCGCAGTTTAGCAATACATTTCGACCAGAAAGCCGCTGGCACTTCACTGGCAACATCGCAGCGGTAGCCATCAATATGGCTTTTGTTCAGCCAAAACTCCATGCTGGCAATCATGCTGTCGCACAAGGCAGGTTTGTTATAATTCAATTTCCTAGCATCTGTCCAGTCAAACGGAGAAAGTGCTTTGTGGGTAACGCTGTCCTGTACATAAAAGTCAGGGTGCGTGTTTAACCAGTAATGATCAGCCCCCGTATGGTTCGCCACCCAGTCAACAATTACCTTAAAACCCATTTCATGGCATTGTTTCACTAGCGATTGCCAATCGGCCAATGTACCATATTCCGGGTTGATGGCGGTATAATTCGCTATGGCGTAATAACTCCCCAACACGCCCTTCCTGTCCAGTTTGCTAATAGGGTTAATGGGCATAAACCACAAGGTTTGCACACCCATTGCCTTCAGCCTCGGCAGGCTCTTTGCAAAAGCCTTAAAAGTACCTTCCGGCGTATATTGGCGCACATTTACTTCGTAAATATTGCCTTGCATTATCCATGCAGGATGACCATTAATAGTAGTAGGTTTTGCGGCTCCAGTAGTTTGCGCCTGTACGGTAAAAGACAAAGAGGCAAATAGAAAAGCCGCCAAAGCGGCAATACCCAATTTTTTCAATAGCATAACAATTGTTTTTAATAGGGCAAATATCATATTTATTGTGTAAAAAATACACAATAAATTTTGAAGTAGCATTTTTTGCGCCCATTAATTTTTTTCTTGCTGCTGCTCACATAAATTTTTCATAGCTTTAAATTTAAACAGCCTCCGATGAAACAATTTGTATTAAGTTTCTTAGTCATGTCTATTATAAGCAGTTCAGCCTTTGCGCAAAATAAAGCCTTGCCGCTTTCAAACCCGTTCAGTACGGCTAGCAAGCTGCCATACCAAGTACCTGATTTCAGCAAGATAAAAGATTCCGACTACCAGCCAGCATTGGAAGAAGGCATTAAACAGCAGCTAAAAGAAATTGGGCAAATTGCCAGCAACCCTGCTGCCCCCACATTTGCCAACACATTGGTGGCCTTGGAAAAAAGCGGCCAATTGCTTGCCCGTGTAAACAATGCTTTTAACTTAGTTACAGGTGCAAATACCAACCCTGTGCTGCAACAATTGCAGGAAGACATTGCACCCAAGCTCACTGCTTTGCAGGATGCTATTTACCTCAATACCAAGCTGTACAAGCGTGTGCAAGCCATTTATGCCAGCAAGGCAAAGCTGAACCTAGATGCAGAATCGAAAAAACTACTTGAATACTATAACCAACAGTTTTTATTGGCTGGGGCAAAACTTTCTGATGCCGACAAAGAGAAAATGAAGAAATTGAACGAAGAAGAAGCATCGCTAAGTGCCAAGTTCTCTAATCAATTATTGGCTGGCGCAAAAGCTGGGGCTTTGCTGGTAAGCGACTCCAACGATTTGAAAGGCCTGTCGCAAACCGACCTAAAAGTATATGCAGAAAATGCAAAAGCCAAAGGCCAGCCCGGCAAATGGCTGCTACCCTTAAAAAATACTACCCAACAACCTGCCCTTCAATCGATTTCGATACGCACTACCCGGCAGAAACTATTTGAAGCATCATTGAGCAGGAATGAAAAAAGCGACTCAAACGATACACGCTCTATCATCATCCGCATTGCAGCTATCCGTGCGCAAAAAGCACAATTGGTTGGCTTCCCTAGCTATGCAGCGTGGAAACTGCAAGACCAAATGGCACAAACACCAGAAGCCGTTGACCAGTTTTTTGCCAAATTAGTGCCTGCTGTTACTGCAAAAGCAAAACAGGAAGCCACAGATATTCAACAATTGATTAATGGCCAGATGGGTGGCTTTACGCTTCAACCCTATGACTGGGATTTTTACAGCGAGCAAGTCCGTAAAGCAAAATACAATTTGGACGAAAGCGAGATAAAGCCTTATTTCCAATTGGAAAAAGTATTGGAAAAAGGCGTTTTCTACGCTGCCAACCAATTGTATGGGCTGACCTTCAAGGAACGCCACGATATACCTGTTTACCAAGCAGACGTGAAAGTGTTTGACGTGATGGATGAAAACGGCAAGCCCTTTGCCCTTTTTTACTGCGACTATTTTAAAAGGGACAATAAAAATGGCGGCGCATGGATGAGCAACCTTGTTGGCCAATCTACCCTGTTGGGTACAAAGCCGGTCATCTACAATATCTGCAATTTCAGCAAGCCTGCCCCCGGCCAGCCAGCGTTTATTAGCTTTGACGATGTAAACACCATGTTTCACGAGTTTGGCCATGCCCTGCACGGGTTGTTTGCCAGCCAGCAATACCCCTCGCTTTCAGGCACCAGCGTGGCAAGGGACTATGTCGAGTTCCCATCGCAATTCAACGAGCATTGGGCATTGGATCCTAAGGTATTAAAAAACTATGCGCTGCACTACCAAACCGGGCAGCCTATACCACAATCCCTGATAGATAAAATAAAAAAGGCAGGCACATTTAACAATGGATATATACTAACCGAAGCCATTGCGGCTGCCTGCCTAGACATGCAATGGCACAAACTGACTGCCACCACCGTGGTAACAGATGCTAGCGAGTTTGAAAAAACTGCTTTGCACACCACAGGGCTAGACCTGCCACAAGTGCCGCCCCGCTACCGCTCCACCTATTTCCTGCATATATGGGCCAATGGCTATGCCGCAGGCTACTATGCCTATCAATGGACAAAAATGCTAGAGGAGGATGCATTCTCTTGGTTTCAAGAACACGATGGGCTAAGCAGGGCAAACGGGCAGCGTTTCCGGAACATGATACTAAGCCGTGGCAACACAGAGGACTACAACACCATGTTCAAAAACTTCCGGGGCCACGCACCCGATATTAAAGCAATGCAGAAGGAATTAGGAATTGGGAATTAAAAAGAAGGAATTTAAAAAGTAGTAAAAAGGGCGAGGAATTTTTTCCCTCACCCTTTTTAATCCCCCCCCTATTTTTTCCTTACCACCAGCACTACATCTTCCCCTCTTTCCAAGGTAGCATAGGCTTCATGCACCAGTGCGTTTACCTGCACTTTGCTGTTGTCGCCCATGCCGGGCCCGGTAAGGGTAGTTACGGGGGCAATGCAGCCCCTAAGTTCCAGCAGGGCATTGTTGGCAGGGTGTACCAAAATGGCACTACGGCCTGGTACATCCATCACCTCTAGGCAGTTGCCCAAATGCTGGCTGATGTGTTTTTGTAGGTTGTAAGTGCCTTCTGGTATGCAGCTTGTGCCTGCCACATTGTTGTGCCAAGGCAGTTCTATGCTGTGGCAGCGAGGCTTGCCATCCACATGCAAATCTCCATTGGTGCCATTGGCAAAATAAGTCCGTTCTATTAAAATGTTCATGGTAGGTAATTGATAATTGACAATTAATAATTGATAATTAATGATGGTTTACAGAGGAAGGTTAACCGTTGACAGTTCACCGTTCACCGAATGGGGACGATAAGAATATGAGCAGCGTTCCAATATCCAACGGCATCGGTTCACGGTTCACGGTTAACGGTTCACGCTCAACGGTTCACGGTCAACGGCTACCAAACGCTCTTTTCAAAAACCCGAATACCAATTGGTACACGCTGTTGGCTCTCACTTTGGGTATGCCGCCCAGTACTTCGCTCACGATAAACAACCCCGTTCCCACGGCACTCACTGCCGGCCATTTGGTGGCGGCAGCGGTGGCTATTAGGTTCACTACGTCTGTGTGGTTAGTGGTGGTTGCGGCTGTATCTTGCGCATACATTGCTACTGGTGCAGCCATGGCTATTAGTGCCATTGCACCCAAAAACAATTTGTTCTTTTTCATTTTGTTGTTTGTTTTGCCCCAACCCTAAAAGGGTGTGTTAGCTGGGGAGGTTAATAAATAATATTTGGTTATTTCTAAAAAATAAGAAGGGGGGTTAGCGCATTTACTTGAGGTCCACTGCCCCCCTTTAGGGGATGGGGGTTACTTCCTCCACAATTTCTTTATCCATACTACTATCTCTTTTCCCACATACCCTGCCGCCCCGCAAACCAATGCCGTGGTAGCCGCCTGCAGCAAACTAGCTGGGTAGTTGGGGTTCCCGTTCAAAAGGAAACGGATGCCCCCGGCAAAGATGCCAGTGATGAATGCCAATAGGTTTTCTTCGTGTTTCATCTATAATTACTTTATTATCGCCCCCAAGTATTTGTTTCTGATGGGCAATGCTAGCCCACGCATCTGGAAGTTGAATACATCGCCCTTTTCGTCTGGGTCCCGTAGTTTGTAGAAAAATTCAAAGCTGCCTTGTGCCTTCATTACCTCGTTTCCGTCGAAAATAATACTGGCATAAGCATGTACAGTGGGGTCGAATGTTGCATTGTAAGCTGCCTTTGCGCTGGTGTTTTTTACATAGAATGGGCATTGGCTGTGCATCCATATCCTAAAGCCAAACAAAGTGCTGCCGGGCTGTGCCTCAAAGTTCTTGTACAGCAGCCTGTCTTCTTTGGCTATTGCTGCCGCATGTGCCGGGTTCAGCACTAGGTTCAGGTTGCCGCTGTTATCGTCCAAGGCTGCAAATGCATTCTGCATGTCTATGATTGTGTCTAAAAAAGAAGCACTTGTTCCTGCAATGTTCATCACAGGTGTATGGGTGCTGTCTGCTTGTGGCGCATAGTTAAACAAAGCATCCTTGCCAAACCTTTTCAGCAAAGCTTTTTGGTGCTTGCGGATGTATAAGGCTCGTTGGTCGTAGGCCAGTTCCAATGCCACGGCATTGCGCACCACGGTGCTGGTAGTGTCATAGGTTTTTAGTAATAGCCTTAGTGGCGTGTCGCCTGCATCGGCACGGGCAATTGGGTATGCCGTGTTGTCCACCAACACATCCGGGTCTGCGCCCGCTTCTGCCAGGTTGATGGCATCGTTGTTCACCATGCTGCTCATGTCGGTAGCTGCGCTCAAAAAGCTATTGTCAGGGTAAAAATCTTCCTTCACCTCGCTCAGCCATATCTCCTGCGCCAACCCATCAAAAAACACCATGCCACTATTCGCCCTCCGCACTAAATGCAGCACATAGCCCAGCATATTGATCAATAACACGCCCACAACCGGGCTAAAACCCACCATTGCAGCAACCACTGAACCCACCAAGGCATTGAATAAAAAAGCACCCACAAACTGTTTCTTGTTCATCTTGTTTTGTTTTTGTTTAATTTAAAAATTGAAGTTTTGAATACGAAGTTTTGTTATGTTTGATGTTAATCCTTGCCTTACGCCTTAGTAATGGTTTCAAAATAACTTTCCCCATTTCCGAATAAGGTTTTTTCATTTTATCAGCCTATTTGAACTGTTCTTTGTGTCCTTAAAGTGAAACGTTTTACCTTAAAGAAGGGTTCTCTTTGTGCTTCTTTGTGTAAAATCTTTGTGTTCTTTTTGGTTAAATTTTTTTTTGAAATCAACCTAAATGGGAAAGTTATTTCGGAGATGTTACTTACGACTTATGCCTTACCCCTTACTACTTACGCCTTATACCTCACCCCAGCCCCATACCCTTCAACCAATTCCCTGAAAGTAGCCGGTTCATCCCTTTGAATCCTTGCCAACGCTGCCCGATTGTGCTTTTGTAGGTAGTCGAAACTGTCCGTATTGGCATTGCCAGCAGGGGAGGAGCCAACCCTTCCCATCTTTATCAACTGGCTCACCCGCACATCCTTCACCAGCTTGGCTTCGCTACTCCCCTTTAGGGGCAGGGGGCTGGGCTTGGGGTTCTCTTGTATGCTGCTGATGGCAGCCAAAATTTCATTTTCGCCTGCCGCTTCGGGCAGGCCTAGTTTCAAAGCAATTGCTTTCATATCTGAATGTTTGGTTAAAAATGGGATGATGTGGCCGCTGTTGTCTTTGCTTAGTGTCACAAGGTTTCCCTCATGTTTCAGCGCAAGGGCTGCGCTATTAGCAGGCAGTGGCGTGATAGACGCTTCAAACAGTGTGCAGTCTGTTAATGTGGGCTTAGTTTGCCCAGGTTTCAGCAGTTGGGTGTCGCTGCACCAGTTTATCGGCTCTGCACCAATGCTCGCCCCTTTTATATCGCCGTTCTGTATTTTGTTTATGTAGGTTTTCTCCCGCTCATTGTCGCCATTAATCACTAGGTCGCCCAATAGCTTGCCGTCTTCCTTTCGTAGGTTTTCCCAGTGCCCAAGTGGTATTTCCCAGGTTCTATGGTCGTAAAAGCAAGGCATATTGCTCATAGCATTGCCCAGCCCTATGCCATCTGTTTGCACCACAAACCCATAACTGTTTACGCCCTCGTCGCTCAATACGAATGTTTTTTTAAAAGCCATTTTTCTTGTTATTTTAAATGATAAATTTTGAATTTTAAATGAAGGCCTTCGTTATTACTTACTACTGATTACTGACTACTCACCACTCACCACTTCCCCCTCATTTTCCCTGTAAAACTGCAACCATTTTCAACCCCTATAAAATCTGCAATCCTATATGGGGGCATTTTGGGATGCTCATGGGGGCATATTTCCCCCATATAGGATTTTGCTTTTCCAAGCATTTTTCCCTGTTAAATACCCATAACTAAATGATTTGCAAGGGTTTAATGATTGAAGTAGTGGATACAAAAGGGTTCTTATAGAATGATTTTTACACTTAAATTTCTTTTCACGATATACGTATCTATTTTAGCCCAACCAAAGCATTCCGCAGGCGCATTTTGTCGGAGTTTAGTTCCCCTCTCCCCCAAGAGAGGGACTGTGGGGTGAGGTCGCCTCTTTGCCTTACTCCTCACTGCTGGCCCAAGACCTTGGCGTGTTAGCTTCGCTTCATTCCCTTTTAGGATTTATTATAAAGAACCACAGGATCAAATTATAATTGCACCTATAATCTGCCTGAAAAAAAACATGCACCCAATATTCTTAAAAAAGCAATTTTTTGTTATAAAAAACGTAGATTACGGTACTATGAAATTATATACCATCAACGCAGGTTATTTTAAACTAGATGGCGGTGCCATGTTTGGCGTGGTGCCAAAAAGTATATGGAACAAGCTGAATCCTGCTGATGAAAACAATATGTGTACCTGGGCATTGCGGTGCTTGCTGATAGAAGATGAAGGAAAGCTGGTTTTGATAGATACGGGCATGGGCAATAAGCAGGATGCTAAGTTTTTTTCTCACTATCATATCCCTGAGGAAGACGATACGCTGGAAGGCTCGCTTGCAATACTGGGTTTTGCCCCGGAAGATATTACTGATGTAATATTGACCCACCTGCATTTTGATCATTGTGGTGGAGCTATTATAGAGGAGGATGAAAAACTAATGCCTGCTTTCCCAAATGCAACTTACTGGAGCAACCAACATCATTGGCAATGGGCATTGTACCCCAACGCAAGGGAAAAAGCATCTTTTTTAAAAGAGAACATATTACCCATAGCATCTAGCGGTATGCTGCAAATGGTGGAGTTTGAACATGGGGAAATGGAAAATAGCTTGCTGGCAAATGTGCCTTCTGAAATTAGTAACAACATATCATTCCGCATTACCAATGGGCATACCAAGGCAATGATGCTGCCCCAAATCTTATACAAGGGCAGGACCATTGTGTACATGGCCGACCTGCTGCCCTCTGTTGCTCACATACCCTTGCCTTATGTAATGGCGTATGATATGTTCCCCTTATTGACACTGGATGAAAAGAAAAGTTTTTTGCAAGAAGCTTTGGACAACAACTATATCCTTTACTTTGAGCATGACCCCGAAAATGAATGTTGCACATTGCAACAAACCGAAAAGGGCATAAGGGTAAAAGATATTTTTAAACTGGGGGAGATTTAGGAATTGATAATTAATAATTGACAATGCTTACAAATTAGAAATGAGGCCTATCAATTGTCAATTATGAATAATCAATAATCAATTGTCAATTAATTTTTACTTATCAGCGAAGTCATAGGGTGCCTTAGGTTGCCATAGCCCATCATATCTACCTTTACAGAGCCAACAGTTATAGGGCTTTCTATGCGGATGGGTATATGGTTGGCATCGTCTGTTACCCATACATCCATTTTTTCCCCGCCTTGGAAAATAGTGCCTTTTACAAGCAATGGCTTAAATTTGATTGCGTTGAACTTGCCATATTTTGTTTTAATTGTTTCCTTGCCCAAGTATTTCACATACAGCCCATATACTTCATTGTCCAAAAACATATTGAAAGGTATTTTGTCGTTGGGCTTGTATTTGTTAAAGTCAATATTGCGGGCATAGTAAATAGCACTTAATACATCCTGCACGCAATTGGGTACAGGAAATGAGCCTTTAGCAGTAATAGCCGTATTATTGGCATTGATAAAAGTTACGTTCTCGGTTTGTTTAAAGCCGCCTTCGTCTATGTTCCTGATAAATTTTTGTGGCTGCAAGTTGCCTGTGTCTATATAGCTTTCGTATTTGTCGCGCACTTTAAAAATCCAATCGTAGCTTGGGTTGCTGCTGCCGGTACCAACTACATGGTAAACAGGTTTGCCTGCAAAGTTTTCTAGCCCTGCTGCAAAAGTGGCGGTGCCAGCATTGATGTAAATGCCTATTACAGAATAGTAAACGGTATAGTTAATGGTTTCCCCTTGCTGGAATGCAGTATTGCGTATGCCGCAAAATTCATTGTCGGCAATAAAACTTACAGTTATAAACCATAATAACGCTATTATATAAAGTGCCTTCATATTTTTATTTTAGTTGCTTTTCACCACATAGCAATTACTTATTTGTTACTACTGGCCACATCGAATATGCTTTTTTAGCCACAAAGGCACAAAAACATAAAGAAAAATAAGGTTAAAAGGTATCACAATACGTCATTTTTCGTTTCTTCTTCCTCCCTTAAAACTTTGTGCATCTTTGTGACTTCATGCCTTCGTGGCAGATTGACCAAACTTGCACCTGAGTAGTAAGACTTATTTTCTTACAATCCTTAACCCTAATATTAGCAAACTGCCTGCCAATGCTGGTATTATCAGGTTAATGAGCCAAATGCTTGCAGCCGTGGCTATAATTCCTAGCGTGTTGTTCGTAAGCAAGCCAAACAATGCAATGCTTACTTTGCCACGGATCCCTAGTTCTGCCAAGGCAATGCTAGGGATAATGGTCATTACCAATAGCTGCACGCATACTAGGCAAATAACCTGCCACCAATCGATACCAATGCCAAAAAACTGATAAATGAGTAAATATTGTAAAACATAAACAAGGTAACGGACAAAAGACAAGAATAATATTTTCGTTAATTCTTTGTTGTGGAGCCTTTCCAGTTTTTGTATAAAAAAACGGTATTTTTTTATAATAGGTATGCGTTCCAGCACCATGGTTACCCATGCCAACTTGTAATACAGCAATAATAGCAAAATTGTTCCAAAAAAAATAACACTTAGCAGTCCCTGAAGCCAAAAAGCAGACAGGGATGGCATGGCCGCAGCATGGGTTTCTATAAGTGAATAAACATATACCATGCCCAGCAAACCCATGATAAACGTAACTAAAATTTGTGCCATGCTGCCCACGGCCGATAACGACAAGGCACGCAGCCTGTTGCCATCGTTTAGGTACACAATACGGCCTACATATTCGCCAACCCTGTTTGGGGTGCCTAGTGCCAATGCCTGGCCGCTAAACACAGCCCTGAATGCCCTAGTGAAAGTTAAGTGCTGTATAGGCCGCATTAGCAATTGCCATTTTTTGGCTTCCAACCCCCAGTTGAATATCATGAGCAGGCAAGCAAAATATACCCTCCATTTGCCTGGCCCCTTAAAAGTATCAACAATGATTTGCCAAGATTGGTGCAGGTCTTTTTGCTGCATTACTTGTTGGTATATGCTGTAGGAAAGCCATACAAAAAGCAAGGGGCCAACAAAATAATTGAGCAATATTTTAAGTTGTTTATTCAGGCAATATATTTTATAGTCTTTTGCAAAGAAAGGTGTAAAGCAGTTTTAAATTATGATTTATAAATTTAAATTATGAATTATAGGCCATATTATCAGGGCAAACGCATCTAAATTTTATTTTTCCGAAACTTCGCGATTTACACCAGTCCTGGTATTAGCCACCTCGTTTTATCCGGTTTTGGCAAGGCCAAAAGTGAAAAAAATCCGCATGAAATTTTTTTCACAGGATAAAATGCAGTGGTGGTACCAGGACGAAGCCAGCCGGCTATGAGGCAAAAGGATTTTATATGCGACATTTTAGGAGAAAAAAGGAAACTAACCATAAAATAATTTAGATGCGTTTGCCCTAGCCATAATATGAAAGGGGGCATAAAACTTTTTCGCTTTGTCCTCATACCCCCCAAATCTATAAAAAGCTTACCTTTGTGCTAGAAATGCACTTGATACAAACTACTTACAAAACTAGTGTCGTGGCATCCCAATCGTAGCTCTTTTTTTACTAATATTAAAATAGTTGTAGTGCCAAAATAGGGTTTTGTTTTATGGGCATAAAATCACTCACTTTTTCTCACAAATCACTCATAAAGCACGCACTAATCACTCAAAAAGTACGCACAAAACACGCACAAATCACGCATAAAAATTTGCCGATGTTGTTGATAATCAATGATTTAAAACACCGGAAACGATTTTTGAAAAAAGAAACAACGTAAAAATTCCATAAAAATCGCAAAACTGAAACTATATTAATAAAACACTAGGAAATATCGATATTATTAAAAATATGCAAATATTGTCTCCTTGCCCTGTTCCTGCTACCTTTTCCTATAGGTAACCTGTCCGGGTCTTTCGAGGGGTGAGGTTGGGCAAGGTTGATTTTTAATTAAACCCGGATCTTGCAGTTGACTTCGTTATGAAAGGCTTAAATGCAATAAAGACAAGTATTTGAGCCGAATTTTTGGTCGAAAACATAGTGTACTATGGCAACGCCAAAAACTCAAGCAAATGCTTGTGTTTGAAGTAGTTGGGGCTTGCAATAGATTTCAACTGCAAAATCCGGGTTAAAAAAGCTAAAAATTTTTTTATGCACCCTTATGAAACTATATGGCTGTTAAAAGGCCAAAAAGTTTACTTTGCTGCCTTTGAGAAAAACTTAGCTGGGCTTTGCGGTTTAAAATGCAATTTTACAATTGATGCAGGAAACGAATATAATATTAGGCATAGACCCGGGTACGCAGCTAATGGGCTACGCATTGCTGAAAACAGATGGCAAGCAGCCACAGGTGCTGTTGATGGACACGCTGAAGCTAACCAGCTACAAAGACATTTACGAGCGGTTGGAAAAAATACATACCAAAGTAGTAGAATTAGTAAAACTGTATAAGCCTAGCAGTTTTGCCATTGAAGCCCCGTTTTTTGGCAAAAACGTGCAAAGTATGCTGAAACTGGGCAGGGCGCAGGGCGTAGCCATAGCCGCTGCCATGCAGGCGGGGTTGCCCATTACGGAATACAGCCCCAAAAAGGTAAAACAGTCTATTACTGGGAATGGGAATGCAGATAAGGAGCAAGTATGGATGATGCTGAAGCAAGTGCTACATATAGAGGAAAAGCCACAGTATTTTGATGCTACGGATGCGCTTGCGGTGGCATTGTGCCATCATTACCAATCAAGCTCTGTATTGGGTAAGGTAGCTTCTAAAGGCTTGAAAGGATGGGATGAATTCATTGCTAAGAATGCGGATAGGGTCAAGATGCAGTGAGTTGTCAGTGGTCAGTAGTCAACCGTTAACGGTCATCCCCTAAAATAACGTTAAACAAACACGGCCTTATTAAACTTGGTGCATTAATAGCTGTTTTATGTATGAATCAAAAACATAAAATCATGAAACAGATAGGAAAAATGTTTATTGCCGTCATGTTGATGGCTTTTGCGGGTCCAAGGTCTTATGCACAAATTATTGTAAATATTCGCCCCGAAAGGCCAAGGGTAGTAGTAGCTAGGCCTGTGGCGCCTTCGCCTCGCCATGTATGGGTAGAGGAAGAATGGGTGCCACAAGGCGGCACTTATGTTTTCCATGGCGGCTATTGGTCTGCCCCAATACGCCCAGGAGCCATGTATATACCCGGGCATTGGAAAAATACGAGGCACGGCTGGGTGTGGAGGCCAGGCCATTGGAGGTAACCCAAACAAACAGTTGTTTTTTAGGTTGCCACAAAGGCACTAAGGCTCAAAGCAGCACTAAGGCTCAAAGCAGCACTAAGCTTTAAAGGAAAAGAAGAAAGAAAAGCAGATGATTTTTCCTTTCTTCTTTTCCTTTTTTTTCGGTTATTCTAAATTTAGTGTGAGAAAAGGATTGATATATAGGTTTTTAAGGATAGAATTCCAAGCATAATGCTAATATTCTATTGATAATCAATAATTTTCATACAAATTATTAAATATAGCCTGAATAATCCTCACACTAAATTTAGAATAACCTTTTTTTCTTTATTCCTTTTTGTGTATTTGTGCCTTTGTGGCTAGCATTTACCAAAATTTGAAGAGGAAAAAAAGTTTGTGCTTTACAGCATTTTATCCTAGAATAAATGAGTAAATCTATCCAGCAAAAAAAATTGCTAATTTGCTAGAAAGCACATAGCTTCAACCCTTTAAATAAATGCTTTTATGAAAAATACCCAATTACATTATATTAACGGCAAATGGAAACACATTACAAATGCTATTGAACCTAAAGATTTAAACCCACAATTAGTTCTTGCTTTTGGTGCAACTGACTTAGTAGGCAAACCATCTATTTATGAGCATATAAAAGCAATATTCCCAAGTGCAAATATTGTGTCTGCATCTACCTCCGGGGAAATATTAGGGGATGGATTGTACGACGATACTGTTGTTGTTACCGCAATAGAATTTGAAAAAACAAAAATACAATGTGTAGATACCGATTTCAAAAGCCACACCAACAGCTTTGAAGTAGGCAAATACCTAATGGATAAATTGCTGGCAGATGATTTAACGGCTGTGCTGGTTATTTCAGACGGCAGTTCTATCAATGGCAGCGAACTGGTTAGCGGGTTAAACCAAAACAAGCCACCACAAGTATCTGTTACAGGCGGCTTGGCTGGCGATGCTGCACGGTTCCAGCAAACATTGGTTGGGCTAAACGAAACCGCTGCCGATGGGAAAATTGTTGCCATCGGCTTTTATGGCAGCAATATAAACATAGGCCATAGTTCTTTTGGCGGCTGGGACGAGTTTGGCAGGGAACGTATTGTAACCAAAAGCGATAAAAATGTGTTGTATGAACTAGACAATGAAAGCGCACTGGATTTGTACAAAGAATATCTGGGTCCCTATGTAGATGAATTGCCGGGCTCGGCATTGTTGTTCCCGCTTTCTATCAGGATAGGCACCGATACTACCAACCTTGTGCGTACCATACTTACCATAAATGAAGCTGAAAAAAGCATGACATTTGCTGGTAACCTGCCCGTTGGCAGTAAAGTAAGGCTGATGAAAGCAAATTTCAACAAATTGATAGACGCATCTACCCTTGCAGCAAAAGAGGCAATGGCGGATGTAAACAATAGGGCAGAATTGGCGTTGTTAATTAGCTGCGTTGGCCGCAAACTGGTGTTGCAGGAGCGGACAGTTGAAGAAGTAGAAGCTGCAAAAAATATTTTTGGCAATGGTACTACTATAACTGGATTTTATTCTTATGGGGAAATTTCTCCTTTCAACCCCAATACAAATTGCGAGTTGCACAACCAGACGATGACTATTACCACTTTTGCAGAAACAGAATAGGAGATATAACCCAATATGTATATGGCATTTCACAAGATTATAGACAGCCTTTTAAGCAAATTTTACCCAGATGGGTATAATGCAGAAGATGAAAATTTCACTAAGTTACTGGCTACCATCAGTAGCCATTACACAACTTTTGAGCGAGACAAGAAAATTACGGAACATGCATTTACCATTAGCGAGAAAGAGTATGTAAATGTAACAGAGCATTTAAAAGAACAGGGTGAAATAACCAAAAAATCAGTTGAGAAGCTTAAAGATGCCATCATAGACCTAGACCCAAGCACAGCCAATGCTTTTGCCGATGGTGATGATAATATTATTAATATTATTTCTTTTCTTGCCGACTTAATTAAAAAGTCAAAAGCGCTAGAGCTAGATTTGATAAGGGCAAAAGAAGTTGCCGAGAAAGCAGCATTGGCCAAAAGCGAATTTTTGAGCGTAATGAGCCACGAAATTCGCACGCCATTGAATGCTATTATTGGCACGATTGAGCTATTGAAATACCATAACGACCTAGACGCTGTAAAAAAAGAACTACTTAGGGTAATGGAAATTTCTTCCGAAAACCTGTTGAGCCTTATAAACGATGTGCTAGATTTTAGCAAAATGGAGGAAGGCAAGATAAATTTTGCCGAACGGGATGTAGAAATAAAAACCTTCCTGAAAAACCTGAAACTGGCCAACAGGGTAAGGGCAGAAGAAAAAGGGAACAGCATAAAGGTAATGCTTGATGATGAAATACCCGACTTTGTAAAAGGTGATGACCTTCGGCTTGGGCAAATACTAAATAACCTCATTTCCAATGCGGTAAAGTTTACCAAAAATGGCACTATTACCATTACCGCTACGCTGGAAAGGAAAACTACAGAATATGTCGATTTATTTTTTGAAGTTGCCGATACTGGCATTGGCATACCGGAAGACAAGCAAAAACTTATTTTTGAACGGTTTACACAAGCAAATAACAATATTACTCGCGAATATGGCGGCTCTGGCCTAGGGCTAACCATTATTAAAAGGCTTTTGTTGCTGCAAGGCAGCGAAATTCATTTAACTAGCACTGCTGGCAAAGGGTCGAAATTTTTCTTTACCCTTCGTTTTAAAACCAGCGATGCAATAGTAGCAGAAGGACCAAAGCTTGCTAGTGGCCGGTCAGACCTAAACGATATACATATTCTACTAGTAGAAGACGTGGAGTTCAACATATTTGTTGCCGAGATGATGCTGAAAAACTGGAATGCCAGGGTTGACAAGGCCGAGAACGGCGCAGCAGCCATCGTAAAAGTGCAGAATAACAAGTACGACTTGATACTGATGGATATTCAAATGCCTGTGATGGATGGCTATACCGCCACGGAGGAAATAAGGAAATTTAATACAACTACCCCTATTATTGCGTTAACGGCTTCATTGTCAATAGACATCCAGGAAAAAGCATCTGAAGTGGGTATGAATGGCTTTATTACCAAGCCGTTTAACCCCAATGAATTGTATTCGATTATTAAAAGGAATGTTTAGTTTAATTTGTAGGCACAAAGGCGCAAAAACACAAAGTGGCACATATGAAATAATATCCGAGTAGCTACTATTTTTCTAAATGATATTAACACCCCCATACCTTACAAAAGGCGATACCATTGGCATTGTTTGCCCCTCAGGCTATATGCAGGCCGACAAGGTGGTTGCGTGCATTGAAACCCTGCAGCAATGGGGCTATACAGTAAAAACAGGCAAGACGGTTGGAGGGCAGCACCACTATTTTTCAGGCACCGATGCCGAGCGTAAAGCAGACTTTCAGGAAATGCTAGACGATCGCAATGTAAAAGCCATTCTGTGCGGCAGGGGCGGCTACGGCCTTAGCCGGATAATTGACGATATAGATTTTACAAAATTCAAGCAAAACCCTAAATGGATCATTGGCTTTAGCGACATTACAGTGCTGCACGCACATATACACCAGCAGTTGAAAATAGCCACACTACATGCACCAATGGCAGCCGCTTTTAATGATGATGGCTTTAAAAATGAATATGTGCAATCGGTAAAAGCCGCTATTGCTGGGGATAAGTATAGTTATTTCTGCCCTTCTCACACCCTCAACAAAATAGGTACTGCCCAAGGCCAGCTAATAGGCGGCAACCTAAGCATCGTAGCCCACTTGATAGGCACGAAATCAAGCTATGATACCGCTGGCAAAATCTTGTTTTTAGAAGACGTGGGCGAATACCTATACCATATAGACAGGCTGTTTATCCAACTAAAAAGAAACGGTATGCTAGATAACCTAGCAGCTTTGGTAGTAGGCGGTTTTACAGATATGAAAGACACCACCATACCTTTTGGTGAAGATATTTATGCCATTATCAACCATCACCTTACTAGCTATCAATACCCTCTTTGCTTCGACTTCCCAGTAGGGCACCAAACCAACAATTATGCGTTGAAAGTGGGGGTAGTACATGAGTTGAAAATAACATCTACTTCAGTGCAACTAAAGGAAATTTAGGAAGAGGTTACTTATTATGTGCAATTTTAGAAAGAAACCACTTCCCTTTTCTTAGTGCTGCTTCGTGTTTTTGCGCCTTAGTGGCTAACTAATACTGCTTTTTCATCCTTTCCTCCATTAGCGTAAGCCTGCCTTCCAAGTCTATCACACGGGTGTACATCTCCGATGGGTTGCGCATTACACGGCTAATATAAGCAACACAATACCACAATTCCAATATATCGGAAGGATCCACCACCATATTTGGGTACTCGGCCTTGTCTTTTACATTGTCGCTTTTTAAAATGAGCTTCTTGTCTGTGGCAATACGGTTCAATACCCTTTTTACAACAATACCGCCCTCCTTGGTAACAACGGTATAAACCCTGTCGTCCCGGATACTGTCGAGCGATTCCACAAATTTGGCAATGATAATGTCCCTGTCATTAAAAGTAGGGTACATGCTCAGGCCAGCCACTTCAAACATGCGGAAAGTGCCATTGCTATAGCCAGGCAGGCGGTAAGCCGGGAGGTTCTGGATAAACTCCTGGTCGCCATAGCCCGACAAATAACCCGCCCTAGCCTTCACTGGCACAAACACCATGTTTTCCTGCCCATTGCTATCTACAGTTACTACTTTAGGCACATAAGAAGAACCAAAAGGTGTACGCTCATATTTGGTTTCGTAGTCGCTAGCCATGCTTAGCTTGTTATTATCCTCATTATATACAGGGTATAATTTTTCAACCGGCTGCACTATGCTCTCCTCTTTAGCCACAACAGCAGTGTGAACTAGCACACTACTCAAATCCTTGCCGATTAAATCGCCAACATAGATACCAAATATATTGGATATTTTATACAAATCAGCTATACCTGGCTCCGACAAGCCATTCTCCCAACTACTAATAGCCGTGCTACGCTTATCAAGCTGCAATGCAATATCAGCTTGGCTTATGCCTATATTCTTCCTAAGGAATTTCAGGTTTGTTGGAAAATATTTTGTACCCATAAATATGATTTTTATAAATTAAATCCGATTAAATTGGATGTTCCAATAAAACCGCTTTATATTTGCTACATAATTTAGCAATCTGTGTTACGAAAATATTGAAATTGTACTATGTAAAATTCGGTATTTCGAGTAAAGTGGATAAAATGTTCAATAAAAATGGAGATAGTAACATGAGTAGTCAGTTGCCAGTCGGTCAACGGTCCACAGTTAACGGTCAAACGGTAATGGTAAACAGCATACATTAATTTAAAACGTAAAACTCAAAATTTAAAACAAACAACCATGGTAGCAACAAACAAACGAATCAAGATTGAAATGCCTCGCGACTTTGCAGACACGCTCATGCACACCCTAGACGACACGATAGCCCTTGGCCATGCGCCTACTGACGATGACAGGCTGCTGGTTGCCGCCTTGGCAGAAGTAAGCACAGTGCTTGGCAAGCGGCTTGGGGCAGACAAGCACAAGTTTTCAGTAAACCTAACCCCCGTGCAGGCAATGGCACTAAGGGTGTACTACACCTTTTATGTAAGCGATGCAAACAGTTTCCTAGGGCATGGGCTGAGCAGGATTGCAAGAACCGTGCATAAAAAACTGGTAGACAACTAGGTGTAATATCGCCACAACGGCACGAAAGCTCAAAGAAGTACTAAGAAATACTAAACATTATTTATCACTAAAACAATAATAACATGGAAGCAAGGATTGCACAGCAAACAAAAAACGACCGCTTTTGGAGGGATGAAAATGGCACATTTGTGCCCTATGTACGCCTTACAGACATAGAAAGGGTGAAAGAGAAAACATCCTTCGGGTTGGCCAAGGAAGCAATAGCCATCAACAAAAAACTGGAAGATTTTAAAGCCAAGATACGGCAGGAGTGCCAGTGCATTTACGATGCAGTAATGAAAGATGCCAAGCCCGGCAAAGGGGGCTTTACTTTTTACAACTTCAACGCCACCATAAAAGTAGAAGTACAGATAAACGAGCGGATTGATTTTGACAGCTTGTTGATAGAAAAAGCCAGGCAGCAGCTAGAATCGTTCATTGGCGAAGCCATAAAACCGCAGATGGCATTTGTGAAAGACATAGTGCTGGAGGCATTCCAGAAAAAGGATGGGCAGCTAAACCCAAACTCTGTGCTGGGCCTAAAAAAATACACCAGTAAAATAACCGACAACCGCTGGGACGAAGCCATGCAGCTAATAGACAAAAGCATACACCGCCCCACCTCCAAAACCTATTTCAGGGTATGGGTAAAAAATGGGCATGGCGAATTTGAGTCGATTAACCTTAATTTTTCTTCCTTGTAGTAAAAGGCAACCCTAGCTGTCCGCTTTAATTCCTAATTCTTAATTCCTAATTATTTTATGCCGCACAACCCCAATTTAATAGAAAAACGCAATGAAAAAGTAGTGGACAGGTTCCGCTACCACAAAAAGAAAAACCCAAAGTGGACTATTGTAGCCGTGATGCAAGAAGTAGCTGACGAGATGTTCCTAACCACCACCACGGTGGGCAGAATTATTAAAAGCAGTAGGAAAGTGAATGTGCCAGACGTGAAAACGGTGAAAAGGCATTTGGAGAAGCCATAGTTTTTTTTGCCACAAAGGCACAAAGGCTAAAAAGGGTACAATTGAAAAACGAAAAAAGAAGTTGGAAAAACATCCCCTGCCTATATGCGACAGGGATGTTTTTGTATTATAAAATATGCCAGCCCCCACTACCCAACAACACTTTCCACAACCAACCCTTTAATAATCGCATCCTTTGCACGGCGGAGCGATGGGTAGTCGAAAGTGTAGCCTTCTAGCGGAAAGCCTTTGTGGATAAGGTAGGGCATTACGTTCTCGGTTACTTCATCCACTATAGCCTGCAGGCGGGCGGTTGTAAAATCGTCCATGGTACGTTCCTGCACTTGTGCTGCGCCCACATAGCTTTTTGGGTCGCTTGTGGCAGATTGCCCATTAATAATTTTGCTAAGCTCGTCATTGCAAAGGCCAATATTGTCTTTGTATATATAGTGTGCGTTTAGCCCGGAGCGTTCCAGTATCCTAGACTGGTCGCCTTTTTG
This sequence comes from Parasediminibacterium schistidii, assembly GCF_046546515.1. NCBI lineage: Bacteria > Pseudomonadati > Bacteroidota > Chitinophagia > Chitinophagales > Chitinophagaceae > Parasediminibacterium > Parasediminibacterium schistidii. The sequence goes on along the minus strand of NZ_JBKHKJ010000001.1, from coordinate 128,230 downwards.
GGTTACAATATAGCCGTCTGCCCCAAAGTTGGCGGCTTGCTGCTCCAGCTTGTCTAGCTCGGTGGCATCGTTGGTGTCGGCCTCAATGCTAAGGATAGGCATACCAAACTTTTCCGAAAAACGGCTCCAGTCGCTGCGGCTATAGTATTTCCATAATACGTTATAGGCACATTCCAACAGGCAGCCCAAGTTGTCGGTATCGCCAAATTCCAGCAGGTTCAGTTCGTTTTTTATGTCGCCGTATGGCAGGTACGAACCATTGATGGTGCCATCTATCAGTATCCATTGTTTTTCGGGTGACACATAAAAGCGTTCTATCAACGACACTTCCCCAATATTGGTATTATCCGTGTTGATGCAGTCTGTTTCTACCAGTGAAAAGCCCCAGAACTCTGCCTCTAGGGCATATTCAATTATTTTTTTTGAACCACCGCTTGCGGAACAACATGCTGGTGGCTTCGTCTGGCATGCCGTTCTTGTACAGCATCCATGGCTCGCCGAGTACTTTTAGCTTGGCTACTTTTATTTGCGAGCTCAGGTGGCCGTCCCGCATGATGTAGCGGTATATTTCCAAAAGCTTTTTGCGGTCTGGGTTCAGCGGGTTGTCTACCAGTACCAATGCGGTGCGTATGTCATCTAGCTGGAAGGACACTTCGCGGCGGTATTGTTTGACGATGATTTGGGAAGCACGTTTGGCTGACCGTTGACCTTTGATGGCAGACCGTTCACCGTTCACCTTTGACCGACTTGAACCCCCTTTCGAGGGTGCATTTGCTTTCTTTTTGCCGAGTTGGATGGGAAAACCAAGGATGTTTAGTTGCATTTTAGTTATGAATTATAAGTTATGAGTTAACCACCATCCCCTAAAGGGGCATGGAAGCGAAGATTGTTGTGAACCCCCGTCCCCTAAGCTAGAGTATATACACATCTTTTTAGCCCTTTTAGTTTAAACCAAATAGATAGTTGCAATGGAAATTTATCATAAAATCTGTTGCATTTTGTCAAGCGGTGGCTCCCCCTCGCCTTTGGAGAGGGGGTTGGGGGGTGAGGTTTACATGTTACAGGGCAACATTTGCTTCAATGAGATTTGTGTATATACTCTAGGTCTCCTAAAGGGGGGCTTCTATGGTGTTACATTGCCCTTATGGTGGGTTTGTGGTACTGTCCGCTGCGGGTGCCGTGGGTGGCACGGCTGTTGTTTTTGTCGGCCATCCATATTGCGCCTTCCAGGGCGTCGGGGCCGTCGTCGTTTAAGCGGCTGCCTTTTTCTATGGCTAGCAACTGTGCACGCAGCAGCTTCATGCCTGTGGTGTCTTTCTTTTCGATGTTGAACCGTATTAGCCCCCGCTGGAACAGTGGCTGCAAGGTTTCTATCCGTTGAAACTTGTCGCCTTTCGAGCGTTTGTCGTAGTTTACCCTTAGCATATAGCCCTTTTCAGCCGCCACCCTGTCTAGTTCCCGGCCGTGCAGCTCGTCTTGTATAAAGCTGGCTTCTATGCAATGTTTTATATTGGCCGTGTCGTATTCCTCGTTTATCTGATAGGCATGTTCCCACATGTTTTTACTAGTTGTTTTTTCGCCCCAGGCATCCAGTATGTCGTAGTTTATTTCCTTTTTGCCCAGCAATATCCAAAACTTGTAGTCGCTTTTGTCTGTCGATTTATACGAAGGATCTAGGTAGTGTATCAACACCCCATCATATTTGTCGGCAGGCAGGGGCTGCACCCAGTGGTTTAGCCATTCGGCTTTAAAGGTGGTGCCTTCCTCAAAAGGCGTGTTCATCCGCTCCCTTATAAAGCCTGCCCCCTCGCTAGCCTTGATGTTGGCTATTGCCGCCTTAGCAAAATCGGGATTCTCGGGCCAGTTGCTTTCGCCGTTTTCGTCTAGTATGTTTACACGGTGGGTGGTGGTTTGTATTTCCTCGTCCAGTTCCAGCAGGGTGGTTACGGCTTGGTCGTGAAATTTGTTTTGGGCTATCACCAGCCACCATTCCCTTGTCCACAAAGCGGGTTTCAGTTCCTCCATCACCCAGCGTTTGTCTTCTTGGGCAATGGCTTGGTTTTTTAGCTGGCGTGCATCGTTCAGGTCGTCTACCAAGCCATAGTTGGGGCGTTTCCATTTAAACCGAAAGCCCCGTGGTGTTTGCATTTTGCCGAAGGCATAAAAAGGCACGCCGTCTTTGGTTACAAACTCGCCATCTTCCCAAGAGCCATAGCGGTACTGCTCGCCAAAATCGTTTATCAGGCGTTGGTTGGCCTGTAGGTTTGCCTGCAAGTCGTCCAGCTTTGTGCCAGCCATATCTTCGTTCAGGCTGCCTACTATCATCCCGTTCAGCTTGCCCTTGCATTTCAGGTACAGGGGTAGGAACAAGCCGAGATGGGTAGATTTGGCAAAGCCCCTGCTCCATTGCTCCAGAAAAATATGGTTGGGCCGCTCGGCTATGTTTTGCTGTATTTGCTTGTGGAAAGCGGCAAAAGGGGCATAGCAGTACTCGGGGAAATAGTAGTGGCAGAAAGTCTCGTAGTTGGCAAGGAGTGTTTTAATGCGCCTTGCTTTTGCAGCGGTGGTTTCTAAAACATGGTTTTTGGTGCTGTTGTGAATGGCATCGATGGTGGCTGAAAATGAAATTGCGTCTTTTTTATTTGCTAGTAGCATGATAATCAATGATTTAGCTTGAAATATAGTGAGTGATTCGTGAGTGAAAAGTGAGTGTTTTTTGAGTGAAACGTGAGTGATTTGTGAGTGAAAAGTGAGTGATTTATGAGTGATTTGTGAGTGGTTTTTTATTAGTGTTCGATGGGCTACACCCATCGCTATTATATGACACCCCTTCGGGGCTTGGAAGCCTGTGTGCGGTGGGGTTGACTGAACGAACTAAGGCTCTAGTTGCTTCCCTTTTCTATTCAGAAATTCCATCATGTGTTTACCCAAGATTTTTGCGGCTTCTATGTCGTATTGCATTAGCTCGCTTGCGAACTCGTTGAGTATTTTGTAATAATTGCCGATGCTAAGTTTACTATTGAGTTTATCAATGCTAGCCGCCATCTTGTGCAGGTTGTTTACCTCCATTGGCGTGAGCTGCCGGTTTTCATCTAAAGCTTGTGCTTGTATATCGGCTATGATTGTATAATAGTTGGCAATAATTTTATCGGCGGTAACTTGCCTAGCTATACGCTGCAACTTCCATTTGTCGGCCAATGCCCAACGGGCGATGGTTTTTACAGGCACGTTTATGATACCTGCTACTTCTTCTTGCGTAAGAGTGGAATTGATGTAAAGCGATGCTGCCAATAGACGTTCTTTTTTCATTTCTGCTGGAATTAATTTACACATAATTGCCTATCACCGCGGGTTGCTAGCTGGAGGATGGGCTTAACTGTGTAAAATTGGCTAGCATATTCGGGAATAAAAAAAGTACAATCCTATATGGGGGCATTTTTGGACGCTCATGGGGGCATATTTCCCCCATATAGGATTTTAGTTGTTAGGCAAAAAGAGACCTCACCCCCAACCCCTCTCCGGCGGGAGAGGGGAGCCAACCTCGGACAAAATGAAACTTTCTGAATGTTGTAGTTTGGGCTAAAAGGATATGTGATAAGCAAAAAAAATGAATGATTTAGCTGGAAGACATTAAAGCTATTAAGGGAAAGGAGGGGCAAAGTGGGTGAAAAGATGAAGGGGAGGGATGTATTTCCTTGTTCCTAACTCGGGCAGGACTCTGTCCTGTTCGTAACCGTTACTTATTTGTGAAATGCCATTGTCTATTTATAATGTGCATTCCCACCTTATCACGCTCTTTATAATATCTAATTGTTAAAATCAAGTAACAAGCAAACACAGGCCGGGAGGCCTGCGCTAGTGGGGAAAGTACTATTGCTGAATTACTTCCGTCTGTAAGCCCTTTCCTAAACACTAAGGTTAGCAACTGTTATTTCCCGTCTATTTGTTTTATCAAATCTGTCGTTAGTTGTGTCCCTGTGATTTTACAGTTGTCAACATAACTTTTTGTTGGGTCGAGACCAAACTCTTTAAATATTTCTTCTTTAATGTGTTGATTTCTTGGATTTCTCAAGTCCCATTTTGCTTTATAATGCCACGAATTTGAAAAATCATAAACCCCGTTATTGTCAATCGCTTTTGCAATTTCAATAGTGTCGTAATGGGGTCTAAACCCTAATGAATAATAACCGTATGGGTTATTGTCAAATTCTCCTTTATCACCAACTACATATTTGTAAAATTTTTCTTTAGGAAGTTCTTTGTGTATTAATCCCCATTGAAGAAAAACAATTCGTCGTTGGTCAATGCTTTTACCATATGAGATAGGAAAATCAAATTCTTCTTCTTCTATTTTTCTGTGTCCTATGATTTCATATTCACCATACAAAAGCAAATTATCAAACATTACGTCCGATGGTAGTTTTGGTCTGCAGTCAAGAATAGAAATGTCAACATTCTTTGTTGTAGATTTATATGCAAATAATTGAACTATTAATGGTTGCCCCATAAAAAAACCTAACCCGTGATAGTTTGTGATTAACTGTTTTTTTATAATCTTGCCTACATCGAGAAGCAATTTCCCAAAGCCAAAGTTTATTCTGTCAAGCTTAAAACAGAAGTAATCACCTGACTTAAACTTTATATTTTTCCTTTTCGCGTTTTTGTATTCGCTTATTTCTGTAAAATGATTTTCAGGTGAACTATCAATAAATTTATTGATAATTTGTGGAATCGTTTCTTGTTCTAATTTTAAGTGTTTTCCCCAACGACTAGAGTAAAAGGTTGTTTGAGTATTGTAGTTTCCAATTGTCAAATCTTGTTTACTTATGCTTAAATAAATTCCCATTGGCGACCTTTGCTCTAAAACAGAAGCTGTTAATTTCTTTTCTTTCCCTTTGTCAGTTTTGGGAAGAAGGATAGTTCTATCCTTTGTCAACTCGTCATAATGCGTTTCGGAATATTCTTTATCGTTAGAAACTATATGTCTTTTAATTTTCTCCCCTTCAAAATAAAGGATGCTTTCGGGTCTATACTTGTCACCCTTCAATAAAACTTTTTCCCAATTGCTTTGAATTGGGTCAAGACCAAAATATTCCCTTTGATTATTTGTAAGCTCGAATGTTGTCATGTATAATAGTTGCTAACGAAAAAGGCTTAGCGTTTTTTGAGGAATTATTATTCCGTCAGCCCATAGAAGAAGCACAATGATTGCAATATTGTCGATGTTTTTTCCATAGCCAAATATATAACTTCGAGCCCGAGCTAAAGTACAATAAAGAACAAATGGTGGGGCAATATTCGTCAAGCCCCAATAATGCCAAACGGAATTTTGGCAATAGTATTTGTTTGTTACTCAACTTCCAAAATAAATGGTTCTGTCGGCTCTAAATTTTCGTTGTCAAAGTCAAATTCTTGCAATTTTAAAGCACAATCAAGAACAAAGTCTATTAAGAATTGGCAGTTCTCATTGCTCCAATTTTTTTTTCTCATTATTTCCATATGATAATTTCCACTTGACATTCTATATGTAATAGGTGTCAACATTTTGAATTTTGAATATTTGCGATAGTCAAACCCCAAAGAAATAACTTCTAATGCCTTTTCAATCTGTTCAAAGTTGGTATTGACTTTCTCAAAAACATCTTCAAGTCGTTTTTCAGAGCCGTCATTTCTTTGATTCATTGAGTTGTAACTGTTAAAACGAATTTTTTCTGTAAAGTTGAAGTGTGTCCTGTTACCCCAATCTTTTTTGTTTTCTTTATATTCAACAAGTAATTCGTAAAAGCCCATTGTTACATTTTCTACACAGTTCTCAATTTCGTTTTTATCTAAAAAGTCTTGAGATAAAATTAATAAACGCTTTGTTTCAGAAAATTTAATAAGCTCAAATAATGAAATCTCTGAAAACTCAATATCGAAAGTTGCTTTTGTATTTTGTTCAAAAAAGTCTGTTGCATTTACCCTTGAAGCTTCTACCTCAATTTTTGCTGGAATAAGTCCTTTGTGCTTTAAGTTTACTCGTCTTGCGTTTAGGTTTCGCATACTTTCCTTTAAAGTAAGATGTGGCATATTGTCCCAATATTCAATAAAAGAAAACTTGTCTGACTTGATATTTTTATGTTCAGTTGCAAGTTTTAAAAACATTTCGATACTGTCGTGAAATGAAAGTATTGAAAAAAAGGAAATAGACTCTGTTTGTTTAGATTGTTCAAGTCCAATTTTATAAAGCAACTTGATAACTGATAGTCTTTTTAATAATAAATCTTTGTCAATCATAGTGTGTTAAATAATATTACAGCCAACGAAACTAGTTAATATACGCACTTTTTTCTTTTCAAAAAGAGGCGTATATTTTTCTTAAAACATTCTTTTTCAAGCAGCTAAAAAATATGCGCCTCTTTTTTTATAATACGGAAATACAATTGTACAACTTTTTAGCCTTGCAAATTAAAACTGTTTATTTTATTTTGGCTTAAGAAATTGCATTTATATGGTAAGGTAAGATATACGGTGAGACTTCTCCTTGGGTGGGAGTGAAGGGGAGGTATGAGTGAGGGTATTGGGGCGAGTAACCACCCCGGCCTACGGCCACCCCTCGAGAGGGGAATTGGGAAACGCTCCGATAAAAGGGGGCTTTACTTAACGGCTTTATGCGGGGAGACTTCTCCTGGGGTTGAAGTGGCGGGGGGTGTGGGGCAGGGAAGTTTGTCTGAACCTTAGATTTTTGTGATTTGATTGATTGAATTGATTTTTCCCATTTGCTCAATAAAGATTCTATAGCTGAGAACCTAGCCCCGATAGTAGCGGAAAGCCCGGAGTGCAGCGTAGCGAAACGAGGACTTGCAGCGGATAGCGGGACAGGTGCTGGATAAGTATGGTGGAAGATGGGCTACAAACAATTAGTTGCAGCAAATAGCCCTTAAGTGACTATGTAGATATAAAGTATAGACGATTAAAAGCTTAGTAAGCTAATATCTTATTTCACTTCCAAATTTTAAAATTCAATTTAAACTTTTTCTTTTCAAGAAGGGAAAACCAGTCAATAAAAAGCAATGCACTAATTAATAATATACCGAGAACCAAACTGGCAATTGATTTCCATGATAAAGCTGCTTGTACCATGCCCTCAAAATTTTCGGAGGCGAACTTGCCAAGATGTACTGCGATAGCATCGCTTATAAATTTACCGATAAAAAAAGCAGGAATAATTTGAATTGCTTTTATCCTGGCCATTCCTCCTGCTAAAAATAATGGGGTAGTGGGTAAGGGCAGTAAGGAATAAGTTACTATTATCAATTGACTTTTCCATCCTTTTTCTTTCATTTTTTCCCCGAGAAATTGAACCTCTTTGTTCTTTTTTGCTTTAAATATTTTATCAGCCAACAAAGGGATGTAGAGCGTAAGCGTATATCTTCCCATGATTGATCCTGCAACCCCTATTACGATTACCCACCAGGTGTTTAAGCCAAACATTATCTGTAATGGAACCATTATAGAAAAAGCCGGAGGAAAAGGGATGGGTACAACATCAAACAAAAAAGCACCTGCAAAAACTAATAGATACTGCCACCACATATTTAATTGGAGATAATTAGCAAGTTTATTACTGCTTTTGCTAAGGTGAGACAACTTGATTGGTTAACGGTACATAAATTTAAAAAAATATATTTATATCGTTATTCTTTGGTTTATATCCTCACAAACTATCATGCCAACTAATTGGCATTCCAAAATAAAATCAAGATTATGATTATGCTAAGAACGCTCTTTAAAGTGTAACCCAGCTTATTAACGCCTTTTCCATTCCTTTTTATCCATCTTAGTAGTATCCATTTCCAATACTTTAATTAACCCAAATAGAATTAGGTGTTTTGACCTCATGGCAATATTGAAGGCTTTTATTGCTATATAATTTGGTACAAGTATGCAGACTTACTTAAGTTATACTATTTGTTTTAAAGAGACCCCACCCCAGCCCCTCTCCGGCGGGAGAGGGGCTGGGGTGGGGTTGGGGGTGAGGTCTGGATTGGGGTGAGGTTTAACTAAAAACTGCGAAAATCTTTTATGCACCCCTTTCAGGAATGGCACCTTAATAGTAACCCCAAAACAATTACCTTCGACTAAACATTATTTTTCGTTATATTTCCATTCATCATACTGTCGGCTTTATGTATAAACTTAGGTTCCTTTTTCTTGTATTTATTAGTTCAATGGCTTTTAGTCAATCACAAATCATTAATAGCAACTGGCAGTTCCGCAAACTGGGCGACACAGGCGGCTGGATGGCGGCCACCGTACCTGGCACAGTGCATACCGACCTGATGCAGCTAGGCAAGATACCAGACCCCTACTACCGCGACAATGAAAGCAAAGTGCAATGGGTGGACAGGGAAGATTGGGAGTATCAAAGCAGCTTTGCCGCATCGGCAAGCACCTTGCAAAGCAACCATGTAGAACTGGTATTTGAAGGATTAGATACTTATGCCGATGTATATTTGAACGATACCAAGATACTGGAAGCCAACAATATGTTCCGCACATGGAAAGTAGATGTGAAGCAATGGCTAAAGGCAGAAAATAAACTCTATATCCTGTTTCATTCTGCCCAAAACAGGGTGGAAGAAATGGCCAAAAAAGATGCGCCTTTTGTATGGCCTACAATCGATTATCCCCGTATGTATGTGCGCAAGGCACAATATAGTTTTGGGTGGGACTGGGGGCCGAAATTTACCACCTGCGGCGTTTGGAAGAATATCAGCTTGAACGCCTGGAACAATTTCAGGGTAAACGATGTGCATTTTACCATCACCTCACTTACTGACAAGCAGGCTTTGGTAAAAGCAGTTTACCAAATAGAAGCAAATGCCCCGAACACAGCTACCATCCGCCTGAAAGAAAATGCGGCAATCCCTGCTTTTAGCGTTGCTAAAACAGCCGTTTTAAAAACGGGTATCAATGAGGTAACTGTTGACTTTGGCATTATCAACCCAAAAAAATGGTGGACATACCAGCTGGGCAAACCTTATTTGTACAATACATCTTCTGCCATTAGTTCATCAACCAATGAAACTGTTTCCATCGATAAAAAACTTGGCCTGCGAACCATACAATTAATTAGGGAAAAAGACGTAGTAGGGGAAGCATTCTATTTTAAGCTAAATGGCATACCCGTTTACATGAAAGGGGCGGATTTTATCCCCTGTGATGCTTTTTTGCCACGCATTACCAAAGATACATATAGGCAACAGGTTGCCAATGCCAAGGAAGCCAACATGAACATGTTGCGGGTTTGGGGCGGCGGCATTTACGAAAGCGATGACTTGTATAACCTGTGCGACGAGGAAGGCATACTTATTTGGCAGGATTTGATGTTTGCCTGCGCCATATACCCCGACGATGACGCTTTCCTGAAAAATGTACAGGCAGAACTGGCAGACAACATTACCCGCCTACGCAACCACCCTTCCTTGGCACTTTGGTGCGGCAACAATGAAATAGACGAAGGTTGGAAAAACTGGGGCTGGAAACAAAAGTTTGCACAGCACCCACAAGACGAGGCTAGGATAAACAATGCGTATAAAAAGTTATTCCTAGAAACCATACCTACAACCATTGCCCAATATGACAATAGCAGGGCTTACCATTCATCCTCGCCAGTTTTTGGCTGGACAAACAAGGAAAGCATTACCAATGGCGACTCGCACTATTGGGGGCTATGGGGCTATGAAAAAGAAGTAGAGATATTCCATGAGAAAACCGGGCGGTTCATCAGCGAATACGGTATGCAGAGTATGCCTGAAATGGCAACGGTGCAGAAATATGCTTTGCCAGAAGATTATGATATTACTTCTGCTACGATGCGCACGCACCAAAAACACCCGAAGGGCTACCCTTTGCTGCAATCGTACCTAAACCAATACATGCCGCCAGTTAAGAATTTTGCTGATTATGTATATGCTACGCAATGTATGCAGCACTATGTTTTCAATACGGCCATACAAATACACCGCAGCAAAATGCCTACGAACATGGGCACGCTTTACTGGCAACTGAACGACTGCTGGCCCGTGGCAAGCTGGTCAACCGTTGATTGTTACAACAACTGGAAAGCAGCCATGTACGGCATAAAAGATGCCTATGCAGATGTGCTGATAACACTAGACTCGACCGATGCGAAGAACTGGACAATTAATATTACCAACGATATGCTGAAAAGCATACCAGGAAGTATCCGCTTTTCTGTGCATGATTTTTCAGGCAAGGAGATAGAACATATTGATGTGCCGTTAACAGCAGCCAAGCAAACCACTACCATCGTGGAAATAGGCGACTGGATAAGCAAACGCACCGAAACAAACGGCTTATATGCCAAAGCGGTTTTCACCAGCAACAAGAAAGTAATAGCAGAAAATCATTTTACGTTTTGCAAGCCGTATTCGCTAAAATTATCCAAATCGTATGTGCAAATACAACCTATTAGCAGCAATAGCTTTGCTGTAAGCAGCAGCGTGTTTACCAAATACACTGCATTGGACATACCAGGTAGGCAAGTGCATTTTAGCGACAACTATTTTGATTTATTGCCCAATGAAAAGAAAATCATTACCATCACCTCCGAGAAACCTGTTGATGATTTGGGTAATAAAATAGTGGTAAAAACGTTGGCAGACTTGATTAATTAGGAATTAGGAATTAAAAATTAGGGACGCCCTTGCAGGATGGCATATTGGTTAATAATATTGCATTTTACACTCAAATCCCATTTGAATAATTGCTGAACTACACGCTGATGCTAGTTTAAAATAAACTTATTTTTATGTCAGTAATAAACCGTTCATTTTATGGTAGAAAATAAGATGGCTCCGCAATATTATACTTACCAAGACCTTGCAGTATCAGAAGACAGGTGGGAATTGATTAATGGGCAACCAATAACCATGAGCCAGATTAAACAAATATAAGCATTGTGTGAATGATGTAACCTTTTCTATCAATTGTATAACACCTGCCATCTTATTGGATTGACCTTTATGCTATCGCAATAAATTACTTGCGGTGCTAAAATAATTACAATGAAAAACGACGTGGAAATACAAAGAGACGTAGAAGAAGCCATCAAATGGGAACCATTGCTGGACACGGCAGAGGTAGGCGTTACGGTGGATGAAGGCATTGTTACCCTCACTGGGCAGGTTGACAACTATTTTAAAAAAATAGAGGCTGAAAATGCCGCTAAAAGCGTTGCTGGCGTAAGGGCCGTGGTAGAAGAAATTGAAGTAAAGCTAACCAGCACAGTGGGCAAGCCAGATGACAGGGAAATAGCCCGTGAGGTGCTGAATGCCTTTAAATGGAACTGGCAAGTACCAGAAGACAAGCTAAAAATAAAAGTAGAAGATGGCTGGGTAACACTGGAAGGCGAGCTTCAGTATTACTCACAGAAGGAAGCCGCACTTAATGCAGTAAAAAGCCTATTGGGCGTAAAGGGTGTTTCTAATAACACCACCATTAAATACGACATCCAGGACGATATTGAGAAAAATGATATAGAAGCTGCTTTGAAACGCAACTGGTCTTTATTTAGTAAAGATATTGAGGTTAGTGTTTCGGGCCATAAGGCAATATTGACAGGCACTGTAAATTCGCTGTACCAAAAAGACGAGGCTGGCCGTATAGCATGGAACGCACCGGGCGTATGGTCGGTAAACAATGAATTGATTATTGATTATGAATATGCGTTGATGGAATAAGGCGATAGGAATAAAAAGCGGGAGGCAGCCTCCCGCTTTTTATTGTATTGTAAAACTGAATGTGCAAACTTGGTTTGGTAAATTTAGGAGTTTGTGAAAATTGTCATGTTTCAAATATCTAGGAAGATGCTAAACAACCTTGAACACAGCGACCCCATTTTACAAGCTGCTATTGAACATTCAATAAAACGCAATCCCGCTACATGGAACGATGCTATTCATGTAGCAGTTATTGGCAACCATGCAATACTTACAGGAACGGTGCAAGGCGAGCATAAAAAAATAGAGGCTAACCGTGAAGCATGGAACACGCCCGGCATATTAACGGTGGACAATAAAATTGTTGTTGATGAAACGGTAGGTTAAAGGATGCTTAAAAGGGGCAGGATTGCCCCATCTTTATTTACTAAAGCTATCAATAAACCTGTTTTTCCGTCTTAGTGGGATGATTTAATTATTGGCTGCCTTTTTGTGGCTAATACAAAAAAACAAATGAAGCTCTACATAAAACACATGGTATGCCAGCGTTGTATTATTATTGTACAGGCTGCTTTGGACAAGTTGGAACTTCATTACAGCAATGTGGGCTTAGGCGAAATACAGCTGGTAGAATACTCTACTTTGGAACAACGAAACGCTGTAAAAGTAGCTTTAGCTGGTTTTGGGCTGGAACTAATGGACGATAAAAATGCAACACTCATAGAAAAAATAAAGACCCTTGTTAGTGAAATGCTGCATGACGAGGATGAAGAACCACCTGCCAAGCATTTTTCGCATTACTTTAGCCAAAAATTAGGCTGCGATTATACGCACATGTCAACTGTTTTTTTAGAGGCCGTAGGCATTACTATTGCGCATTATATTGTTATCCAAAAAATAGAAAGGGTAAAAGAATTGCTCTCGCATGACGATTGCAGCCTTACCGATATATCCTACCAGCTAAATTATAGCAGCGTGGCACATTTATCTAACCAGTTTAAAAAAATAACAGGCATTACGCCTACTGCTTTCAAACACCAACCAGAATAGGCATGTGCTGGCACTTATATGCTAAGTGTGAATGATGTAAACTTTTACCACAATTGTATAACACCTGCCGTGCTATTGAATTGACCTTTACAGTGCCGGAAAAAGCATTTTCGGTATTAAAGTAATTCAAATGAAAGATAACGAACAATTGCAGAAAGACGTACAAGATGCCATTAAGTGGGAACCACTGTTGCAAGCAGCCCAAATTGGCGTAACTGTTGATGATGGGGTGGTAACACTAAGGGGTGTGGTGGACAGTTTTGCCAAAAAAGGGGAGGCAGAAAATGCAGCAAAAAGTGTGGCTGGCGTGAGGGCTGTTGTAGAAAAAATTGAAATAAGATTTACCAGCATGGTCGGCAAGCCAACTGACAATGAAATTGCCACGGAAGTACTAAATGCCTTTAAATGGAACTGGCAAGTACCACAAGACAAGGTAAAAGTAAAAGTGGAAGACGGTTGGGTAACGCTGGAAGGTGATTTTGAATTCAACTATCAACGGAAAGCCGCCAAGACTGCCGTGGAAAAACTGATGGGCGTAAAAGGTGTTTCAAACAATACCAAGATAAAATATGACGCTAGTGCCGATATTGAAAAAGCAGATATAGAAGCAGCCATCAAACGCAACTGGTCTTTGGCTTATAAAGACATTGGCGTTTGTGTTTCGGGCCATAGGGCAACATTGACTGGCACTGTTGACTCGGTGTATCAGAAAGACGAGGCAAGCCGCATTGCCTGGAATGCTATGGGCGTATGGTCTGTGGACAATGAATTGGTGATTGACTATGAATATGACTTGGCAGACTAGGCCATAAAAAAAGGATGCACTGCCTCCTTTTTTTTATTTTTTGCTGCACACGGCAAGGCTATGCTCCATTATAATACAAAAGTGGGTTCTGGAGTTTACTATCACATTAAAAACACAAAAATTATGTTTTACACTAATTATTACTGGGGGATGAATTTTGTATGGTGGTCAGTTTGGATGGTTATTATATTCTGGGTTTTTTTAACCCCTTATGATATACCTGGGCAAAGGAGGCGGAAAGACTCACCATTGGATATTCTGAACAAACGTTTTGCCTCAGGCGAAATAAGCAATTCGGAATATTTGGAAAAGAATGGCTTGATTGAGCGGGGATAGTAACGAAATAAGTACTCATAAAACAGTAAAAATGAAGCTATATAAATTGTTCACTGAAGCAAAACTGGGTCCTTTGACATTGTTGAACCATGTAGTAATGGCACCCATGACAAGGTGTCGGGCAATAGGCAACATCCCCAACGATTTAATGGCCAAATATTACGAGCAACGCTCGGAAGCAGGCTTAATTGTTACCGAAGGCACTGCGCCCTCCCCAAATGGGCTTGGCTATGCCAGGATACCTGGCATTTTTAGCAAAGAGCAGGTAGAGGGTTGGAAAATGACAACCAATGAAACCCATGGAAATGGTGGGCGGATATTTGTACAGTTGATGCACACTGGCAGGATTAGCCATCCACTGAACATGCCAAAGGATGCTGTGATACTAGCACCTTCGGCCATAAAAGCCGAAGGGCAAATGTGGACGGATGCGCAGCAAATGCAGGACTTTGTAGTACCCAAAGCAATGACCGCCGAAAACATTAAACAAACAAAAAATGAATTTGTGGCAGCCGCGAACAATGCAATGGAAGCAAGGTTTGATGGGGTGGAGCTGCATGGTGCCAATGGCTATTTGCTGGAAGAGTTCTTGTCGCCTATAAGCAATATTAGGAATGATAATTATGGGGGCAGCATTGAGAACCGTTGCCGTTTTGTGCTGGAAGTAACCGCCGCCGTTGCAGCCTCCATTGGAAAGGAAAAAACAGGCATCCGCTTATCGCCTTATGGGGTAGCAAGCGATATGCCGCATTATCCAGAAATAGATGCCACCTATCAATACCTTGCTACTGAGCTTAATAAGATGGGCATTGCATATATCCATTTGGTAGATCATTCCAGCATTTGTGCGCCAGTAGTACCGCTTGCAATAAAGCAATTGATACGCCATCATTTTACAAACACCATTATCCTTTGTGGGGGCTACGACAAAGAAAGAGCCGAGGCCGATATAAACAGTGGGCTGGCCGACTTAATAGCTTTTGGCCGCCCACTTATCAATAATCCAGACTTAGTAGAAAGGATGGCCAACAATTGGCCATTATCCCAAACCTTAGAAATGGAATTGTTCTATACTGCGGATGAAAAAGGATATACAGATTACCCTATTTTTAAAAGGTAGGTGTTGTTTTTCATTGCGGAATTATTTCCACTAAAACTTCGTTGCCAGCCTTGTCGTAATAAGTACAAGTCATTTTTTCTATGCAAACTGCCCATTTTTCGATGCCCGATTTGGCACAATCGCTACAGAAACTTGGATAATCTGTTTTGCCTTGCTGGTGTGCTTTTAAGTCTGCTTTAAATGCCGCTGCGTTGGAAGTTTCTTCAATAGTCAATGCTTCATACTTTGCGGGGCTTGAGGTTTTATAATCGTTCGCACCATAATAATCGGTGTGTCCATCTGTTACAAAAGTTTCATAAAAAGTAACGCCAAAT
Source organism: Parasediminibacterium schistidii (assembly GCF_046546515.1). Classification (NCBI taxonomy): domain Bacteria; kingdom Pseudomonadati; phylum Bacteroidota; class Chitinophagia; order Chitinophagales; family Chitinophagaceae; genus Parasediminibacterium; species Parasediminibacterium schistidii. The sequence continues at coordinate 112,879 of NZ_JBKHKJ010000001.1, read as the reverse complement.
TTTTTGATGTCCTGGATATAGGCAGGAAAGTCTGCTCCTGATTTCACTTTGCTGTGAGCCGCCTTAATTTGTTCTAGTGTAAACATATTTTTTAAAAGTATTACTTAGTAGCTATCCTATAACCCTTTATAGGGTTTGGAACCCTATAAAGGTTATTTAAAAACTATCTCCTATTTACTCACTTACCATTTCCCTGATGGCAGTACTAATTTCCTCGGCATTGGGTTTGCCAAAATAGTCGCCATCGCTGCCATAGCCTGGGCGGTGGGCTTTCCCGGTAAGCGTCCTTGGGGCTACGTCTATCCATTTATAGCCTCCTTGCTCCTCCATCACTTTGTTGTACATATATGCTGCTGCGCCGCCTGGCACATCTTCATCAATAAAGATAATGCGGTTTGTTTTCTTTAGTGAAGCAAGGATAAGGTGGTTAATATCAAAAGGGAGCAGTGTTTGCACATCTATTATCTCACAGCTAATACCTTCTTTTTCCAAACGCTCCACTGCATCGTAGATGATGCGAAGGGTAGACCCATACGATACTATGGTAATGTCATCCCCTTCCTTTATCACTTCTGGCACGCCCAGTTTCACCGTGATGTCCAGCAGGTTTGCAGGCATTTTTTCTTTTAGCCTGTACCCATTGAGGCACTCTACCACTATGGCGGGGTCGTTGCCTTTCAGCAAGGTATTGTACATGCCCGCCGCCTGCACCATGTTCCGTGGCACGCATACATGCATCCCCCTTAGCGAATTGATAATCATGCCCATGGGGCTGCCGCTATGCCATATACCTTCTAGGCGGTGGCCACGGGTGCGGATAATAACCGGGCAGCTTTGTTGCCCATACGTCCTGAAATGCAGCGTAGCCACATCATCCGTTAGTGGCTGCAAGCCATATACTAGGTAATCTATATATTGTATCTCTGCTATTGGCCTTAGCCCACGCAGTGCCATGCCTATGGCTTGACCTATAATGCTTAGTTCACGAATGCCCGTGTCGAAAATGCGGTTTTCGCCATGCTTTAGCTGCAAGCCTGCAAAACCTTGGTTCACGTCGCCAATCATGCCCACATCTTCACCAAAAGCAAAAACAAGCGGGTTTTTGCTGAAAAGGGCATCGAAATATTTGTTCAAAATCTCATATCCGTTAAATACTGGGGCATCAAAAGCTATCAATGGTTTCACTTCTTCCACACGGCCAATACTTTTTGGCCCCTCGTTGTACAACAATGAATTGAACAACTTGGTGTTTTGTGCCAGCAAGTACTGGTAATATTGCTTTACTGGTTCAATAGTAGGCGATTTTGGCGCAGCATCTATGGCTAGTGCCAGCGTGCGCATGATATGCCTGCGGAAATGCTCGGGGTTTTGTTGCAGGTTGGTGATTAATGTTTGTAGGTAATGATGCACTTCTGCATCAGGGGCGGCAATGCTATTTACCAATGCCACTACTTGGTCCATTTGTTGTTTCAAAGGGGCAAGGTATTTTTCCCATGCCTTGTCTTTGTTTTCCCTTGCTTTTTGCTTGGCTTCGTTTTCAAAACCCAGCAATTCATCTTCACTGCCAATGGCGTTTTCTATAATCCATTCCCGCATTTTCTTGATGCAGTCCCAGTCACGCTCCCATTGCAGCCTTTCGGGTTTTTTATACCGCTCGTGGCTACCGCTAGTGCTGTGACCTTGTGGCTGGGTTACTTCTTCTACATGGAACAACACAGGCGTATGCGTTTCCCTGGCTTTTTGTATGCCTTCCTCAAACACTTCGCACAAGCTAGGGTAGTCCCATGCTTTTACTTTGTATATATGTATGCCGTTGGTGCCTTCTGTTTTTTGGAAACCTTTTAATGCAGCCGAAATAGAGCCTTTGGTGGTTTGTTGCGACTTAGGCACAGATATGCCATAGCCATCGTCCCACACAAAAATAGCCAACGGCACTTGTAGCACACCTGCCGCATTCACGGCTTCTAAAAAGTGCCCTTCGCTGGTGCTTGCATCACCAATGGTGCAAAAGCACACTTCATTGCCATTATGGCTTAGGTTTTCGTATCGTCTTAAATGTGGCGATGCCCTGAAACATTTAGATGCAAAAGCTAGCCCCAATGCCCGTGGCATTTGAGAGGCAGTAGGTGCCATGTCCGATGTAATGTTTTTCCGGTTGGCCAAATCCAGCCAGTTGCCGTTTTCATCCACGTTGCGGGTGGCAAAATGCGATACCATTTGCCTGCCTGCACTGAATGGGTCGTTTTTTATATCTGGGTCGGCATATAGCTGCGCAAAAAACTGCTCGGCACTGGCAAGCCCGCTAGCAAACATAAAAGTCTGGTCGCGGTAGTAGCCTGCCCTGAAATCGCCGGGTTTAAAAAACTTTGCCATGGCTATCTGTGCCAGTTCCTTACCATCGCCAAAAATGCCAAATTTAGCTTTGCCTGTCAATACTTCCCGCCTACCAAGAAGGCTTACTTCACGGCTAAAGATAGCCATGCGGTAGTCGTTCAATACTTCATTTCTAAAGCCATCGTAGGAAAGCATATCGTCTTTATAAGACAAGTTCAAAGATTGTTCCATGGTGCAAAAATAGTTGTCGAATTATGAATTATGAATTATAAGTTATGAGTGTGCATATTAGGCTGGCAATCGGCCTTAAACTTGCAACCCAAAACCAGTAACCTGCAGCTACAAGCCGTTGTCCAAAAATGGAAAATTCCAAAACATCGAATATAAAAATATTATTGCTAAAAAAGTATTTTTTCGCCATAAAGGCTCAAAAGCTCAAAGCAGCACAAAAAAGAAGCAATTTTATTTATAAAATAACCACGCGTGCATTTCAAAACTTCGCTAATTGTTTATCCTAAAATAGCTGTACCTATTTTACCCCTTAGAAGAGCTACTGTGCGGATACCTCTTTTTTACCCTTTTTGGAGGCATTGCCAGCCTTTGTTTGGCAGGGCATTTTGCCCCTGATTTTAAATTTTAGGCCTTCCGTGAACGTAACTCATTGAAATACAGTATTTTATGTTTTTTATAAGTGAGTGATTGGTGAGTGTTTTATGAGTGAAAAATGAGTGATTTGTGCGTGTTTTGTGAGTGGAAAGTGAGTGATTTGTGAGTGAAAAGTGAGTGATTTTTTTGATTTGGAAATATACATATTATAACTTTTTATTTTGATGTTAAAAATAGTGCCACGAGGCTAAGGACAGATGGTAGGGCATGGAGGTCAGACTGTGAGAAAGAGTGCCATTTACTGTAAAATTGGGAATAATTTACGGGATATTGAAAAGCACAATCCTATATGGGGGAAGTATACCCCCATATAGGGGGAAATTTGGGATGCTCATGGGGGCATATTTCCCCCATATAGGATTTTTATTTTGGGCTATATATTTTTCCATGCCAACTTTACATTAAAACAGCAACTAGCCACATTAGCTTTAGCTCCTTCACCAGCTGGTATATCACTAGGGAAAATGATAATCCACCATCAAAATCTTATTAGTTTCTTATCAATAAATTATTAATCCATTATCAATAAACTATCATTTTACTATCAATAAACTATTATAAAATTCATATAAATTATCATAAAAAACGAGGCTAAAAAAACATAAATAACTGAATGTCAATGAGTTATAGGCAAAAAGATAGATTCTAAAAAAATAAATCACGGAAAAAGAAGAAAAAAATCCATTTCAAATATTCGCTTAGTTCTTATTATTCCCTCTTTTGTTCTTGCTCCATCTCCTTTCGGAGATAACTGGGGAGAGGTTGAGATTTAAATGAGGCTATTAGCATCAATTATGTATGTTGCTGATAAATAAAAAAGGGGAATAAAAAGCGAAGATTTGAAATGCACCCTATATGGTTGGGAGCTAGAAAAACTTTTAATATTAACGTAAGTTTTTTGGTTAATTCTTCTTTTCCGTAAACCCTTAGTGCATCTTTGAGTCGTTGTGCCATAGTGGCTATTTGAACAAAATTGAAAGTGAATTGTGAAAAAATATTAAAGTTTGATAAAGATAAAATTTTTGGCTTGATATTTAGTAAACGTTACTGATAAAGCGATATTTTTACAGCATTAAACATTAAAAGATGAAAAATTTAACCATTTTATTCTGTGCATTGTTTCTTTCAACAGTTATAAATGCACAGCTTACCACCACTACAACCCCAGGTGTTATTGTACAAAAAGACATTAACAAAACATTGGAATTTGTTAATGCAGACTACGATTTTGGCAAAATCCCTTTTGGTAAACCTACTGAATATGTAGTGAAAGTAAAAAACATTAGCGCAGATTCAGTAACATTGGATAATGTTCAAGCAGGTTGCGGCTGTACTACCCCACACGGATACACCAAGGGCGAGAAAATAGCCCCCGGTCAAACAGTTACAGTTACCCTAGGTTTCAATGGCGGCACTAATGGTGCATTCACCAAATTTGTAACGTTCTTTTTCAGCGGTGGACTAAGCAAGCAAGTAACTTTCCATGGCGAAACATTTAAGCCAGCAGAAGAAGCAGCACCAGCAAACGGGGCTACACAAAAAATGAAAAACCCTACTCAATCTAATTAAAAATAAAATATGAAGCACCTATTAGTTGCCTGTGCATTGTTTGTTTCCTTTGGGCTTAGCGCACAAAACGACATTAAGTTTAAAGAGTTGAAGCACAGTTTTGGAAAAATAAAACAAAACAAGCCTGTTAGTTTTTTCTTTTCTTTTACAAATGAAAGCAACAAGCCCTTGATTGTAGAAAATGCGGTTGCAGGATGTGGCTGCACCACGCCCGATTACCCAAAAGAGCCGATAGGCAAAGGCAAGGAAGCTAAAATAAAAGTTACCTACAATGCAGCAGCTACTGGTCCTTTTAAGAAAGACGTAACTGTAAAATTTGCTAACCACCCCGAGCCAATTGTTTTATTGATAGACGGCGAGGTAATAGCTGCAAAAGCAGAGTAGTAAGGAGTTGGGTTTAACCACAAAGTACACAACGTTTTTTCGCAAAGAAGCATAAAGGAAGCAGTTTCTATTGGAAAAACATTTGACTTAATGTAAGCACACAAAGTCTATGCAAAATTGATTATTTATTTCTAAGCGGTTTTATTGAAAATTGATTTATTTCAGTAACTATTACTTATATAATAATTTGTTCTAAAACAGGCATTTATACTTTCTTTGTATAAATGCCTGTTTTTTTGCTTTATGCTTGTAATAAAATATGCCTAGACAATACTAACAGGCACAATCTGGAATTAAAAGCTGTAAAAAAATGGGTTACGAAAATTATTTAATAACCAGCATAAGCAAGTTATCGCTCTTTAATTCCTAATTCCTAATTCTCAATTCTTAATTATTCTATGCCAGACATATTGCAGCTCAGCCACCTAAAAAAACACTACGCTACCCAAAAAGCAGTGGATGACATTAGCTTTAATATTGAAGAAGGAAGCATTTTTGGCTTGCTTGGTCCTAACGGTGCTGGCAAAACCACACTGCTTAGGATGATAACAGGTATTTTTTACCCCGACAGTGGCAGCATTACTTTTGATGGAAGGCCATTTGATGCCGAGAATGACATCATCAAGATTGGGTATATGCCCGAGGAGCGTGGGTTGTACAAAAAAATGAAAATAGGCGAGCAAGCAATTTACCTTGCCCAGTTAAAAGGCTTGAGCAAAACAGAGGCTTTGGAAAAAATAAAATTTTGGTTTCGCCGTTTGGAAATGGAAAGCTGGTGGAACAAAAAAGTGGAAGACCTAAGCAAGGGCATGAGCCAAAAGCTACAATTTGTGACCACGGTTTTGCACGAGCCAAAGCTGATAATACTTGACGAGCCATTTAGCGGGCTAGACCCGGTAAACGCCAACCTTATTAAGGATGAAATCTACGGCCTAGCACAGCGAGGCAGCACCGTTATATTCAGTACGCACCGCATGGAGCAGGTAGAAGAAATATGCAACCATATAGTGCTTGTGAACCTCGGTAAAAAAATATTAGACGGCACCGTGGCCGAAGTGAAGCAGCAGTTTAAGGAAAACAAGTTCAGCATCAAGCTTGCGGGTATGCCATCCTATGCTGAAAATAACCTCTATGAACTGGTTAGCCAAAAAGGCAATGAGCTGATCCTGAAAATAAATGAAGGGCATAAAAGCAATGAGATATTGCAATATTTTATCAGTGAAGGCATTGCGATAGAGTCTTTCAACGAGATATTGCCCAGCCTGAATGAAATTTTTATCCATCTGGTAGAAGGCACAAAAGCTGTTAGCAGGGCGTTTTCCCCTACCCCCATCCCCTAAAGGGATGAAAGGCACTCACGAATAACTCCCAGTTACTCACGAACAACTACCGATTACTCGCGGTTCTATTTACCACTTATCACTTACTACTTATCACTAATATATGAACAAAATATTCATCATAGCAAGAAGGGAATTTTTAAGCAGGGTACAGAAAAAAACGTTCCTGCTAACGACCATCCTTTTGCCAGTAATCATCTTCGGTTTTTATGGGATGATTATTTATTTTTCTGTAAAGAGTGCTGATAGTTATAAAATAGCCGTAGCCGATAATGCCAACGTGTTTGGCGGCAAAATAGAAAATGGGGACGATATATTTTTCAGGTTTGTGGAAAAAGAAACGGTTGCCTCGCTAAAGGAAAAAGTAGCAAAAAAAGAACTGGACGGCTATGTATGGGTAGCCAGCAATTTTGAGGCAGCAAAAGGCGATACATTGTCTTTTATTTCCGGGAAAACAGTAGGCCTAATGACGCGGGACCAAATACAAAAAAAACTTGGCAATGCGCTGGAAGAACACCGTTTGCTATCTACCCTACAGATAAGCAAATCCCATTTAGACAGCCTTCAAAAAGGCAGTGAAATAAAATTTGCCACGCTGGAAGGCAAGGAAGAAAATGATGCTAAAATACAGGTAAGCTATATTATAGGCTATATCTCGGGATTTATGATTTATATTATCCTGTTCATTTATGGCACCATGGTGATGCGTGGCGTGATGGAAGAAAAAACCAACCGCATAGCCGAGGTAATTATCAGCAGCGTAAAACCATTCCAGCTAATGATGGGCAAAATAACAGGCATTGGCGCAGTGGGGCTTTTGCAATTCCTTATATGGATAGGGCTTACTATTTTTCTCCGGGGCGTTTTGCCCATATTTATACCTGGGATGTCTGATACTGTTCATGCAATGCCCGGTGGCAATGGCGTGCAGGCCATACAGCAAGCAAAAGACAGTGGGGCTTTGGCAGGTTTACTGCATGGCCTGGACAATATTAACCTTGGGTTATTGGCTGGTTGTTTTATATTTTACTTCCTTGGGGGTTACTTGCTCTATTCCGCCTTGTTTGCAGCCGTGGGCAGTACTGTGAACGAAGACCCGCAAGATGCGCAAAGCCTATCGCTGCCCATTACCATGCCCATTATTTTTGCTATAGTTATCATGACAAGGGCAGTGAATGACCCTACTGGCAGCTTGGCTGTTTTTGGCAGCCTTTTCCCGCTTACCTCGCCCATTGTAATGATGGCACGCATACCTTTTGGCGTACCAAACACAGTGCCTTACTGGCAGCTAATTTTAAGCATGCTTTTACTAATAGGTGGCTTTATGTTCACTACATGGCTAAGTGGCAAAATATACCGCACAGGCATACTGATGTATGGCAAAAAACCAACTTGGAAAGAAATGTGGAAATGGGTGAGGAGGTAAGGTTATTTAAGCAATTTTTTCTTGAAATTTTAGTAGTTCAATATGCATGTCTGTCACGATGTACGTTATATCGCTTACCCACAGTGCGTTTGGGCCGGCCGGCACATACTCCCTTATCAGGTTCGGGTACTTTTTTAGCCAGTGCTTGTAGAAGGTTGTCTGTACTTTTCGCTTCCTTCTCCTTATCAGCAAATCTTGTTCCCGCAGCAGCGTGAACAAAGCATCCCTACCCATTTTTATCTTGTAGCCAGTTACAAAACCTTGCAACATTACTACCATTTTTCGAGTACCCAAAAGTGGATATAGCGCCTTGCCATTCCCTCGTGCCCTTGTAATAAAAATACTTTATATTGTCCTAAGTGTTTTTTTTTGTAAATCACTTTGCGAGCTTTGCGGTTAAACTTTCTCACCCCCAATTTCCTTTAATCCATCTAATCTCCCTAAATCATGGTTTAGACAATATCTCCAACACAGAAGCATACAGTAATTCCGTACCCAATGCCAAATCTTCGTAAGAAGAATATTCCAATGGGTTGTGGCTGATGCCGTCTTTGGAGCGGATAAAAATCATCCCATAGTCGCAGGCATAAGACAATGCTAACGAATCATGGAAAGGGCCGCTCATCAACTCGGGGGCATCTATGTTTAGCTCTTTGCACTTGCTGCGGAAAATATCTTTTATCCAGTCGGCACAATAGCGAGGTTCGCTATTGGTGTCTTCTGAAATGGAATAAGTCAATTTGTGTTTTGCCGTGATAGCGGCAATTTTGTCCATCAACTGCTTTTCATAGCGGTTGCGTCGGTCAAGGTCAATGTCCCGCAAATCAAGGGTAAATTCCACTTCTTCTGGGATAATATTTCTGGAAGCAGGGAATACATTGATGGTACCCACCGTTCCCACCGTTGGGGCAGACGGGTCTTGCGTAGCTATTTCATTCAAGGCAACGATTATTTCGGCAGCACCCAGCAATGCATCCTTGCGCATGGGCATAGGCACAGAACCCGCATGGCCAGCCATGCCTTTTAGCTTTACCGTTAGCCATAGTGGACCGGAGATGCCAGTAACAATGCCAATAGGCTTATTGCCAATATCCAATACAGGCCCTTGTTCTATATGCAGCTCCAAAAAGCAGAAAATGCTGCCGGGTTTGTATTCCGATGCTTTGAAGTTGGTAATGTCGCAGCCAAATTCTTTTAGGGCCACTTCGCGGGTAATGCCGTCTTGGTCGGCACGTTGCAATTCGCCTTCCTCCAGTTTACCTAAAATGCCACGACTACCAAAAAGCCCTTTCTTAAAACGCCAGCCTTCCTCATCAGCAAAAGAAATTACTTCAATGCTGCGTTCAGGTACTATCCCATTTTCGGACAATGTCTTTACTACCTCTATGGCGCACAGCACGCCTGCCACTCCATCAAACCGCCCACCATAAGGCTGCGAATCCAGGTGGGAACCCATCATCAGTACAGGCAGTTCTGGGTTTTTACCCTCAAGCCTGCCAATGAGGTTGCCAAAATTATCGATATGGGTTTTCATGCCAGCGGCTTGCATCCACGATGCAGCCAACTCGAAACCTTGTTTTTCCAATGCTGTATGCGCAGGCCTGCAAGTGCCTGTTTCACCAATTTTGCCTATCAGGCTCATTGCCTCGAAATGTTGCTGGAGGCGAGAGGGGGTTATGTTCATGTGCGAGTGGAAAATTTTTAAAGAATAGTATAGAATAAATTTTTATGATAATAATACATCAGAAGGAATGCTTAACTCCCGATGAAATAATTTTGCCAGCTCCAATGTCAATGGCTTGCGTTTGTTTAGCAAAGCAGATACATAGCCTTTAGTTCCAACTTTGCCAACCAAGTCTTTGTTTTTCAAACCCAATTCCTGCATTTTTATTTTTATTGCATCGATAGGATCGGGCATTGGTATAGGGTAATGCTCGTCCTCATATTGCTTCACAAGCAATAAAGCAACTTCTACTTTATCTCCTTCTGGAGTATGAGGCTTTACTTTTTTGTCAAACATTTCGTCTAGCCAATCAAGGTATGCTTGATGCTCTTTTTTTGTTTGTATTATCTTAAGTTCCATAGCTATTTCTTTTTAAACTGTATGGTTGTCACATCAATTTTATCGTATTCAGCATGAGTTCCAAACCATTTAATCTGTATGGCTTTAAATTCAAATATTATCCTTGCTACAAGCCTGTATTTATTGCCCATTATATTAAAGACAACCCTATCATCTGCAACAAGGCTTGCATTGCCATAGACTTCTTTTAATTCATTGAAATTTTTAAAGTTGCATTGTGCCAGCTCATAATACCATACTTGCAATGCCACCGCAGCAAGGGGATATTTTTTACAATAATCTAGCAATGTATTTTTGGTGATTATATTAAACACAGCCAAAAATAACAAAATGTTTTCCTATGGAAAACATTTTTTTGGAGATTTAAAAGAAAAAATTAAAAGCTATTGAACGTATATACGTTGTGGTAAGTAATCTCTTCAATACCAGCTTCTTTTAGTTTTACCAATGGGGATGTATGCTCATGAGGCCAAATTATTATTTTCCTCACTTTTTTAGATACTGTGCTTGAATCAATATTAAGCTTGATAAATAATAGTGTTGTAAAGAATTCAAAATTCTCAAAGATTATTTCTTCAAAAATATTCACTTGATTAATTAACTCCTTCATTAGCCTACTTGATTTCAATTCAATAATGCAGAGTTGTTTTGTAGTAGTGCTGTACCCAAGAATGTCAGCAACTACTTTGGTTCCTGAATTGCTTTCAAGTGCAAGTTCAGAAGTTATAAATTGTATATTATCACCAAAGGGCAGTTTACCTTGACTGTTAAATGCGTTTTTAATTATCCATGCCTGTAGATGCTTTTCTGGTGTAGGCCTTTTTGGCGAGGACTTAATTTTTATTTTGCCTAAATCTTCTAAAATTATTTTTTCTATATTATTGCCTGTGTTATAGTTTTCAGCATTGCACTTAATGCCTAATTCAGGGGTATTTGGAGATAATGATATTAATGACATAGAGCCTAAACTGCCCCTGAAATGAAGTTCATTTTCAAGAAGCATGGGTTTAAATTCTTCATTTAATTGGTTGGCAAGTTTAAAGTATTCTGTATTCATCATTGGTTTTCCTAAATATCGGTGTTCTAATTCTTTTGTCCAAGCAACATTTTTTATTTTTCTCAATGTGCGTATAAAATCATCCAAGTACCTTGGATAAAATCCCATTATTTCTTCATCCGCTGAAATAAGGTTGCTGATATAAGCATCCACTCCTTTTTGGCAGTTGGTATTGCCCTTAGGGAATAGAAAAACAAAAAAGCCTTCGTCATAATCTTTTTTGTGTGCGATAGATAAAAGGTGGTCTCGCCAAATTTGCGACAAGGGCACTTTACTTACAAATTCAATAGCAGTAGGCTTGAAAATATCGCCTTGGGTTAAAGATGTATATGTTGATTGATGCCTATTAAAAGTTGCCAGTGCATCAAGTTCTTTTTCCTCCTGCAAACTTTCTGCATATTTTACTTCAATCCCTATAAATCCTTTACTATTATCTTTTTTATATTCAACGAACACATCAAAAGCCGAATGGTCTCCAGTATAATTTTTATTGCCCCTTCCTGCTGAGTATTCAAATTTAACTGCAGTTACAGTATCGATGCGATTTGGGAATAATTCTTTAAAGTATGCTGTTGCCAGTTCTAAATCAAAATGAAGCTCTCCAAATAAATTAAAACACAAAGGCTGGGAGGAGAGCAAATTGTCCCATATCCGTGGTTGGCGAATCATTGCGCCTTCTTTGTCTGAATTTGCTATCGCAGTTGTTACTAGGTTTTTTATATTTTCTGTTAAGAAATTTGCTTTGGTGTCCATGGCAAATTTAGTCTCCAGAAAATTGCCATATTTGGCATAAGGGTATTGCTTACACTCCCTCCATTTACTTTGCAATAGCCTTGCATAGGCTGAAAAATCAGTATTATCAGCGTAATCAACATTGAATGCAGTTCTTTCTTCCTTAGTTGGTCGTATCATTTTTTTAAGGTGTGATTAGATGCGTAAAATAGTTTCCTCACATATATAACGTAACAGCCTTCATTTTCATAACACAGAAACCCATTATTCTAATATTTGTTTCTAAAATCGCAAATTGCTGGCCTGCCTAAAACAACCAAAACCACCTCAAACGAAACGTCTTTGACTAATTATCAAATAATATAATGATTTGATAACTATTATGTCAGCATACTACACATTCTTTTCTTTTAACTCTTTAGGTAGCCCGACTTTTAAGAGAAAAGCCTTGGCAGCTTCTGCTTTTTCGATAAAAAAAGGGTGTTGCCCATAATCGTTAACAACAGCTTTAACCGCTGCTTTTTTTCGCTGGGATTTAACTACAACCTTATTATTATTGTTTTCTTTTACTTCCATATTCAAAATTTACAATTACTAAAGAAGTACAAAAAGCTTATCCCATCACTTTTTGTTTCTTTGAGATTGGCTTTTGTGTAGTCTTTTTGTCAAGCAAAGCCCTTTTTGCTTTATCTGCCTTAATAAATTCGCTAATCATTAGTGCATCTTCTTTTGTCAACGGTTTGGGATCCACGACAAAATCAACATCCAAAGGTTCTTTTGTTATTCCCATAATGTTACTATAACCCGCTAACGTTATTACTTTTTCAAAACAACCAAAGCCACTTCGATTGAAATTTATTCGATGTTGGTCGGAGATGCAACATCGGCGAAGATGGTAGCGAAACAAGGCCGCTCATTTTTTTAAAAGCTATCTTCATCCCATCTTACTTCCCACCCAAAGCATCCCAATAATCAGCCCCACCCAAAATATTGGCAATGGTATATTCTTTAACCTCATAAGCGGTAAGCTGTTTTGCCCATGCAACACGGTTGTTGGTAGCAGCACCTTCGCCACTATTGCCATACTCGGCATAGTAAGCAGTTTTGTCTTTATCGGGAAACATGGCATCGCCCCTCCAAGGGTTCCATCCTTCGGGGGTAATATGGCTGCCTAGCTCGCAATGGATATATACGGTTTTGGCATAAGGCCGCCAAGGCCGGCCGAGGAATACTTTTTTAACACTGGTGTCTGCAATCAATTTGCAATCCAGTAATACAAAACCAAAACGCTGCCTTGGGGTGGTAGATGCTGCGGTGATAAATGAATTGGCCAGACTTTTAATAACACAATTCTGAAAAACAGCCGTTGCCGTGCCGAATATAAAATCAGTTGTGCCTTCTATATAGCAGTTTTGGTATAGCTGCCTGCTGTTTTCATTGGTTGCATATAGGGTGTCCTGATGCCCCAATAGTTTACAATTCCTAATAATGCACCTGTCGCCACCCACATGCAGGGCAACTGCCTGGCCAACAGCCCCTGCCGCATTTTCAATGGTCAGGTTTTCTGCTATAAAATCTGACCCTTCTACCAATAAAGTATAAGAAGTGTAGGTGGTAAATTTATCTTTCCCAAAAGCATCCTTGCCTACTAGGTTAGCCTTGCCCGAATAATCGCTATTGGTAATGATGGTAGTTTCTTTGTCATCCCCTATAAGTGAAATATTTGTTTTCCATGAGGGTACAATTAGTTTTTCGTGGTAAATGCCTTTTCTGATATGTATGGTTACACGCTGAGCGCCTAAATCCCTGACAGAGTTGATGGCTTCTTGGATAGTTAGGTAATTGCCGCTACCATCTGTCGCCACAGTAATATCTTTTGGGAATGAAGGCTTCTGTGCATTCAAAATAACTAGGCAACTAACCAAAGCGCAACATGAAAGGGCAATTCTTTTTAGCATACCAACTCAATAATTAATTAGATAATATCAATGCCTTTTCCGTAGCCCCATTGTTAAACTCCGCTTGCTTCGCTGCTTTTGACACATCTGTTTTTCTTACTTTTATTTGGGCAGATTTATCACCATTGATGCTGAACAACAAACCAGCATTATTGGTGTATTTAATATTGTCGAAACTAAGGTTGCTGCCATTGTCGATAAAAATAGACGGGTTTGTGTCTTTGCTCAGCAAGGATATATTTTTCAGGCTAATGTCATCCGCTTCTATTATTTCAGCACCCTTATCGCTTTTCAGCACCATGTTTTCCAAATGGATGCCCTTGATGCTCATTTCTGGTAGCCCACGTATCATGATAGCTTTTTCAGCCCCATCGCAAACGATGTCGGAAACATAAAAATCCTTGAACTGTGGCGTTGCTTCGGTAACAGGCTTTAGTTCTTTTTTCCCCGCTTTTACCATATAGTACATATCAAACAGGATAGCTTCGTGCAAAATGTCTTTCATGCTGATGTTCTTGATATAAATCTTCTCCACTATGCCGCCACGGCCACGTGTAGTTTTAAACCGAAGGCCAATATCAGTGCCGATAAAAGTACACTCCGATACAAAAATGTTTTTTGCGCCGCCGCTCATTTCGCTGCCAATTACAAAACCGCCATGCCCACGGTAAACGGTGCAGTTGTGCACTACCATGTTCTCGGTAGGTATGCCCCTTTTGCGGCCGTCCTCGTCCCTGCCCGATTTTACGCAGATACCATCATCGCCAGAAGAGAAGTTACTGCCTTCTATCAAAACGTTCTTGCACGATTCTACATCTATGGCATCGCCATTTTGTGCGTTCCATTCCGTATGTACGGTTACATTTAGCAAGGTGAGATCTTCACACAAAAGCATATGCAGGCACCAGGCTGGCGAATTGCGGAAAGTAGTATTTTGGAGCAATACTTTCTTGCAATTGTTAAATACGACCATGTTGGCACGGAAAAAATCTTTCATGTCCTCATAGTCTTTCAAGGTTTTGCCGGGCTGTATGCTGATAGCATCTTTTGTCTTCGCCCCTTTCATGAAACTTTCTGATGGGTACCATGTTTTCTTGTCTTCGCTTACAATGCCGCCAGAAGCTACCAATTGCTTCCATTCAGGCTCGGTAAGCTTGTCTTTGCCTATATATCGCCAAGCCTCGCCATGGCCATCAATAATACCTTCGCCAGTAATGGCAATATTGGTTAAGTCGGTGCCTGAAATGGGGGATTGGTTGCGTGGCGATGGGTGGCCTTCCCAATTGCCTATTACCAAAGGGTACTGGCTTTTGTCGTTGGTAAATTGCAGCAATGCCGCCCCATTCAGGTGCAGGTTTACATTGCTTTTAAAAACAATGGGGCCAGTCATCCAGAAACCTTGCGGCACTAATACTACTCCGCCGCCTTTTTTGCTGCAAGCGTCTATGGCATCGTTGATGCTTTTGGTGTTTAAGGTAATGCCATCTGCAACAGCACCATATTTTAGTATATTAAAAGTATCTTTTTTAAAGGTGGGCTTGGCTGCCTTGGGTAGATTGTCCCAAGAATAATTTGTTTTTTGTGCAGTGGATGTTAGCGTGGCCAAAGCCATAGACACACAGCAAGCAATTTGTTTTAATTTCATACGATCCTTATGTATTGATTTGTGATAAAAAACCAAGGGCAAAAATGCCCAATACTGGCAAGCAAAAATATCCTATTGCTTAGTGCAAGCTATTTAAAAGCGTAGGTAAAGGTAGCTATACAACAAAAGTGCCTATCCTGCACTATCCTGCCCGCTTATATTAGGCACGATAGGCCTCTTTTATGCACCCCCTTAAAGGGTTAATTCTTTTTTTGAGGTGCTGGTGAGTGCCAACCTAGCATTTAATGTAACCTTAATAGGGGCAAAATCCAAAGTGAATAGCCCATTTTCAGGGGCGTTGCCTGCTTGGTTTTGCTGGCTTTTGAGACCCTAAATTTAATTTTTAGGTGTTAATGCATCGTAACTCATTGAAATACAGTGCTTTTGTATTTTTTAAAGTGAGTGTTTTGTGAGTGAAAAGTGAGTGTTTTTTGAGTGATTTGTGCGTGATTTATGAGTGAAAAGTGAGTGATTTGTGAGTGAAAAGTGAGTGCTTCTTCGTGTTTTTTGTGTACGGATGTAGTTCATAATGACGTTTTTTTGTATGTTTAAAATGAGCCAAGGGGGCAGCTAACCAAGGCTAGGGCAACCACAAGGATTGAACCAACGAAAGCAAGGGGACTATATAATACAAAGTTGGGATAGATTTGGGACTTTTGCAAAAGGACAATCCTATATGGGGGAAATATGCCCCCATGAGTAACCAAAAATGCCCCCATGATGGGGGAAACCCTGAATTGCAATAACAGTTGTAAACCCACCAGCATATTAAAAAAAGAATTAGCCTTTTATTTATATCACCTTTGCCCCTTCGGTAAAACCATTCACTTTAGTCAAACCAATACCGTTGGCAGGATAGTGCAGGATAGTTATAGGAAAAAGCATGGTACTTTTAACCCCTGAAATGGTATAGTAGGGGCTGTATGGTATATGGCTGTATATTTATAAACGATTGTTGCGTATGAAAAAAGGTCTGCTGTTTTGCTTGTGCTGTATGCTGTCTATTGCCAGTTTGCTTGCACAGTCCCGGGAAGTAAAAGGGACTGTTTTAGATGAAAAAGGCATGCCGTTGCCCAAAGCTAGTGTCGTGTTCAAAGGTGCTAAAGGCGGCGTGTCAACCGATGAAAAGGGAAACTTTGTATTAAAAATCCCTATTACTAAAGATTCGGGGTATTTGGTAATTAGCTATGTAAATTATAAAACCAAGTTAGTGCCTTTTGCAGTCAGCAAAACCGTAACTGTAAAACTAGAGCTTGATTTTAGTGCCACGCCCGATGAAGTGGTGGTAATTGGCTACCAGTCTGTACGAAGGAAAGATATACAAGGTGCCGTTTCCTCAGTTAATGCCAAGCAATTAAAAGATGTTGTGGTAAACTCTGCTGAGGAAGCCCTCACAGGCAGGCTTGCTGGTGTGCAAGTTACCGGCTCTGAAGGAGGCCCCAATGCACAAATGCTTATTAAAGTAAGGGGTGGTGGTTCTGTAACGCAGGACAATGTGCCTTTATATATTATTGATGGGATAGAAGTGGATGATGGCTTGTCGAAACTAGGCCCTCAGGATATTGAAACAATAGATGTGTTGAAAGATGCTGCCGCTACTTCTATATATGGTGCCAGGGGTGCCAATGGCGTGGTAGTAATTACTACAAAAGGCGGCAAGAACACACAAGGCAAAATGAACGTTTCGTACAATTTCTTCACGGGCATCAATAAGTTGCCCAAGGAATTGGAAGTGATGAAGCCGTATGATTTCATGTTGTACCTATACGAGCGGTCTTTATACACAGGCGATACTGTTAAAGGGGGCATCAACCTTTATGCTCCATGGTCTTCGGCTTGGGATACCGTGCAGGCATATAAAAATAGGCCATTTTACGATTGGCAAAAAAAGATGCTTGGGCACAATGCCATGCAGCAAACCCACAACATAAGCATATCGGGCGGTACTGCGCAAACAACCTATTACCTTAGCTTTACGGCTAACAAACAAGATGGTTTATTTTTAAACTCGGGCTATGACAGGAAACTGGTTACTTTTAAATTTGACCACAAAGCAAGCGAAAAGCTGAAAATTGGGGTAAACATACGGTATAACAACAATGCCGTGAAAGGACCCAATACATCGGACCAAGGTAGCAGTAGCTTGAATTTTATGCGGCAAATTATCCGGTACAAGCCGTTTTTGGGAGCTGGGCAAACCGATAACTCCAGCGACCAAGCATTGGAGGATGCAACCAGTAGTAATGGGTTGTCGCTCATTAACCCTGTTTTGCTGAACAATGCTATGTATAGGAACAATGTTACCAATAACTATAACCTTGGTGGGTACTTGAATTATACCTTCGATCCTCATTTTTCTTTCCGGGCTACATTTGGTTTCGACAACAACACGTTGAGGCAAGATGCTTTTGATGATACGATTACTTATTTGGCCAAGCGTAGCGGTGCTGGCAAACCAGCAGTAACCATCGGCAACGATAATAGGGTTATATTCAACAACTCAAACGTGCTTACATTCACCACCAAAACCAAATGGTTCAAGCACGATAATGATATTACATTGCTTGCTGGCGAGGAATGGTACATGAACACGGACAAACAAAATAATAGCCAGATTTTTTATTTCCCCATTGGCATTACTGCGGCACAGGCACTGGGCAATTTAAACTTGGCTCACACCCCACAATATTATTCGCAGCCATTGCAAACCTCGTCCATACTGCCACTTAGGATAAGCTCTTTTTTTGGCAAGCTAAATTATACGCTCGACAAAAAATATGTTTTCACGGCTAGCTTGCGCAAAGATGGTTCCAGCGTGTTCGGGCCTGCACATAGATGGGGTATTTTTCCATCGGCATCGCTTTCTTGGCGTGTTTCGCAGGAATCGTTTATGGACAAGTATAAATCAACAATTAGCGACATGAAATTGAGGGCTTCTTACGGTATCGTGGGCAATTCCCGTATTCCTCCTTATCAATACGATGTTTATTATACCAGCACCAACCCTGCATCAGCTTATGCACTAAGCCAAACGATTGTGCCTGGCATCAATGTGCCTTCCCCTGCAAACCCCAACTTGCAATGGGAGCCTACAACCTCAAGGGATCTTGGCTTGGATTTGTCATTGTTCAAAGACAGGCTATCTATAACCATAGATGGATATTACAACACCACGAATAAACTATTGATTAATACGCCAATCCAGCAAAGTTCTGGGTATGAAACCCAATACCAAAACATTGGTGTTACCCTTAATAAGGGGGTTGAACTGCAACTGTCTGGCACGGTGCTAAGGACAAGGAATTTTACTTGGACAGCAACCTACAATATTTCAGCCAATAGCAATACCATTAAAAGTTTAGGTGCCCAAAATGCTTACCTGTTCAATTCAGGATGGGCTGGAACAAGCAACCTGCCTGATTTTGAGGTGAAGGTTGGTCAATCAGTTGGCTCCATGTATGGTTTTGTAAATGATGGGTTTTACCATGCAAGTGATTTTGATGTAACGCCTAAAAGCGGCCCCGGCCCATATGTATATAATTTAAAGAAAAGTGTTGCAAACGATTCTTCGATTACTTCTGCTATCACGCAGCCCGGTAGCATCAAGTATAAAGACTTGAATGGCGATGGTGTGGTTGATGCCAACGACAGGACTATTATAGGCAACGCCCTCCCTAAATTTTTTGGAGGCTTGAACCAGCAGTTTAGCTACAAGGGTTTTGATGCTAGCATTTTTATCAATTATTCATACGGAAGCAAAGTTTTTAATTACAACAGGCTTGAGTTTACCAGTGGCTATACCCCAGGGGCTAATATGCTGGCTGTAGCCAATAACCGATGGAGGGTGACAGACAACAATGGCAATATTTACCAACAAATAAGTAACAAGCAAGTGGTTGTGTCAGTATTACCATCACAATTGGATTCCCTTAATAAAAATGCCTCTTTCTGGCTGCCGTTGGTTGGTTCTAGTTCCAGTTCCTTCTCGCCAAATTCTTGGTCTGTTGAAGATGGGTCTTTTATTAGGATTAGCAACATTACATTTGGGTATTCCTTGCCAGCTAGCCTGATGAGGCGCGCAAAAATTACCAAGCTGCGTTTCTATTTAACAGTGAACAATGTAGCCGTGATAACAGGCTATTCTGGCTACGACCCTGAAGTAAATACTAGGCGCGCCACACCGCTTACGCCTAGCGTGGACTATTCTGCTTACCCACGCAGCAGGGCATATATATGCGGTTTGAATTTGACATTTTAATTCTTTTAACGATTTCTAGTTATGACAAACAAATATCTTAAAACAACGATTTATATAACAGCATTCTTTGCAGTATGTGCAGGCATAGGGTGCAACAAATTTTTGAACCCCGATCCAGTATCCAGCATTAGCGAGAAAGATGTTTTTAGCAGTGTTGGATTTGCCCAGGCTGCCGTTATTGGCATCTATAACGATTTGGCGGGCGACAATGGCTATGGCAGCAGGATTAGCCTTGTTTACCCTTACGACAATGACGAAATGCTGGGTGCTTCTGGCAGTGGAGACAATGACAGGAAAGACATGGCACGCTACAATACCACATCCCTAAACCTGCAACTATATGCACCTTTTGTGCAACTGTACGAAGGCGTGGGCAGGGCCAATTTGTGCATCTACAATATTCCCAAGATGGATTTATATACCAAGGGTAATGGCATACAGCAAGGGGAGCTAAAAAGGTTATTGGGGGAGGCACTTACCCTCAGGGCACAGTTTTATTTGGAATTGATAAGGAATTGGGGCGATGTGCCTGCACAGTTTGACCCTGCGGAACATTCCAATACTTTTGCCCTGCCAAAAACAAACAGGGATTCTATTTATAACCGTTTAGTGCTTGTTGATTTGCCTTTGGCAGAAACGTTAGTTCCTTGGAGGACAGAATTGTCGTCAATTGGCGACCAGCCCGATGAAAGGATTACCAAAGGTGCCGTTAAAGCATTAAGGGCAAGGATTGCCCTGTACCGTGCAGGTTATTCTTTACGCAAAGACCTTACAAATGTACCCCCATCAGATGCCCTTTCCTTTTATAAAATAGCCAGGGATGAATGCGCTGATTTGATAAATAGGCGCGACCAGCACACGCTAAACCCTAGCTTTAAAGCTATATTTAAAGACGGCATAGATGCACACACGCCCGACCCTACTAATGAAATTTTGTTTCAGGTAGCCATGGGCGGTGGCAATGGCAGCACAGACAGTAAAATTGGCCAATACAATGGCACAAGGTTTATTTTGTCTTCAGATACGGCGAAGAGTGGTACCGTTACTACCACTTATTTAGGCAGTGCCACATTAATTCCCTTGCCTACTTATTTTTATTTGTTCGACTCTAGTGATTTAAGAAGGGATGTTACTATAGCCCCTTATGATACTTGGCAATCTAATTATTCAAAAGTGGGTATTAAAATGACTACCATACACGATGGAAAATTCCGCATAGATTGGATTAAAAAGCCAACACCCATTGGAATTACCTACTGGGGTATAAATTGGCCGTTGATAAGGTTCTCCGATGTATTGTTAATGTATGCCGAGGCCGATAATGAATTAAGCAATGGCACGGGACCATCGGCCGCAGCCATAGCTGCTTATGAAGAAGTAAGGACTCGGGGTTATGGCGGCAATAAAAGCCTTATTGGTACTACGCCTACTGACCATGATGGCTTTTTTAAAGCTATTGTAAGGGAACGTGCGTTAGAGTTTGGGGGAGAAGGGATAAGGAAATATGACTTGATTAGGTGGGGTTTGTTAGGCACGGCTATCAGTCAAACTCAAACAAATATAAACACTATGTCCGTTTCAGCAGTTAACCCTGTTACTACCTATATGGCGCCGCCACCTGCTTACGCTACTGCGGGGCCACTTGCTAAGTCAATGTATTTCTATACGCCAGGTACGCCACAAAACCCTGCTTCTTCTGCTTCCACTGCTGTTGACGATGCTGGTATTTGGGCTAATTCATTTTATGCCAAAGCACCGTCTACTTCTCCATGGAACAAAGTAACATGGATTGGGACCGCTTTGCAAACAGCAATCAAAGCAAATCTAGGTTCGGGCTTCCATGCCAACCATAGCGAGCTGCTTCCTTTGCCACAATCGGTGATAGATGCAAGTGGGGGCGTGTTGAAACAGGACTATGGGTATTAATTATGAATTAGGAATTAAGAATTAGGAATTAAGAGACAATTATCAATTTCCAATTGTCAATTATCAATTATTTAGTATGAAAAAGGTATTTTTTTGGGTATTGCTTTTGTATTCCGTGGGTATTGTATTGTGGTCTTGCAGCAAGAACAGCGTAAGCAACCCTAGCGTTTGTTTCACCATAAGTGCTTTGGATTCTGCAAAAGTAAGCATGCTTGATAAACTAACAGTAGATAGCATCATGAAAAACCATACTGCTGGTTATTTTATAGACATGCAGGATGGCGTGCCAGCCAATGTTTATAAAAAAACACTGTATTTCAACTATTGCGGCAGCGGCTCAGATTTCAGGGTAATATATACTGGCGACTCAGCGCATACCCATATCGATTCTAGTAATATCAATTCAATTACCGACACGGAAACAGCCTTTGATTTTTCAAGCAATTATGTAATCCATCAATACACAAAAGCAGGGACGTATAAAGTGGTGGCAATTGCTACCAATGTAGGCAACAATGCCAAAAGCACGGGCAGGGGAGAAGCAAGCAAGTCAGTAATTATAAAATAATTTAATTGCCTAAACCAAAATGTATAGGATTACCGGGCTTGCCAGCATTTGAAGAATAATAGCATAAACATGGAAAGAAAGAAGATGGGATGTTGGTAGCCGGGTACATTTTATAAATTTTGGTGTAGGCAATCATATTTGTTTAGCAATTGTATATAATAATTGCCCGGGGAGCCTGCTGGCACTTATTACAACACCCTTGCCGAATAATACTATAAGTCTGCTGCGTGGTATGTATTGCTCTTTTATCAATAAAGTTAGAAAGTACAGTTTCGATGGGTGGTTAATCCTATCGTTAAGCTACGCTATAGTCCTGAAAGGACGGTATATAATAGCGATGGGTGTCAGCCCATCGGAATAAATGGCGGTTGAATAACTTCCCTTCTAGGTTTATGTTGCCTACTTTATTTTAACCCCAAACACAAGTATACAAGCTTGTCCACGCAAATGAAAAAGTTGTCAATACTCGGCGATATTGCCATAGACCTTAAGAGCAAAACGCCCATCTACATGCAGATTGCCGACATCATCGGGCAGCAGATAGAAAAAGGGATGCTGGAGAAAGATGCCATATTGCCCTCTATCAACGTGTTTAACGAGGAATACAATGTTGCTAGGGACACGATTGAAAAAGCATACAAGGAGCTGAAAAGGATTGGGTATGTAAATTCGGTGCGGGGAAAGGGGTATTTTGTGGTGGGGAGGAAAGACGACAAGCTAAAAATATTATTTATTTTTAATAAAATCAGTTCTTTCAAGCGGATTATTTATTACAGCTTTTTAAATGCAATGGGCGACAAGGCAACCGTGGACTTGCAGATACACCATTACAAGCCATCGTTGCTGAAAGATATTTTTAGCCAAACAATTGGCAAATACAATTATTACTTGGTGATGCCCCATTTTGAAATGAGCGCAAAGCCTGAAGAATACGTTGCTGTGCTGAAAACGGTGCCACCTGGCGAGCTAATCTTGGTAGATAAGATTTTGCCAGAGATACCTACTACAAAGGGGGTGTACCAAGATTTTAAAAACGATATTTACAAGGCACTTACAGAGGCTCAGGAACTGATAGCAAAATATAAATCGGTGTCGTTGCTTTTTCCAGACCAAAGCAACCACCCTTTGGAAATAATACAAGGGGCAGAGCTATTTTGCAAGAAATACAAGCATTCCTTCAAGATTATTTCAAAAGCCGACAGCATTAAGTTGGTAAAGGGTACGTTGTATATTGTAATTGCTGAAGATGACCTTGTGGTATTGGTAAAGAAAATAAAACAATCTAGCTTCTTGCTTGGGAAAGACATTGGCATTATTTCGTTTAATGAAACAGAGCTGAAGGATTTGCTTGACATAACGGTGATCAGCACCGATTTTGAGAAAATGGGTGAAAGCACTGCCGATTTGATATTGAATAACAGGGATGAACAAATTAAAAATCCCTTTTATATGATTAAAAGGAGGTCGTTGTAAGCCGAAAGTCTTAAGGCAAGAGGAAATGAAGTAAGATAGGCTATATTTTAGGTAAGGCAATATACAAGTATAAAATATAGCCCTGAAAGGGCGGTATACAATAGCGGAAGGTTAAGCCCTTCGAAAAATGGCGTAAGCGCATCTATGTGGTGCGTAAAAAAAAGTAATAATAACTTTGAAATTAATCCTCCCCATTGTATTATTAACCATCAATATTGGGCTTTGCCTAGCCCAAGGGCTTGTTGTGCCAAAAGATACCAGTTTTACAGTGGCTTCCACATACCTAAAAGAACAAAAAAGGAGGCCCTATATTGTGGTAGCAGCACCCAAAAAAAGCAAAACCACCATTGCCCAGCTAGATATTCCTTACAAGCATATTGGCCAAAGGGAACTGCTGCTAGATGTATTTTACCCCAAGAATACAAAACACCAAAAGCCTGCCGTGCTGCTGGTTTTTGGTGGCGGCTGGCGTTCTGGCGATAAAACACAGAACCATGCCATGGCCGTAGAACTAGCTAACAAAGGCTATGTAGCCGTGAGTGCTGAGTATAGGCTATCGCCCGAGGCAATATACCCTGCGGCAGTACTAGATTTGAAGGACGTTATCAAATGGATGCGGGCAAATGCCATGCAATATGGCATTGATACCAACAAAATAGCCATTCTGGGCTGCTCAGCAGGGGGGCAGTTAGCCGCATTGATTGGCACAACTAACTGCAACCCAAAATTTGAAGATACCAGCAGCACCCAATTAGTTTCATCCAAGGTGCAGGCCGTGGTTGATATTGACGGCATATTGGCCTTCCACCACCCCGAATCAGCAGAGGGGGCTGTTGCAGCCCAATGGCTGGGCGGCACCTACGCCCAGCAGCCTGAAAAATGGGAGGATGCTTCTGCATTAAGCCATTTGGACAAGCGTACCGTGCCATTTTTGTTTATCAACAGCGCCACGGCCCGCTTCCATGCTGGCAGGGACAGCATGATGAAACAAATGAGTACACTCGGCATTTATTCAGAGGCACAAACCATAGACGACACGCCACACCCATTCTGGTTTTTCCACCCATGGTTCCAGCCGATGATGGGGTATGTTGTTGCTTTTTTAGAAAAGCAATTCCAATAGTTTTTACCAAGGCTATATTAAAATAAATGAAGGAAATACAAATTAAAAACCCCTTAAATGAGGGGTATGGCATATTTCTTTTAAAATCTTTGCACATAGGGCTCTACATGTGTTTTTTAGAGGGATATATTTATTAGTATGTTGATAATCAATGTTTTAGTTGCTTTTTTTATTGCTAGATAGATACTTTTAAATGAAATAATGCTTAAAGTATGCTGTTTGCATAAACGATTGTGCTTTGCCAGTAACAGGATAGTGCAGGATAGGACAGGATGCAACAGCTTTTTAGGTACACTACCTTTACCCTTCGAGTAAATATTAAAATAGTTGTATTAGGCAATAATATAGTTATGTTTTTTGCTCATTGTCGGGAACGATTGCATTATATAAAAGTATTTTTAAAAGCCTTCGCCGGGCATTACATCAGCTGTATGAAAAATTTATCTACAAATTCAGCCTTTTCTAAGGCATCCCAGATTTTGAAACATGCATTCATGCTTGTTTTTGCGGTTTTAATTACTTCGAGTGTATTTGCGGCTACCTATTATTGGGATGGTACTACATCAATAATTACAACTACAGCATGGTGTACTAATAGTGGTAGTTCTACTGCGAGGGTATTAACTACTACTCACCCAAGTAACTTTACTACTGCTGGGGATGTTTTTGTTGTACAAGGGAGTACAAATTCTAGTGGTACTGCTGTGACATGTAGCGGTGTAACGTTGCCTGAGTCTGTGACCCTAAGCACTGCTTTTACAACTTTTGGGGCAAGTGCTACAAGTAATGTGGTTTTTGAAATAGAGGGAGGTGCTACGGTTACACAGACTGCGGCTCTTTTTGCTACAACTCTTAATACTTTTTCTACGTTTCAAGTTGATCAATTAGGAAACTTCTATTATAATGCTAGTGGAACTGGGGATCCTACTGCTGCGAGTGGTCCATTTAAAATGGGAACAGTTAGTTTGTATAGCACTGGCACTGTTGCTAATATGAGTAATGTATATATACAAAATATTACTACAGGAACTATTTCCGCAGCATTACCCACATTCGGTAATTTGTTTTTCTACCTACCTTCCGCTTATTCAACAATTGCAACTGTTGGTGGTAAATTAACAACAGTAAAGGGTAATCTTACTATAGGAGATGGAACTGCAGCAACAACAACATCTGGTGGTATTCAGTTGAAAGTAAATACTTCAAGTCTTTCAATTGCAGGGAATTTGGTAATTAATAATGGAAATTTTTTAGGTTCAGTTAGTTCAACTACAGGAAATGGTAGTTCTATTACAGTAACTGGTGACGTTATATTAAATGGAGGCGATTTTTCTCCGACAACAACCAGTACAACAGCTTGTACAATTTCTTGTACTAATTTCACAATGAATGGGGGTACTTTTATGGGAGGTTCAACCACTGGAGCATTGCTTTTTGGGTCTTCTACTTTAACTATTTCTGGTGCTTTAGATATCAAAGGTGGCACATTCAATTTTATTCCTAATGTTCCCGCATCTACAAGTCAGGCAAATACAGTGAATTTGGCTGGAAATTTAATAATTGAAGGTGGAAGTTTGGTTTGTGTTGGTACTAATAAGGTATTAAGTACTCCTGGTGCATTTAACTTTAATGGGGCTACTACATTTACTTTTAGTAGTGGAACACTTACAACATCGGCTGCTTCTGGTAATTCAATTCCATTTGTTGTTGTCGCGGCCAAGTCATTAACTTTAAGTAATAATTTTCCACTAACAAAAGTTGGTGTTGCTCCTAGTTTAACCGTTAATGGTACTTTAGATTGTGGAACTAAGACTGTGAATGGTACAGGGGGTATTTTTACATTAGCTGCTGCGGGTACTTTAAAAACGGCCAATACGGGTGGCTTGGCTGCTACAATAACTTGTACTGGATTAACAAATACTTACACTGCTGGAGCCAACTATGTTTTTAATGGTGCTACAACAACGCCAACACTAGCTGCAATAGCAACAAGTGCCTTAACAGCGAATGCTAGTGCTACGCTAAACTTTACTTCTACTACTGGCGTGGCTGTTGGTATGCTTGTTACTGGTTTAGGCATTGCGGCGAATAGCACTGTTAGTAGTTATACAGCTACTACAGTTGTATTGTCTGCAGTTACAACAGGGGTTTCATCTGGTGCTACTGTCACATTCGCACTTCCCACGGTTAATAATCTTACTATCAATGCGGCAGTTGCGTTAAACGCTCCAATAACCATTGGTTCAGCAGGCGTTCTTACATTAACAAGTGGGATATTGACCACTACCACTGCCAATTTACTTTCAATAACAAATACAGCTTCTACTGCAATTGCAGGTAGCCCTTCCACTAGTTGTTATATAAGTGGGCCAATAAACTGGACTTTGGCTACAAACGCCTCAGCAACAAAATATTCATTCCCAGTAGGGACAAGTTCTGCGTATCTTCCATTTGATTTGACATATACAGCCAGTGCTGCCACAAGTACCGCACAAATCCAGGCTTTTTCAGGTAGTTTTTCACCTACTAACGACGGTACAATTTCACCTAGTACTAGCGAATATTGGTCTTTAACAACTACTGGTGCAGTATTTACATTACTTAAAGCTTCATTGGGTAAATCATCTTTAGGTTCTAATGCTTTAATTGGGACAAATACAACTGGCTCATCTGGTTCTTATAGCAGTATAGGTGGTACTATACCCGCTACTGTTGGGGGTATTAATGGTATTGGCGTTTCCAATGCTATTACTGCTTCGCCAGGAACTGCGGGTACATTTTACTTGGCAATGGGGGCGCTTCCTGCACCAACTGTAACAACAGGCAATGCAAGTAGCATTACTACAACAAGTGCTGTTTTAAACGGTACTATCAATGCTGCTAATGGGGCTGCTACCAACATTACATTCGATTATGGTACTAGTACTTCGTATAGTAGTACTGGTAATGCAGGTTCTAATAGCCCAACAAGTGCTGGTGCTACCAATGTTTCCACATCTTATACTATCGCAAGCGGCTTAACAGCGGCTACACAATACCATTTTAGGGTTAATGGCACAAGTTCTGCTGGCACTACCAATGGTAGCGATGCTACATTTTATACTTTATCTAATGCCCCTACTGCGCAAGCAACAGGAGTTAATTTCCCTTCCGTAGGCGGTACTACATTGACAGTTAGTTGGACACAACCCGGAAGCGGTGCTGGTACCAACTTGATAGTAGTAGCAAGGGCAGGTGGCGATCCGGCTGCAAATAGTGGCAATCCTGTAAATGGAACTGCTTATATTGGCAACTTAGTTTTTGGCAACGGCACGCAAATTGGCACGGGTAACTATGTGGTGTACAGCGGTGCAGCTACATCGTCTATTGCTATAACTGGCCTTTCTGGTGGCACTACTTATTATTTTGATGTATATCAATTCAATGGTTCTGGTGCTACACAAAATTATTTAACTACTTCCCCTGCTGCGGGCAATCAAGCTACAAGCACTGCACCACCTACAGTGGTTACAGGTACTTCAGGAAGCATTACTACCAGTGGGGCTACCATTACTAGTAGTAGTGTTACAGCTATTGGCGGTTCTGCTGTTATAGGAGAAGGAGTTGCTTGGAGTACAAATTCTGGTGCTGAAACAATAGCTTCTGGAAGCAATTTTACAAATGATGGTACAAGTACTCCTTTTACAAGTACTATAAGTGGTTTGGCTGCTGGAACACCGTATTTTGTAAAAGCTTATGCTACCAATAGTAATGGTACAAACTACGGCAGTGAAATTAGTTTTACAACCCTATCTGCTTTGCCAGCTACACAGGCATCTGGTATATCATTTAATAATGTATCGGGTAATCAGTTAACGCTTTCTTGGACAGCAGGTAGCGGCGTCAAAAGTTTAGTAGTGGTAAAACAAGGCAGTAGCCCAACAGCCCCTACAAGTGGCACTAGCTATACTGCAAATGCTAGTTATGGTATTGGCGGTACTACTGCGGCTAGTAGTTATGTAGTATATAATTCCACAGGTAACACTGTTACTGTAACCGGCTTAAGTGTAAGTACTTCTTATACATTTGAAGTATATACTTTCAATGGTGCTGGTGGTTCAGAAAATTATTTAACTTCTGCTTCTACCAATAACCCTAATACCCAATCAACAACTGCAAACGCACAATATATTTGGACAGGTGCTACAGATAATAACTGGAGTACTTCGACTAACTGGATCCCTACAAGGACATCTCCAGCAACTACAGATATTTTGTTATTCGACAATAGTAATGGAACACCAGCATCTGTAGCCATTACAACCATGCCTTCAACACAAACTATTTATGCATTGCAAGTATCTAATAACACATCGGTTTCATTGGCAGGTACATCAACCCTTACAGTAACTAGTGGGGTTGCAGTAGATGCTACATCGGCCTTTACACAAGGCAGCGCAATTGCTGTTACATTAGGTGCAAGTGAAAGTTCAATCATTGCTGGTACTTATACTTTGGCATCAGGAGCAGGCGCCCTAACTACTACCGGTGGTACTATGAGTATTACTGGTACATTAAATATTAATACCACAACAGCGGCATCTTTTGTTACAACTGGTTCGGTGGTAACAGTACTAGGTACTATTGTAAGTACTAATACAAGCAGCACGGCAATAACAGCTACCACATCTACATTATTGTTTGCAACAAGTAGTGCTTCCGGTGGATATACCTTAACTGGAAATGGTGGCCAGGTTCCTGCTGCAACATGGGTAAATGGTACGCATTATGGCAACTTAAATATAACAGGGGTTACGTCTGCTACAACTATTGCTGCTGTTAGTGCACCAGGCGCAGGGGGTTTTGGTAATATATATTTTGATGCACCTGGCCTTACTGCTAACCCTTTAAAACTATTTACCAATTTCCCAACTGCTTTAGTAGTAGCTGGTAACCTTACACTGGCGAGAACAAATAGCAAGCAAGTACAACTGTACACATCTGCCGGTTCTACTAATGGAACATTTGGTAGTATCAATTTGAATTGTGGTAGCTATCTATTTAATAATGGAATATATACCACAACGGTAAATGGTTCATTTAGGATGGTAGATTCTTTATCAGCTACTGGTGGCTATGCTGCTGCTGCCTTAACTTTTGGTAGTTCGGCTTCAGACAATTTGGATGTTAAAGGAGACTTTGTACAAACCGTAGGAACTATAACATCTGGTGCTTCATCACAATTAATCAGGTTTGTAGGCACTTCTGCCCAAAATGCCACTTTTGGTACATTGAGTGGGGCAGGGCTCGGAATTACAATCAACAACTCGGCGGGTGTTACTTTAAACAGCGCACTTACGGTTAATGGCACCT
Source organism: Parasediminibacterium schistidii (assembly GCF_046546515.1). Classification (NCBI taxonomy): domain Bacteria; kingdom Pseudomonadati; phylum Bacteroidota; class Chitinophagia; order Chitinophagales; family Chitinophagaceae; genus Parasediminibacterium; species Parasediminibacterium schistidii. Next base: position 82,985 of record NZ_JBKHKJ010000001.1, on the reverse strand, counting down.
TTACTTTGACTGCTGGTATATTAACAACTACCTCAACAAACTTATTGACACTGGCAAGTACAGCAACTTTAAGTGGTGGGTCTTCTTCATCTTATATAAATGGGCCAATGCAAAATACCCTTGCAACTACTACTGGTACAGCATTGGTATTTCCAATTGGCAAGAAAATAAGTACTACAAACTATTATAGCCCTGTTACATTAACAGTAACACAGTCAACGGCTACTTCTACAACCTATAAAGCTGAAGCATTTGTAGGCGGTACAACACCTACACATACTATACCTGGAACACTGTCTGCCGTTTCTAACAACAGGTATTATACCTTGTCGTCAAGTGGAAGCAATATAGCATCTGCTACTTTAGGGTTAGTATATGATGGAACCGATGCCAGTGGTATAAGCCTTTCTGATTTAAACCTTATAAGAATAGCTGGTAGTAGCGGATGGGTTGATTTGGGTGGTGTAGGTTCTGCCAATAATACTGGCACAATTAGTTCTTCAAATAGTTTTACAGCCTTAGGTGATTTTGTTATTGCAACTGCTGTTTCCTTGAGTACACCACCTTCATTAATTGCTGCCAGTGGTGCAACAGTTGACAATGATTTCCTTATAACATTTGGTAGTAATGACGCCACTTGGCTTGGTGCTATTACCACAGTAAAGTATGGTGTAAATACCTTGACGGCTGGTACAGATTATACAATTTCGGCAGGTGGGTTGACCTTGAAACCTTCTGGAGGCGTTGCGAGTGGTTTAAGGACTCCTGGTACACAATCAGTAGTTATTTCTGCCACCAATTACAATAATACAAGTATCCCTCAAGCAATTGCTGTTGGTTCAGCTACCCAGTTGGTTATTACTACCCAACCTGTAGCTCCTGCATCAAGTGGTGCTGCTTTTGCTACACAACCTGTAGTTAAAATAGAAGACAAATATGGCAATGTGCTAACTGGGAGTTCTGCAAGCGTAACAGCAGCAGTAGGGGCGGGTTCTTGGACAATTGGAGGTGGAAATTCAGTAAATGCAAGTAGCGGCGTGGCAAGTTTCCTTACTTTAAGTGGTTCGGCAACTGCAAACGCAAGCGGTTCCACAATTATATTTTCCTCAGGAGCATTGTCTGTTACTTCAAACACATTTACAGTGCTTGGGCCTATATCTTATTATTGGGTAGGTGGTACTGCTGCAACATTTGGTGCGATAGGCACTTTAGCTACATCTTTAGGTGGTACACCAAATGCTAGTGCATATACAGGAATGAATACACCAGGTAATAGTGATATAATCATTTTTGATGGTACTGACATTAGTAATACGGTGGGTAACCAAACAGGAACTGTTGCGTTAACTTTACCTTCTACAGTAACTACCTATTATGGGCAGTTTATTTTTCAAAATAATGCTGCTGTAACATTGACCGCTAGTGGTAGCAGGACACTAAATATTGTTGGTGGGGCAGCATCAGATTTTAGTATTGACGGAACTTCATCTTTAACAACATTAAGTGCAAGCCCTGCTTTGACTATCACATTGGCTACTGGTGCAACAGCTTCTATTAGCGGTACTTTAATATTGGGTGAAACTGGTGCAGGTGGCCATCAATTCATTGGCACCGATGCTGGTTCTGTTAATTTCCAAAGCGGCTCAGTTTGTTCTTATAATTTAAGTAGTACTACATTCCCTTTTGGAACTGGAACAGACAGTTCTGTGATTTTTAAAAATAATTCTAAATTAATAGGCATCAAGGGGGCTGACGCATTTGGCGGAACTGGGAATACCGTAATTGCGTTCCAATCTGGAAGTACTTATGAATACCAGGCAGCAAGTGCATCTTATACACCTTCTTTTGGCGGCAGGACATTCTCTATTTTTAGCTATAATACTGCAACCGCTTTAAGTATTAAATTGGCTACAACGGCACCTATAACAGGTAATTGTACGATGGATAGCTTGATTGTTCAGGCTGGTTCAGGTGCTGCTACATTTGATTTTACTGGGGCTACTTTAAATATCCTAGGCAATTTGGTGAATAATTCAGCTAGTGCCTTAACAATTTCACCAACAGCAAATGGAACAGCTTCATTAGCATTTAACGGTACGATAGCGCAGAAAATACGCAATACAGGTGCTGGTAGCATCGTTTTTGGTAGTTCTACATTGACTCGTGTACAAAATGTAACGGTAAATAATAACAATGGACTTATTTTAAATGGTTCTATTACTGGTTATGGTATATGGGCACTTAACAATGGTATTGTTACTTTAGGGGCTAATAATTTTGCGGCTTCTTCAGCAACAGGTAGTTCGTCTTCTTATATAGATGCAAGCGGCACAGGTAAGTTTACACTTAATGGAGTTACTACATCAGCCACAACCTTTCCTATTGGTACTTCTTCTTATTATGCACCTTTAATTTTAACTGGTGGCACAACGGGTCGTAATATAACAACGGGCGTAAAATCTACGCTTAGCCATGTTGCCGCATCGCCGAATAACGTGGTTAACTTAGAGTGGTCTATCTTGGCAAGCGCAGCAACTTCACCAACTGTTACTTTCCAATATAACACCTTAAACCAAGGTACAGGTTACGCTAGTACAAGCCCTGTTTTAGGAACTTATGTTAGTGCTTATGCCGAGTCTGCTTTAGGTACTGTATCAACTGTAAGTAGCAATACTTATTCTGTGGCCACAGCAGCTGCAATAGCATTGCCTACTACAACCGCTAATTTGTATGCTATTGGCAATAGCCACGCATTTTTATTAACTGTTCCGGGAGCGCCAACAAGCGTTACTGCTACTGCTGGCAATGGACAGGCTTCAGTTGCCTTTACTCCACCTGTTGATAATGGAGGCGCCGCAATTACAACATACACAGTAACATCTACTCCAGGCGGCTTTACACCAACTGGTTCTAGCAGCCCAATAGTAGTAACTGGCTTAACTAATGGCACAGCTTATACGTTTACTGTAAAAGCCACCAATAGTGTTGGTCAGAGTGCAGCAAGTACAGCATCTAGTGCTGTTACACCAGTGCCAATCACCATTTGGAATGGTGCTTCATGGAGTGCAGGCATACCATCCGCTACTTCTGTTGCTACTATTAACGCTAACCTATCCAATGCACAATGGGGCGGTGCTACTTCAGTTGCCCAAATCATTGTAGCAAGCGGGGTTACTTTTGCCAATACAGGCACAATTTCGGTTACAGGTTCACCATTTACCAATAATGGTACTATCAGTGGCGGTACTATTGTATTAGCAGCTACTTCTGCCCAAACCATTACTGGTATCGGCACAGTAAGCAGCCTCACTTTAAGCAATAGCTTTGGTGCAACCGTGAGCAGTGGCAGCAACAAGCTTAACATAACGGGTGTGTTGACCCTACAAAGCGGCATATTGACTACCAACAGCAACCTAGTGTTCAAATCGAACAGCATAGCTAGTTCTGGCACATTGGCCGCAGTAGGTGCAAGCGGCAACAGCGGCAGCATCAGCGGAACAGTAACCGTGGAAAGGTATATACCTAAAGGCTACCGGAGCTATCGCGACATTGCCCCAGGTGTTTACAACACGGCGAACACTTTGTACAGTACATACCAAGAAAGCGGCAGCTATAGCAACAGTGGCTACGGCATGTTCATCACAGGTGGCACAGGGGTAGCGGGCAATACCAGCACGGCGAACAGCATTGATGCCAACCATTTTGATGTGAGTGCCAATGCTGTGAAAACGGCTTATACCTACATCAATGGCACATGGGCAACCGTTACCAACACCAATACACTGGTAACGCCATTCACTGGCTACAGGCTATTGATAAGGGGTGACAGGAGCTTCTACCTGTACGGTACTAGCATAGACAATACTCCGCTTGGCTTGTTGATGTACAACGACACTAGGCTGCGTGCAAGCGGCACTTTGGTAACAGGAGACGTTACCTACAGCCCGGCAGGCGTGAGCAACGCAGTTACGGGCAGCACCTACGCCAACAGCACTTTTGGCTTGAACAACCTTACAGACAGCAGTTTCAACCTAGTGGCCAACCCTTATGTTTGCCCTGTTGACTGGCGTTTGCTTACCAAGGACAGCATAGAAAACTATTACTATTACCTAGACCCAACCCTTGGTGCAACAGGTGCTTATGTAGCGGGTAATTCAGGCAGCAACCAGTATATACAAGCTGGTCAGGCCATATTTATCCAGAACAAGAAAACGTTCCCTAAATACCCTGTGATTGGCTTCACAGAAGCGGCCAAGGCCGCAGGCATAGGCAACCAAACAGCAGTGTTTGGCGGTGAAAGCAAATTGCCTATTGTTTTGCTAAGGGCAGAAACAGCAGGGGCAGGCAGCTACCACAAGATGGACGTGGCCAATATCGTGTTTGGCAATGGTTACAGCAATGGCTACAATGGCAACGAGGATGTGCCTAAGCTGCCCAACAGCAGCGACAACCTGTCCATACACGAGCTAAGCACCAGCAAGGCACTAAGCATAGACGGCAGGCAGGTAGCCACCAAGGATGATATTATAGCTATAGAGTTGGCACAGGTATCAAAGGCCAACTACAAGTTGCAAATAGATGCCACAAGCTACAACAGCAATAGCCTAGTGCCATATATATATGATGGCTATACAAAAACCTACACTGCACTAAGCAGCGGCCTGAACACCATCAGCTTTGCGGCGGATAATACAGTTGCAGCAAGCTATGCCAACAGGTTCAAGATTGTGTTCAAGCCAACAGTTTTGGCAGTAAACAGCATTGTGGCTACCGCAACATTGAAAGAAGGTGCAGCAACAGTAAGCTGGAACACGGCAGGGGAAAACAAAGTAGCTGGCTACACAGTAGAGAAATCAACCGATGGCACGGCATACACCGCAATAGGCACTGCAACAGCCAAGAACACGGCTACTGCGGCATACAGCTATGTTGACAATAGCGTTACTGGCACTACTTACTACCGCATCAAAGCCACCAGCGCAGATGGAAGCATAGCTTACAGCAATGTTGTAACCCTTTCGCCTTATGCCTTGCGCTTTACACCTTACACATTGTATCCTAACCCAGTAATAAACAGCAAGTTGAACGTGAAACTGGAAAATGTTGTAGCTGGCAAATACAATATAGGTATCTACAATGCCCTTGGGCAAAAAGTGCATGAGCAGGTTATCAACCACAATGGGGGCAGCACAAGCCATGCTTTAAGCATCAATAAGCTGGCAACAGGCTTTTACAATGTAACCATTACAAGCACCGATAGCAAGCAACAGGTTTACCAGTCTGGAATAGAGGTTCAGTAGAGCATAAGAGTAAGGATAGGAGATAAAAAATGGTGTTGCCAGTATTCAAGCTAGTCTTGGTTTTGGCAACATCCTTATTTACAATAAGTGTTAACACAAATAAAAACATCATCAATTCACAATACATGAACAAACACTACTTCCTTTTATTTGGTTTCCTCCATCTGTTAAGTATTAAAACCTGCATGGCCAATACTTTGGATGACGACAACGATTCCACGCTTACAGTTGCTACGGGGGATACGACTTTGCAAACTAAATACATACAAAATGCAATTAACTACTGTAGCAGCACAGGCGGGGGTACCATAAGGCTTACTGCTGGCGTTTACAGGACAGCGCCTTTGTTGATGAAAAGTAATATCACGCTGCGCATTGATAGCGCAGCTACTTTGCAAGGCAGCCCTATTATGGCTGACTGGACGGTTGGCACTACATTAAGGAATTTGCTATATACTTCAGGCAACCTTACAAACGTGAGGATTACAGGGCAAGGAACTATTGATGGCAGCGGCGCCCCATGGTGGGCTGCTTTTAATGCCAACAATGCCGTTAACAGGCCTAGGTTAATCTATTTATCTAATGTTACCAACTTAACCATCGACAGTTTAAACATCCAAAACTCCCCAACTTTTCATATTGTGCCCAATAATTGCAGGAATGTTGTTATAGACCACATCACTATTAACACGGATAAAAATTCGCCAAACACAGATGGCATTGACCCATCAGGATGCTACAATGTGCTGATAACAAACTGTAGCGTAAGCGTGGGCGACGATAATATAGCCATTAAAGCAGGGAGCAATTGCCAGGATATTACGGTAGCCAACTGCACGTTTGGCTATGGCCATGGATTGTCTATTGGCAGCGAAACGAATGGTGGGTATAATAACCTACGGGTTACTGGCTGTACTTTTAAATCGACCACTAACGGTATCCGTATAAAATCTGGGCCTGGCATTGGAGGGCTGGTTTCAAACACCTATTACTCAAACATTACCATGACGGGTGTTACAAACCCAATCGTGGTTGACTTTACTTATGCCAACACTGTAACCACACCGCCAAAAATTCCTGCTGTAAATAATTTTTTCATAAATAACCTCACAGTTACAGGTTCTGGTAATGCAGGTACTTTTTTAGGGTTAACCAATAGCTTGATACAAAACATCGTTTTAACCAACGTAAACATTGCGGCCAAGAAAGGCATGGCAATCAGCTTTGCCAATGGGGTAACATTTAAGAATGTAATCATCAACAAAGCACCTGCAAAGAACGGGACAAATGTTATAACTACCAGTGTTACTGGTATCCAAGGATTTTAATTAGAAAGCACACTCAATCTAAAACATGAAACAATATTTTAAATATAACAAACAATTTCACCAGCAAAAACCTTTGCCTTTTTTTGGTACTTTATTGCTGCTTTTAATTGCCATGGCGTCAAAAGCACAGCCTATTATAACTGCTTTTGCTCCTGCCAGTGGGGCAGTGGGCACTGCTGTTACCATTACAGGCAGTAATTTTAATACAGATACCGCAAGTAACATCGTGTTTTTTGGTGCTACCCGTGCTTCTGTAACCAATGCTTCTGTAACTAGCTTGGTTGCAGTAATACCTGCTGGGGCTACTTATCAGCCTATATCGGTGGTTAACACGGCCACAAACCTTATTGGCAGTTCAGCAATACCATTTTCTGTAACTTTCAATAGCGGCATTGGGCAAGCCCTTACGGCTGCTTCTTTTAGTGCAAAAGCAGATTTTGCAACGGGCAGCAACCCTGCGGGCATTGTGGCAATAGCCGATATAGATGGCGATGGCAATGCAGACATGGTGGTTTTAAACAGGGCTACCAACACATTCGCTATCCTTAAAAACACTTCAACTGTCGGCAAAACAGCCTTTGCTGCCAAAGTGGATTTTGCCACAGACTCTACGCCAAGTGCCATAGCCATTGGCGATTTAGATGGGGATGGTAAGCAAGATATTGTTATCACGAGCCTATTTGCCAATAAAATAGCTGTTTATAAAAATACGGCAACCAAGGGCGTTATCAATGCTAGTTCTTTGGGTGCTAAAGTCAATTTTATTTCAGATACGCTGTCAATGCCAACAGGTGTTGCCATTGGTGACTTGGACGGCGATGGCAAGCCAGATATTGCAGTGGCCAATAGTTATAGCAATACGGTATCTGTTTTAAGAAACATAGCTAAAACGGGCATCATTGATTCTAGTTCTTTTGCTCCTGCAGTTGATTTTACAACGGGTTTAGGGCCATCTTCCGTAGCAATTGCAGATTTGAATGGGGATAATAAACTTGATTTAATTGTTTCAAACCTGAATGCGAAAACCATCTCTGTTTTTAAGAATACAACAACGGGGGATAGCATCACCACGGCTTCTTTTGCAAAGAAGATAGACTTTAGTGTAGGCACCTGTCCTTACACGCTTGCCACAGGCGATTTAAATGGCGATGGTAAATTGGATATTGTAGTTGCCAACCAAACCACCAATACCATATCTATACTAACAAACAAGGTAAATGCTGGCAAAATAGACTCAGCAGCCTTTGCTGCCAAGTTCGATTTGCCTTCTTATGGCTCATCGCCTTATAGCGTGTCTGTGGGTAATATTGACAGCGACACGCTGCCAGATATTGTAGTGGCCAATTTGGTAAGCAATAATATTGCGGTTATAAAAAATGTTTATACCGCTGGCATCCTTAGTGCTGCTTCCTTTGCCAAGGGTGTTCCCATTGCCACTGGCAATTATCCTTTTTCTGCCGCTATTGCCGATATTGATGGTGACGGGCAAGCAGATTTAGCTGTGCCTAATTATGGCAAAAATGTAGTTTCTGTTTACCATAATATGTTGTCTAATATACTGCCCATTTCTTTTTTAAATTTTACTGGGCAGTACCAAAGCCCGGGCAATGCACTTTTGAAATGGGAAACAGGAATAGAAATAAACACTGCTTATTACATTGTTCTCCGTAGCATTGATGGCGTGGCATTTAATGAAGTGGGCAGGGCAAAAGTGCAGGGTGCTGGTTACCAGTATAGCTATACAGATGCCTTGCCATTGGCAAACAAGGCTGCTGTTGTTTATTACCGTATAGAGGGTGTAGATAATGATGGTAAAAAAACATATAGCAACACAGTTGCGATAAATGCAGATAAAAAACTTGCTTTTGCAATCTTCCCCAACCCTGCGAAGTATGTTATAAACATACAAATAAGCAGTACAAGCAGTATAGATGGCTTGGTATTGATAACCGATTTTGCTGGCCATGCTGTTTACACAGGCAAATTACTGCAAACTTCCCCACAACAAATCCCAGTTGCTTCTTTTGCAAAAGGGGCTTATTCCGTAACCATTTTTACTCCATCGGGCAAGCAAACAAAACAAGTAGTGATAAAATAGTAAAAATATTAACCGCAAAGTCCCGAAGGGGTGTCATATACTAGCGATGGGTGTAGCCCATCGCATAAAATAAAGTATGACACTAATGCACGAATAGCACTAATATTTTTTTCCTAGTGGTTAGTGAGACACCAACCACTAGGAAAAGGTATAGGGTAGAAAAAGTATAGGTTTATGTGGGTATAGCAGCACAGGGCAGGATAGTTATAGGCATACTCCTAAATATCTTTACAACATAAATACAAACTTATAATTTTTTAAAAAAACGCCATTATGAAATCAATTTCTACTTTGCGGTTGCTTGCCGTGATAGCAGCAACAGGGGTTAGCCTCCACTTGTCAGCACAATCAGATTCTGCCGTTTGGACAAACGTTACAAAACCCCCCACTAATTATCCCAAAAATGCTTTTGACTCGGGCGGTTTCAGTAGTTCAAGGTTAACAGTTGATACTTGTGCTTATGTAAGGATTGGTGTTTCTAAAACTTTAAAGCCAAAAGCAGGTATTAATGCCCCCTTTGACATTGCTACTTATTCCATGCGCACATTTGCCCCAACAGATACAGGTGCCAACAACTTGAAGGTAGATCCAGCATCTGGATTTTGGGAAGGAAACTCAACCGTTGAAGGCATTCCTAGCAGGTACATTGAATTTGCGGTGCACCCTACTACTAATTTGTTCATGACAGGCATTAAGGTATCCATGGTAAGCACGGGTGGTGCTGCTGTTACAGCTGATTTTTATTATTCTACCGATAATTGGGCTACTTCAAACCTGCTTATTTTGGGTAAAGACCAGTTACTGTCTAAAGATACTATAAGGACTTTTAACATTCAGGTTTCAGATGTTTTGGTTGTAGCGGGTGGTTCTTTCAAGGTTAGGTTATTGCCGTACAATGCTTCTAAAGCGGCATCAAAGGGCAAAGCCTTAGGTTTTGAGAACTTTGTTATTTATGCAAATACAACGCCGCTTCCTGTTAAGTTTTCTGCTGTTAGTGCAAGCAGGGTAAACAACCAATCGGTAATCAACTGGGTTTCTGAAGGCGAGGTGAATGTGGCAAGCTATGCGGTTGAAAAATCTACCAATGGCATTGAGTTTAAACAAGCAGGTACTGTACCTGCTTCCAGCAGAAAGAATTATTCCTTTACCGATCCTGCCCCTGCAAGCGGCGTTAACTACTACAGGATTAAATCAATTGATAAAAATGGTGCTGTAACTTATAGTTCTATTTTAAAAGTGTTGTTCCAAACCAAAGGCGGCGTTACTGTGTTCCCTAACCCAGTAGCAAACCACCAGTTAAACCTACAGGTAGATGGTTTTGATGCGGGCAATTACGCTGTTAATATTTATAGCATCAGTGGGCAAAAAGTTGCTTCTAAAGCTATCAATTTGGTAGGTAGTTCCTTGTCTCAAGCAGTAACATTACCTGCTTCTATTAAAGCTGGTACATATGAATTAGAATTTACCAATGGTGCAACAAGGGTTGTAAAAACAATTGCTGTGCAATAATTAACTTTTTTGTTTATCATGATTGGGACGGGGGCCGGATATTATCCGGCCCTTTTTTTAGTTCGGTAAAGTAGCCACGAAGGTAGGAAGGCACTAAGTAGCACAAAACAGAATTATAAATTAGGAATTGGGTGCATTTCAAAATTTCGCTTTTTGTTGTTTTCAATTTGGCAGAAGCACGAAATATTTAATCCTGCTTATAATATAAGCCAACCCCTGCTGTTTGCTGCCCAGCAAGCATCCTATATGGGGGAAATTTTGGATGCTCATGGGAGCATATTTCCCCCATATAGGATTTTTATTTTGGGCTATATACCTATTCATGCCAATTTTACATTAAAGGAGCATAGGGGCATCTTGGCCTTACCTCCCGATTCGGATGTTGGTTGGCTTAGGAAAATGATAATCCACCATCAAAATCTTATCAGTTTCTTATCAATATATTATCATTCTACTATAATAAAACTATCATTCTATTATCGATACATGATCATAAAATTCACTTAAATTATAATAAAAAATGAGGCTTAAAAAACTTAATGAACTGAATGTCAATGAGTTATAGTCAAAAAAGGGAAGTAACAAAAAAAATAAATCACCGAAAAATAAAAAATAGCCCAGTTCAAATATTCACTTAGGTCTTCTAATTCTCTCATTTGTTCTTGCCCCCTCTCCCTTTGGAGAGGGTTGGGGTGAGGTCGGGGTTTGTAGTGATGTTTACATGCTTTAGGGCAACATTTGCTTCAATCAGATTTGTGTATATATTCTAGCTTCTAAAAGGGGTAAGGGTTGGGACTTGCAAAATCAACCCTAGTGTTCTTATAGCAATTAGGCAAAAAATACAGCAGGTTGCAAAAGCAGCATTGTGCAGGATAGTTAGGTTGCTTAAAGTGTTTAATCTTGTGTATCGGTTAGGTGATTCTTTCGTGCTGTTGTTTTAAATGGGTGTAGCTTCACCGTAATTGCTGATAAACGATTGTTTGAAATAGATTATTGCTGTATTGCCGTTGCCATGAATAAGCGCCGTATGAACAATTTGCATCCTTTTTTTTGATGATGATTTATCTAGTGTAATGATAGCCTGTAATGCAGGTGTATCGTGCATTGCTTTGCCCATTTTTATAAACTGGATTTAATATTTGCCATTAGCATTAAAAAACATGGCTGGCTTGCCACAATGGATATAAAGATTTGCCGTGCCGATGTTTCAATAAATAATTATTACTTAAGTATCCCCTGACTATGAGCATTTGTAATTTTTCCTTTTCGTGCCGCCTACAGTTTATAAAGGTTGCTGTATTGTCGCTTGCAGTGGTGTTGTTTGCAGGAGCAGCAAAGGCACAGCAATTGGCCACATGGACATTGAATAAAACCAACACAAGCAATGCTAGCGGAGTAGCTGCTAGCGTTAATGCTGGGGTGTTTTCCGCAGACCCAACTTTTTCTGGTGGTTATTCTGCCACAACTGGCTTCAAAGTTAAACAAAGCCTGATTTGGCCATCTAGCCACCCAGCTAACAATACTTTTAACCTTGATTTTCCGCTATCCCCAAAAGCTGGTTCTGACTTAACTATAACTGGTATTAGCTTTCAGGTGCCGGCACTAAGTATTCCTTCAGGTAAAACTGTCTCTTTGTTGGTAACACCCTATTACCAAATAGATGGGGCAGGAAGTTGGCAGCAGATTGCGCCAGCACAAGCCGTTGATTCAGCAACTTTAGGAACAACTATCAGTTTTGGCACTTTAAACCAACCTTTCTACAACACGCATACTTATGTAGTAAGGATGTATGTTACCAGTACTACTGGTGCTACCAAGAATGATAATTTCAATATTTTAAATGTAATTTTTGCTGGCACAGCAACTGTGGCATCTTCAAAGCCTATTGTGGTTACTTCCACAGCGGTTAAATCAGCAACAGCACCTAAGTATGCGGGTACTGCCACAGGCACTTATTCAATTACTGGCTCTCAATTGGTTAACCAAAGCGGCGTTTGCTGGAACACAACAGGTGCACCACTTTCGCCAGTGGCTTCTTTACCTACTAAAACTACCGATGGCAGCAATGGTATTATTAATAGCACTATCACAGGGCTAAGTGCCGCTACTACCTATTTTGTAAGGGCTTACGCTATTACGCAACTAGATACCATTTATGGTGCAGAATTGAGTTTTAAAACCGACCCTTTTACAGTACCAAGCGTTATTACTAATCAGCCAGCTGCAAATGTATTGTCTAACAAAGCTACGGTAGGGGGTACCATTGTTGATAGCGGTGGATTGCCAATTACAAATAAAGTGATTAATTATGGCACAAGCATGGCCTCGCTTGCCAATACGGCTACGCCACTTGTAAATACTGGTAGCACCCCTTATACGCAAGTGGTAAGAAAATTGCTACCCAATACAAAATACTATTACCAAGCATGTGCTACCAATAACCAAGGAACAGGCTGTGGCAATATAGATTCCTTTACTACTAAGGGGGCAGTTCCTACATTGGCTACAAACACAGGCTCAATAGATTTTGGCGATATAATTTATAATATTAATGCACCAGTTTTAAGTTATACATTAACTGGTGCAAACCTTAGCCCTGCGGCAGATAGTATTACTATTAATCTATCCCCTGCTGCTGGTTTTATTGTTTCTAGTTCTGCCAGCACATTTCCTGCTGCGCCTGTATCCTCTTTTAAGATACCTTATACGGGGGGGAAGTTCACAAAAGTGATTTACGTAAAATTATTGACAAATAACTATGGCACTTTTGTAAGTGCTATATCACATTCTGGGGGCGGTACAGCTGCCCAAGATGCAGATTCAGTAAGTCTTACGGCTAATATTATTCCTTCACCCGATCAGTTGTCTAATACGGGTACTGATTTTTGGACTGGGTTTGCTTTTCAGAATAATATGGAGTCCCAACCGAGTGATGGGGCTGCTGCTCAGATGTCAATTTATATTGCCGCTGGGAATACAGATGCAAATGTTAGTATTGAACTTCCAGGAATTTCTGGAGCCGTTGGTTTCCCACAAACATGGATGATACCAGCTAATACTGTAAAGGAAATTAAAAATTTCCCGATTGGAGCAATTGATCAATTTAATTCAGGAAATGCCCCTGATTCTAGATTGTATTTTACTGGTATTAGTAATAGGGGGGTACATATCAAAAGTTTAAATGGAGTTCCTGTTGCTGTATGGATGCATACTTATACAACTAATAACTCTGCTGGGGCAACAATGGTGTTTCCAACAAATACATGGGGGTCAGCGTATAGTGTTCAAGCATATGGGGGTACTACAAATTCAGGTAATGCAAGTTCTTTCTTTTTTGTAATTGCGAAAGACGATAACACGCAAATTGAATTTACACCCAGTAATGATATTGTTGATTCTAGTGCTGCAACAATTTTTAAAGAAGCCAATATCCCTTCTAATGTTAAATACGCAAAAGGATCAACTTACGCTATAACTTTAAATAAAGGGCAGATTTTTAATGCAATGGCTTTTGTTCAAGGGACAGGAAGTGGCACGGCAATTGGGCTTGATTTGAGCGGAACAACAGTTAAAACAGTTGATTGCTCTAAAAAGATAGCCGTTTTTGGCGGTAGTGGAAGAGTATTAGTTGCTACTAAAACAAATCTTGTAGGTCAAGGATCTGACAATTTAGTTCAGCAAATGTTTCCGAAAGTTGCTTGGGGTACTAAATACCTTACTGTCCCAACTAAAACGATGGAATATAATGTTTTTCGTATCAATGTTCAAGATGCTAACACAAAAGTTTGGGTAAATAGTCCGATTCATACTGCTGCTACTGCTTTGCTTGCTTCTCAGTATAATAGCCAAGGTCAATATTATCCAATTGAAGGTAACCAACCTAATATAATAGAAAGTGATAAGCCAATATCTGTTACTCAGTTTATAATAGCTGGATCAGCCCCCGATGGTAAAAATAAGACAACCCACCCAGACATTGGAAATGGTGGATTAGGAGATCCTGAGATGATAATTTTAAGCCCAGTTCAACAAGCGATAAATTCATCAACAGTTTATTCTTCTAATTTTAAAAATGGTGGTTCTGGCGGTAGTTATATTAATGTGGTAATAAAAAATGAAGGGGTAGCTAGTTTTAAACTTGATAATAAGCAAACTGCGGATACTGGTATTAGCAGTTACTCAAAAATTGGTGTTCCAGGTATTTATGGTTCTAGTTCCAACACTAATATACCAATGAAAAATGTATTTAAAGTGCACCCCGGTGATCCAAGCTATTCTTATGCGAAGTTTAAAGTAACTACTGGTTTTTCGCATACTTTAACTTCTAATGTGGCTTTTAATGCCATTGCTTATGGAATGGATGATGGTGAAAGTTATGGGTACAATGCTGGTACTGCTATTAATAACTTGTCATCTATTAAAATAGCCAAGAACCCTTTTGGTAATGACACATCAAGCTCAGTGATTAAGACTTGCAAGGACAACTTTGTTACCCTTGCTATTGCACTGCCTTATTTGCCATCAAAAGTAGATAAGATTGTTTGGACTGTACCTAACAATTCCAATATCAACCTAAGTGGGTCTTCCAATACTGGCCCAATGATGACAGACCCAAATAATCCTGCTAAGCAATATGCCGATACCAGCGGCACTATTGTAGTGGATGGGCAAACCTTCTATATTTATACTTGCCCAGTCCAATATAAATTTAGCGACTATGGGTTTTATCCAATTGTTGCTACTGCTTATGGTACATTTGCAAGTGAATGTGGTGGCACCGATGCTCAAAAAATATATGTGCAGGTAACTGGTGACAATGTTGACTTTACGGCAGTGGCAGCAGGTTGCGGCAGCAAAAATGTAACTTTTACAGATAACTCAACGTCTATTGCAGGTTCTACCATTGTAAAATGGAACTGGGATTTTGGTGATCACACATCAGAGTCTGTTACCAATGCGGCAAACCCTAACCCTACCGTGAACCCACATGTTTACCCTGCACTTAGTGCTTATACGGCTAAGCTTACTACCTTTAGTAGTTTGGGCTGCACGTCTGAATTTAGTGTTAACTTTGATTTAGCCTTTGGCATCAAAGCCAAGTTTGGCATGGATATGGATACTTTGTGCCCTGGTTCAACCGTAACATTCTCTGATAGTTCTTCTGCCAATGCAGCAAGAAGGGTATGGGATTTTGGTGAGCCAACTAGCGGTGGTGCAAACAATGCTTCTAATTTAGCAAACCCAACGCACCAATACCAAACTCCCGGCAAGCATGTGATTACCTTGCAAGTGTTTACCTCGGGCGGTTGTAAAAGTTTAGTATATTCTGACTCAGTATTTGTTTCGCCATTGCCAAAGCCAGGCTTTAGTTTTAAGGGCGTTTGCTTGCCTGGCAGCACCACATTTACCAATACAAGCGATTTTGCAACGGGCTTCCAGCCATATAGTTATGTTTGGGATTTTGGCGACAACACGCCCACCACTACTACCGTGGATGGTGTACACACTTATCTAACCTCTTCTAGCGGCGGATATACTGTGAAGTTGGTAGCCACTAATGCCTTTGGCTGCAAGGATAGCATTACCCAAACGGCTGCCAATATATTCGATAAGCCCAAAGCTGCCTTTACAGCAGACCTTCAAACTTGCTTCGGCGATTCAACCAAGTTTAGCGATATAAGCACGGCCAATAAGCAAACCATTACCAAATGGAACTGGGACTTTGGTGAGCGAGCTAGTGCAAGCAACAGTTCTAACCTGCCAAGCCCCAAGCACAAATATGGCACTATAAACAGCTTCACGGTAAAGTTTTCCATAAGTACTGATCAAGGGTGCATGAGCGACACGGCAACGCAGGTTATAAAAATTAACCCATTGCCTACGCCGGGCTTTATATTGCCAGGCAGTTGCCTAGGTAGCGGCACGGTTACATTTACAGATAAAGCTACCATTGCCCCAGACGATGGCACGCAACAGCCATTTACCTACCTCTGGACTTTTGGCGACCCTAAGTCTGGCAACAACGATACTATCAGGACGGCAACCAATGTGCAGCACGATTACACGGCAGCAGGCATAGGCACTTATTCCGTTATACAAAAGGTAACCACGCTGCATGGCTGCTCCGCAGCAGATACGGTGCCATTTCAAATTGCTGGCTCCAAGCCAATACCTAGTTTTGCAATGGTAAATGGCAGCAAGTTGTGCAGCAATGTGGATGTGCAGTTGACAGATAATTCCACTATTGCCATAGGCAAGATAAATACCGTACAGATTATTTGGGATGTGGTAAATAACCCATCTGTAATATTTACAGACAACTCGCCATCAAACGGGGCGGCGGGCAGCAGCAAAACCTATACAAACAAATACCCTGTTTCCACAACCGATAAAACATATACGGTAAGGTTGATTGCTGCTGCTGGTAGCAGTTGCAAGGATTCTATTACGCAAACCATTACCGTGCATGGCATACCGCATGTGGTTTTTGTAAGCCAAGTTGGCATTTGTGCCAATGCAACCGCACGGCTAATAACTGGGGCCACGGAAACCACGGGGCAAGCTGGTAATCCTGGATTTACCTATTCTGGATCGGGTGTTAGCGGCACATCGTTCAACCCTGCAACGGCTACGGTTGGTGCTAATTTGGTGCAGGCATTATATACTACCGGCTTTGGTTGCCAAGATTCTGCCAAGCAGCCTATTAACGTATGGCCATTGCCCGTGCCAGATTTTGTTTACTCCAGCACTACTTGCGTAAATGGCGTTATCAGCTTTACTGATAAATCGACTGCGGGCATTGGCAACATAAAAGCATTGGCATGGAACTTTGCCGATGCGGCAAATGCCACGGCAGCAAACCCCAACACGGCAACTGGCTCACCAGTGTCGCATAAATATATCACGGCCGCTACCTATGCGGTTGCACTTACTGTAACCAACGACAGTGGGTGTGTGGTAACTACGCCTAAGAATGTGGTGGTAAACGCTTTGCCTACGGCAGATTTCAAGTTGCCTACCAATGGTATTTGCTTGCCTGATGGAAACGGCACGTTTACCGATGCTTCCACACCTGCTGGTTTGAATTGTTTATGGGATTTTGGCGATGCCAACAACACGGCTACATCTGCCTCGCATATAGCTACGCATAAATTTAGTGCAGTGGCCGATTACCAAATTACCTTAACGGTAACAGTGCCAGGCACTGGTTGTTCCAACACAACAACCAAGACCCTGCCGTCTACAAGTATCCATCCGCAGCCAGCAGAAGCATATATTGTTAACCCTGCTAGTTTAAGTGTTTGCTTAGGCGAACCGATAACCGTTACAGACAAAAGCCCTGGCACGGTTAAAGAAAACCATTGGAATTTTGGGGACAATACAACGGGTACTACCCCTATTGCTACCCTTAATTATAAAGATAGCGGCAGCTACCCTATATCCCATTATATCGTAGACAATTTTGGCTGCCCCAGCACTACTCGGGTACAAACAGTAGTGGTACACGGGTTACCAGTAGTAAATGCTGACCTTAAACAGTATATACTGCTTGGGCGTTCTGCAAGGCTGCAGGCAACAGCTAAGGGCAGTGGGCTTACATACCAGTGGGTGCCAAATATTTCATCGGCATACTTAGATGACCCTGCTTTGCTGAAACCGCTATGCACCCCGCTTACAGATGTAACCTATACGCTTACCGTAACAGCAGCAGGTGGTTGCAAGAACACTACCCAAGTAGATGTGGTGTTGCTAAAACAACCACTTATCCCAAATGCGTTTTCGCCCAATGGCGATAATATTAACGAGAAATGGAATATACCCAATCTAGAACGCTTCCAGTTTGCTAGCGTGCATATATATAACCGGTATGGGCAATTGGTTTTCCAAGAGGATGGTTACACCGTGCCATGGGATGGCACATCTAATGGCAAGCCACTGCCAGTAGGTACTTACTATTATATCATCGACCCGAAAAACGGTGTTGAAAAATTGAGTGGCAGTGTTACTATAATAAGGTAAAATTATTATTACTCACCACATAGGCACATGGTACACATAGGGAAGAAAAAGAAAAAAAGAGAAAACATAGTACTTGGCTTGCCTTTTTAGCTTCCGTAGGCATTTAAAAAGTTGGAAATAAGGTTAAAATCTATGTCATCTTTCTTTTACTCGCTAAAATCTATGTGTGCTACTGTGTCTATGTGGTGAAATTGTACCTGAATAGTAAAGTTAAATTATACCTACGTAGTAAGTATTATTTTATATTTGAAACATTAAACAAATTGGTGTGAAAAAAATTGTGCTCTCATTTTCCCTTTTTGCTTGCCTAGGTTTTGCCAAGGCGCAGCAAAGGCCATACTATACCCAATATATTTTAAATAATTACCTCATTAACCCAGCCGTGGCAGGTATCGATAATTATACCGACATCAAAGCCAGCCACCGTGTGCAGTGGGTGGGGCTTACGGATGCCCCGGTAACTACTTACCTTACCATTAGTGCGCCTACAAAAAAGAAATTGTACGATATAGATAGGGAAACCCCCACCAGCGTTTACCCAAGTGGCACTAACAATATGCTTGGTGGCACACCCTACCAGCCACCAGATTCGCATGGTGGGGTTGGCTTTACCATTTTGAACGACAAAACGGGTCCGCTGAATCGCTTTGCGGCTTATGGTACTTATGCTTACCACCTCAACCTTACCAGCACCACCAATCTGGCACTGGGCGTAAGCGCTGGCATCACGCAGATGAGCCTTGATGCCAGCAAGCTAAACTTCGATGGTAGTGCCAACGGCACTGGTGGGGGCAGCGACCCTGCCGTGGGTACAAGCACGGGCATATTGAACAAGATAAACCCCGACATTAGTGCCGGGCTATGGTTGTATTCCAAGAATTATTTCATAGGGCTTGCAGCGCAGCAAATAGTGCCAGACAAATTGTATTTTACTGATTATTCTAATAGTAGCGACTCTGTAAAAACAGTAGGCAAGTTTGTGCCGCATATTTTTGCACAAGCGGGCTACAAGTTTGAGCTGGACGAGGACCTTACGCTTTTGCCTAGCGTGCTGGTTCGTTATATAAGCCCATTGCCAGTTGGTTTTGACATTAACACAAAGCTGGAATACCAAAACAAGATTTGGGTAGGGGGTGGCTACCGCTACCAGGATGGCTTCACGGCAATGCTTGGCTTGAACATCAATTATTCTATCAACATTGGTTATTCTTACGATTATACCACGTCTGCCCTTAATGCCATCAGCAGGGGCACGCACGAAATATTGGTCGGGTTTTTAATTGGCAATAAATACGATGATTATGCTCCACGACATGCGTGGTAATAAGTAGTAAGTGGTAAGTTGAGGCAGGGATCGCCCCTGCCAATAGCCAATCTTTGTAGGTAAAATCCTATATAGGTTGGCTATTGTTTTTCAATATAAATGGTAACAAAAATCACAGCACACCAATGCTTGATAAGATTGCCAAAACAATTTTCCCAATATTGCAGTTTACTATCATGGCTTTAGCCATTTAGGGGTATTTATTTGCTCTTCTTTTTTTCTTTTCTTCCCTTAAAACTCTGTGCTTCTTTGTGCCTTAGTTCCTTCGTGGCAGATTAACCAAACTTGCACTTTAGTAGCAACAAATAAAGAAAGGAAAAAAAATTTGGTGAATTGATTTTAACCTACTATTTTTGTGGACTAATTGAGTGGGTAAAGTAACAGTTACTCATTAACCCAAAGGAATTTTTGTTAACCACCAGCAAAAAAGCCTTTACATTAAAATGTATAAAAAATGCAATCTTTAAAAAGAACAGTGCATCCTTGCACTAAGGTGGGCTTTTACAGTAAAAAACAATTCTCCTACAACTCCTCTCGTTGCTGTTGTTGCTAAGCAAGCAGTATTAAATTCCCAAATTTTACTAAAGGCGTATTGCAAGTAAGTTAGTGGTCTAGTCGTGTGTTTTCACTTACGACTTATAACTTACCACTTATTAGCAATATGTTATAAACCTAACGGCAACTGTGTAATTTATTATACTGTTTTCCGGTGGTTGGTTAACTGTGTGTATTACCAGTTGCTGTTAGGTATAAATTCTTGGCACTGAATACATATTGGTGCATATAACAGACAATATTTTCCTGCTTTGCTTTTACTACAAAGGTTAAGCCCCTTTTGGGGCGTTAAGCCTTGCTATGGATACTGGTAAAGCCAAATTTTATCTTATTAGTCTATTTTGCAAGTAGACTTAAACTAAAGAAACGATGAGAATACATAAATTTTACAAACAATCTTTCCTCAGTCTACTCGTATTGTTAGGGTCGGCAGGTGTATTTGCACAAAATAATAATTTATCCTTAAATGGTAGGGTAGAAGATGCCAAATACAAAACCCCACTCGCTGGCGCAACCATCCACATTAAAGGTACAACCCACGAAGTAATAACAGATTTAAAAGGCTTTTTCCAGTTTGTAACCGGGCAAAAAGTGCCAGTTACATACTTGGTAAGCTTTGTAGGCTACCAAACACAAGAAGTTTTGGTTACCGAAGCAAAACCTGTTACCATATACTTGCAAGAGGCTTCTGGCCAGTTGAACGATGTAGTGGTGGTTGGTTATGGTACGCAAAAGAAAAAAGAAGTAACAGGTTCCGTTGGTTCAGTTTCCAAGGATAGGTTTACCCAAACAACCCCTTCTTTCGATAATTTGTTGCAAGGAGCTGTTGCAGGTGTTGCTGTTACACAAAGCTCGGGGCAGCCCGGCGCAACAGCAAGCATCCGTATACGTGGAGGTAATTCCCTCAGTTTTGGTAATGACCCTTTATACGTAATAGACGGATTTATTTATTACAATGACAACAATCTTACTAACCTTGCTCCAGCTTCTGGCACAGGTGTTTCAGGTGTATCTTCCAATGGTTTGTCCACTATAAATCCTGGCGATATAGAATCTATCGATATATTAAAAGATGCTGCCGCAACAGCTATCTACGGTAGCCGTGGTGCTAATGGGGTAGTTATTATAACTACCAAAAAGGGTACAAAAGGTTCTAATAACATTTCCTATAGTACATCTTATGGCACGCAGCGTCAAAGTAAAACATTAAATGTACTGAATGGCCCACAATGGGCTAGTCTTTTCGATGATTTATATAAGGCAACTCCTAGCATACAGACCAGTGCTGCAGCAAGTAAAAAATATATAGATTCTCTAGGTGCGGCTGGCGTGTCACAGGATTGGGTTGGTGCAGCCATTAAGCCAAGTACAGTGCAAAACCACCAATTGAATATTTATGGGGGTGATGATAAATCAAGGTATTCTTTGTCTGGCAATTATTATAGCCAGGATGGGCTTGTATTGAGCACCAATTTTAAAAGATATTCCGCTCGGTTCAACTACGAAAAGAATTTTACGTCCAAGCTCAAGTTAGCCACAAATATTTTTGGTAGCAACTCTTTAGAAAATAAAACAACTGGGAACGCTTATAATGACATTAATTTTAGCAATGCATTTTCTTCTTTGTATATAGCCAACCCACTACAAACTGCAAAGAATGCAAATGGTACTTACAATACCAGTTTACTAGGGGCATTGAATTCTACTGTTAATGTTATTAATGGACAAAATAACACGGATAACCTTATTCAGGATATAGCAAGCACGGTTAACCAAACCAAGCTTACCAGGGTGCTGGGCAATTTCTCGGCCGAATACAAAATATTGGATAAACTAGTTTGGAAATCAACTTTCGGCGTGGATATCCTGAATACTAAATTGAATTATTATGCCCCATCCTTTACAGCAGCGGGTAACAACACCGGCACTATTAGTGGGTCTGGTTCTATAGGTACTATCGCTTATCTAAGCTGGTTGAATGAAAACACAGTTAACTACGATTTGAATCTTGGTGAAAAAAATTCATTCAACGTGTTGGCTGGTTACACTACCCAATACCAAAAGTCTGAAACAGGGTTTCTGGCAGGTCAATCTTTTCCTACTGATGTACTTACATACAACAACTTATATCTAGCCACTGCCAATAAGGTGTCTGGCTCTGGTGAGGCTTTGCAAACAAGGAACTCTTGGTTGGGTCGGTTGTCATATTCTTTCGATCATAAATACAATTTCTCCTTCTCTAGTAGGGCAGATGGAGCTTCTCCAGCTGGGATAAATAAAAAATGGGGCTTTTTCCCTGCTGTCGGCTTCTCTTGGAATGCTTCCGACGAAAATTTCCTGAAGCAATATAAAACAATCAGCAATTTGAAAGTTAGGTTGACTGCTGGTAGTGTGGGCAATGCCAATTTCCCTGCATACAGCTCCTTGGAAACAATCAACGTAAATGGCTATTATTTTGGTAGTCCACTTGCCGCCGTAAATGGCCTTTCCCCTACGCAGTTAAGCAACCCAGATTTGGGATGGGAAACAACTACCCAATACAATGCGGGTATCGATTTGGGCTTAGTTAAGAACAGGATTAACGTAACTGCCGATATTTATTACAAGAAAACCTCTAATCTGTATGTAAGCGGTGGTGGTTTGATTCCGTTGACAACTGGTTATGCCACTGCTTCTGAAAACATCGGTAGCCTTGAAAACAAAGGCTTTGAATTGTCTTTGAACACTGAAAACATTAAAACAAAAAACTTTTCTTGGAAATCAACCATCATTTATGCTACTAACGCCAGCAAGATATTAAGCTTAGGGCCTAGTCAATCATTCCAGCCAACTGCGCCAACAGGTCAGGTGTCGCCTGTAATTGTAAAAGTCGGTCTGCCAGTGGGCACTTTCTGGGGCTATAGCACAGATGGTTTGTTAACTACTGAGGATGTGTATGGCAAAAAACCTGCTCCTAAATTGTCAGGTGTGTCTCAAGTTACCGGAGATAGGAAATACCTACATGCAAATGGCCTTACAGGTGCCAATATCACTACGGCAGATAAGCACGATTTGGGCAATGCGCAAGCCAAGTTTACGGCTAGCCTGAATAACACGATTACATATAAGGAGTTTGACGTAAATTTTTTCTTCCAAGGCTCTTTTGGCAACAAAATCTTCAACTTGTTGCAACAGCAGTTGGAAAAAACAACTACAATGGGCAATGTAACGGCCTTGGCATTGAATAGATGGGATTCTATTCGTAACCCGCACGGTACATTCCAAAAAGTGGTTAATGCGCCAGTAATGCAGGTACAGGACACTTATATTGAAGATGGCTCTTATATCCGCCTGAAAAACATTACGCTGGGCTACAATATACCAAAAGGGATTGCAGAAAAAATCCGTGCAAAACAAATTAGGATATATGCTTCTGCACAAAACCTGTTGACTATTACAAAATATGCTGGTCAAGACCCTGAGGCAAACTTCTACGACCAAAATAGCCTGCAACCAGGTATCGATTATGGTGTATACCCTCGGTATAAAACGTATTTGGTAGGTGTGAATGTCACTTTTTAACGGAATAACAAGCACCCTTATAAAGGTTAAAAATCAATTATCTAATTCAAATTATTAGTAAGCAATGAAGAAATATATCATAGCAATAGCAAGTATCTCTTTTACCACTGTCACCCTTTTTTCTTCCTGCAATAAGCTGGCGGAAAATCCATTGGGTACGTTAACGCCAGATCAATTTTATAAAACACAGTCCGATGCCATTGCAGCAGTAACATCGGTGTATAGCACTTTGTCAACTGATGTAAACAATGACTTCCCTATTTACGGAAGAAACTTGAACCTGATTGTCGATAACCCAAGCGATAACCAAGTGTATAGCCCATCAAATACCAACCCAGATGTACGGGCTTTAGGTACGGCCACTTATGTAAGTACAAATGATAGGGTAAAGAAAATATATGCGCAGTTGTATTGGGGCATCAATAAAGCCAATTTGGCGGTTGATAACATCTCCTTGCTCCCAGACTCTATATTTTTCGATAAAACCCGTTCAAAAGCAAACCTCATTAATGAAGCTAAGTTTATAAGAGCATTGTATTACTTCAACTTGGTTCGTTTATATGGTGATGTGCCATTGGTTTTGCATGAGCAGGCAAACGTAAATACAGCCGCTGCCAATTTGGTAAGCCGCACACCCAAAGATTCCGTTTATCTCCAAATTATTGCCGACTTAAATGCCGCAACTGCCCTTCCTATCTATTCAGCTAATAACTTGGGTAGGGTAACAGGCGGTGCTGCACATGCACTGTTGGGCAAAGTATATGTTACAAGGCAAGATTGGGCAAATGCAAAAACTGAATTGGAAAAAGTAATAACTGCTGGCTCTGGCTTTGCAAGTGCCACAGGTAACTATGGCTACGATTTATTCGCCAATTTCTCTGATGCCTTCCAACCCGGTACAAAAAATGGCAAAGAGCATATCTTCTCTGCACAGTTCAATGGTACTGCTGGTGGCTTTACTAGCACAAACACACTTAGCTCTTTTGTATGGAGTCCAACATCTTACACCGCCGATATACCCGCAGATGCAAGCGTGATAGAAGGGCTGTTTAATATTGCAGACCAACGTCGTAGCACCACTTTTTACGATTCTCTTTACAATAAGTCCACAGGTGCATGGGTTAAATGGCCTTACTACAATTTCTTGAAGTTTGTCGACCAAAGTGCAGGGTTTACCAATGGCTTAGCGGGAACCCAAGGGGCAAACAGCAAGGTTAATTTTCCTGTAATAAGATACGCTGATGTGTTGCTGTTATATGCAGAGGTATTGAATGAATTGAATGGCGGTCCTAATCCAGATGCGTACAATGCAATCAATATTGTTAGGGGACGTGCCTATAATGCAAACACCTACATAAGTAATGGTGCTTACGCTGCATACAATTACAAAAGCAATGGGGCCTATACTAGCCACGCAAACGACTTGTCAGGGCTAAACCAAGCCGATTTTCGTGATTCTGTTTTCACCGAAAGGAGAAGGGAATTTATACAGGAAAGCCAACGCTGGTTCGATTTGGTAAGACGTACCGATAGAGGGCCGGGTCAATACTACTTACAGTCTGTAAAAGCAATGCCTGGCAACCCCAAAGCCGCTGCAACATTAAAAGACACATTATTCCCTATTCCACAAACGGAAATTGATTTATACGGTGGCCGCAACCCCAATTTCAAACAAAACCCAGGTTGGAATTAATCTAAAGTCTGTCTACTGACTACTGTAAACTGTCTACTAAAAAATATACTATGTATAAAAAAATATTTACCGCATCGGCTTTTGCAATTGCCTCGGCAACTGCCATCCATGCGCAAACCCCCGAATTCAAGGGCACAATAGGAAAAACCGTAAAAGAGTCAAAGGCCGATTGGCCTGAGCTTCCCAAGGCACCCAAGGGTGCGCCCAATGTAGTCTGGATTTTATTGGACGATGTGGGCTATGGTGCCAGCAGTACTTTCGGTGGCTTAATCAAGACACCCACATTTGATAGCTTGGCAAATAATGGTCTTCGCTTTACCAATTTCCATACCTGTGCCATTTGCGCCCCAACAAGGGCTGCCTTGTTAACGGGCAGGAATAGTTCCAACGTACACGAGGGGGGCTTCTCTCATGTAGGTGCTTCCGCTGGTTTCCCCGGTTGGGATGGTCGTGTGCCTTCCTCCGCAGGTACAATTGCAGAAATACTGCGTGATAATGGATATAATACTTTTGCAGTAGGCAAATATGGTGTTACACCTGATGAAGAGGCTACCGATGCAGGTCCATTTGACCATTGGCCTACTGGCAAAGGCTTCGACCACTTCTTTGGTTTCCTAGGCTCTCAAACAGACCAGTATAAACCAGATTTGGTAGAAGACCAAGCACACGTAACACCAGATGGCAGGCACTTAAACGATCAGATTACCGATAAAGCCATCAGCTATATACAGCGTCAGCACAAGGCCGCACCAGACAAGCCTTTCTTCTTGTACTATTCCCCTGGTGCTGTTCATGCCCCGCATCAAGTAACTGCGGATTGGAGCGATTTGTACAAAGGCAAATTCGATGCAGGCTGGGATGCTTATCGCCAACAAACCTTCGACAACCAAAAACGCTTAGGTGTAATACCTGCCAATGCAGTGCTGCCTCCACGCAACCCTAATATAAAGGAATGGGAAACATTGCCAATAGCAGAGAAAAAACTCTACGCCCGTTTCATGGAAGTCTACGCAGGCTATCTTACTTATACCGATCATAAAATAGGGGAGTTGGTGAATTACTTGCGTGACTCCAAGCAACTGGACAATACTTTGATATTTGTAATCATTGGCGATAATGGTGCCAGCAAAGAAGGTACTAATAACGGTGTGATTGACCATTTTCCTTTAGGAAAACTACCCTCCGAGCAAAAAAATATTCAAAATAACCTTGATAAGATTGGCGAAATAGGTACTGCCTTAGCTTCTGAAACCAACTATCCATTAGGATGGGCGCAGGCTGCAAATACCCCTTTCAGGTTGTGGAAACAAGATGCCAATGCAGAAGGCGGTACACACAACCCATTGATTGTGTTTTATCCAAAAGGCATTACGGATAAAGGTGGCATCCGTAACCAATACGGGCATGTAATAGATATATTGCCTACAACCTTAGAGTTTATTGGGGGTAAAACACCATCCGAAATACGTAGCGTTCCACAGCAGGATGTACAAGGTACCTCATTGGCTTATGCTTTTGACAATGCTACGGCACCATCAAAACATACCGAACAGTATTACTACATATTTGGTAACAGGGCGCTCTATAAAGACGGTTGGAAAGCAGCAGCAGCCCACCATCCAGACTTTGTTGATTTTGGCAAATACATATCTGCTGGCCAACCCATCCCAGATGGTGATTTCGAAAAAGACGAGTGGGAATTGTATAACCTGAATGAAGATTTTACAGAGACTAATAACCTCGCTGCCAAGTATCCAGAGAAATTGGCAGAGTTAAAAAAGGAGTTTGATGTACAGGCAAAGAAAAACAAGTTATACCCTCTTGTCGATTGGATAGATGTATTCA
The DNA here is from genome assembly GCF_046546515.1 of Parasediminibacterium schistidii. NCBI lineage: Bacteria > Pseudomonadati > Bacteroidota > Chitinophagia > Chitinophagales > Chitinophagaceae > Parasediminibacterium > Parasediminibacterium schistidii. Next base: position 55,753 of record NZ_JBKHKJ010000001.1, on the reverse strand, counting down.
AAGGCAGGACATTAAAAGCAGGTGTAAAATCTTTCTTCGCCCCCGCAGCCCCTACAGATAAGAAATAGAGTGGCGAAACCTATAAGGTTTCAAAAACCTTATAGGTTTAAATAAGTCGCATATAACTTAAAACGCAAAACATAAAACTTAAAACAAAAAATATGTTCTCCTTACAAGACATCTCAATACTCGCAAAAAAAATAGCCATCGGTATCGCAGCTTTCATTGTTCCCTTAGCCCTTTTGGCAGGGGGATTATATTTAATCAGTCAGTTTCTTAACAAATAAAAATCAAGGATTATGGCACAAACGCTCCCTCCATCACCCAAAAGAATAGGCAAAGATATTGTAACCAGCCTGTTTATTTATGCCTTGCCTATTTTGGCATTAGTGGTATATTTCCAAATCACAGGTGAAACACCTTGGAAAAACCCTCCTGCAAACCAACAGGCAACTGCCCCGCATTTCCTGCATTTCTTGGCACCCGTTTTCACCAACCTTAGGGAATGGGGCTTCTACGCAATTACTTTTGTATTGGGAGCCGTAGAATTTGCCTTTGGCCTCTATGACAATAAATGGACAAGCAGCGAACGCAAGATTGATATTGTTTGCTACGTGGCGCCTAAGTTTTTAATGCCCCCGGTTACGGCTTATTTTAGTTTGCATGTACTGCCATTGGCAATACCACACCTAGCGAATGTATTTTCATGGGTACCTTTCTGGGGTGGCTTTTTCCTAATTGCCATTGCAGACGACCTTACCCAATATTGGTACCACCGTTTGCACCACCAATTGCCAGTATTGTGGCGTTTCCACCGCACACACCATTCTGCGCCTTATATGGGCATGGCCATGGCAAGCAGGCAAAACTTTATCTACACTGTTTTCTTTTCGCAGATATATGTTACTTCTGCCTTGGTGTACCTTGGCTTGGGCTATTCTGCCTTGTTTGTTACCGTGATAAAATCAATCATTACGTTAGCGGCACATTCCAGCATCCGTTGGGACAAGCCTTTTTACAAATACAAAGTATTACATCCTGTAGCCTGGGTATTGGAAAGATTGATTTCCACCCCTGCCACACACCATGCCCACCATGCCGACACAACCGATGATGGCATTGGCTATTACAAAGGCAACTTCGGTAATATGTTTTTTATATGGGATGTAATTTTCAAGACAGGCATCATAACCCGCCAATACCCCACAGGCTTTGGATTGAAACATTACAAGCAGGAAGAATGGTATGCCCAGTTCCTATGGCCCATCTTCAAATCCAAAAAAGAAGGTAGCGAATTAGCGGCCAACGGCCCAGTAGTAGGTGGTGAAGAACTGGAACAAGAAGAGCCAGAATACCAAGGTGCTTATAGGATTGCCTAATAAGACAGTCTGTCATAAAACTTCAGTACGTCTATAACGGACAGGAAGCGGAGCTACCTTGGAGAGACCTTGGAGCGATGATGGAGCGATAGGCTAAAAGAACCGAGCTTTTAAAGGTGTCAAAATGGCAAAAAAGGCGTGATTTAAAGGAAATAACTCATCAACTCATAATTCATAATTCATAATAGATAACATGTATAAAAAAATAATCGCAGCATCAGCATTCCTTATAGCAGGTGCTACAGCAAATGCCCAATCAAAAGAGCCTTTTAAAGGTGTAGTAGGCAAAACCTCCGCCGATTCAAAAGAATGGTACCCACCAGTACCAACAGCCCCCAAAGGCGCACCCAATGTTGTATGGATATTGTTGGACGATGTCGGCTATGGTGCAACCAGCACTTTTGGTGGCTTGATTAGCACACCCACTTTTGATAGTTTGGCCAATCAAGGTCTTCGATACACCAATTTCCATACATGCGCCATTTGTGCGCCTACCCGTTCGGCATTGTTGACAGGTCGTAATAGCCATTCCGTACACATGGGCGGTTTTGCCCATACAGTAATGTCTGCCGGCTATCCTGGTTATGATGGCCGCATCCCTGAAACAAAAGGAACAGTAGCAGAAATATTAAGGGACAATGGCTATAATACATTTGCCGTAGGTAAATATGGTGTTACACCAGACGAAGATGCTACCGATGCAGGTCCTTTCGACCGTTGGCCTTTAGGCAAAGGATTCGAGCATTTCTTTGGATTCTTAGGTTCGCAAACAGACCAATACAAACCCGATTTGGTGGAAGACAATGCACATGTAAAACCAGATGGCAGGCACTTCAGTGAACAATTGACTGACAAAGCTATCAGTTATATAGCCAAGCAAAAAGCAGCAGCACCAGACAAGCCTTTCTTCTTATACTATGCACCTGCCGCCACACATGCCCCACACCAAGTTGCATCAGAATGGAGCGACAAATACAAAGGCCAGTTTGACGAAGGATGGGATGTGTACCGCCAGAAGGTATTTGACAACCAAAAACGCCTTGGTACAATACCTGCCAATGCAGTTTTGCCAGCCCGTAATCCCAACATAAAAGAGTGGAATAGTTTGCCAGCAGAAGAAAAGAAACTATATGCTAAATTCATGGAAGTGTATGCAGGCTATCTTACCTATACAGACTACCAAGTGAGCAGAGTAGTAAATTACCTGAAAGAAATAAACCAACTAGATAACACAGCTATTTTTGTAATGATCGGTGATAACGGTGCCAGCAAAGAAGGTACCTACCATGGCTTTATAGACCCTAAGAAAAATCCGCCTGCCTATTCAGCTGAAGAAGAATACCTAAGGAAGAATTTAGAAGAAATAGGCGAGATAGGTACCTCAGAAGGCTCTGCCAATTACCCATTAGGTTGGGCACAAGCCGCAAATACCCCATTTAGATTCTGGAAACAAGATGCAAATGCCGAAGGTGGTACACACAATCCCTTGATTGTATTTTACCCTAAAGGGATTCAAGACAAAGGTGGTATCCGCAACCAATACGGGCATGTGATAGATATATTGCCTACCACATTGGACTTTGTGGGTATCAAAAACCCATCAGTTATTCATGGTATCAAACAAGATACTTTACAAGGAAAGTCATTATTTTATTCCATCAATAATGCAACTGCAGCTTCTACCCATAAAATACAGCATTACTATATTTTCGGTGCAAGGGCAATCTACGATGATGGCTGGAAAGCCGGTGCTGCCCACTATCCAGACAATATAGTGATTGGTAATTTTAATGTAAACAAAGTATTGCCTAAAAGCGATTACAGCAAAGATGTTTGGGAACTGTACAACCTAAAAGAAGATCCAACAGAAACAGTCAATCTAGCAACGAAATACCCTGCAAAGTTGGCTGAATTAAAAGCTTTGTTCGACGTGCAAGCGCATAAATATGACTTATATCCATTGATAGATTGGGTAGATGTTGCCAACAAACGTTTGGCACTAGCCAAAAAGGCAGCAGAGAAAAAATGATGAAAAGTTTCGTGTTTTTAATTGTTAGTTAAGTAGTGGCATGCCTGCATTGTGAAACCTTGTTTTTCAATGTAGGCTTCCATTATTAATCCTGAATAAGAAATCAAATGCCGTAAGCATGGCCGATATTGTAGCCTCTCGTTTTAATCGGAGGAAATGGAATGCTATGGTAATTAAATAAAACCGTTAACCTTATATTTTCCTTTGTGCTACTTTGTGCCTTCGAGCCTTTGTGGCAATAAAAACTTTAAAATGAAAAAAGTAATCTTCTCCCTTTCATTGTTGGCAGTCGCCTACTTTGCAAACGCTCAGCAAACCACCATCCGTATTGCAGGTACCCGCCTTACTTATCCTTTGATGCAAAAATGGATAGATGAATATAGTAAACAGCACCCCGGTACAACCTTTATATTAAACAGTAAAATACCGGCCGACAGTGTAGATATTTCCATTGTATCGCACAAACTGGCTCCATCTGATATAAAACCCGGTAAAACCTATATTGCCCTTAGCCGTTATGTACAATTGCCAGTGGTAAACAGCAGTCGCCCTGATGTAGCAGCTTTACAAGAAAAAGGCTTTACAGATGCCTCTTTCAAAGAAGTTTATTTTGACGAAAAGGCTGCTGGTAATACGTTAGTATCCGATGCAGTTTTTACTGTTTATAAACGCAAGCAGTCGGCCTGTGCTTCTCAATCATTCGCCAATCATTTTGGTAGTGAGCAGAAGGATATCAAAGGCATTGGAGTGGTAGGTGATGATAAAGATTTACTTTCAGCAGTAAAACAAGATAAAAATGGCATTTCTTACAATAACCTCGGTTTTATTTACAATATCCAAACCAGGAAATTGGTAGACAGCATCGCCATTGTACCAATCGATTTTAATGAAAACGGTAAAATAGACGAGCAAGAAAAGATATACAATAATTTGGACGAAGTAATTAATTACGCCGAAAAAACAAACAGCCCTAAGCTCTTGATAGAAAATGTGTATGTCTTATTTAAGGAAAAGGGGAGGAGCAAAGAAGAAACAGCTTTCCTGAAATGGGTATTGGAAAAGGGGCAAAAATACAACCATCAATACGGCTTTCTAAACCTGCCAGATGAAGTGAAACGTCAGTCGGCAATAACAGTTAGTAAATAAAAGGACTTAGACTTACCACACAATGTTAATCAGGTCTTTGTAATGGTCAAACTGTTCATCTACAGTTAAAATGGAAAGATTGTCTGCCAGTGCAGTAGCAATAATTAAACGATCAAAAATATCTTTGTGGGTTGGGTAAAGGGGAACATCTTAATATGCAAGTAAATACTTCTCTGAAATGGGTAATATAATTATGTCACGGCTTACAGGTTCATTAAGAAAAAAAGAAAGTGAGTACTTTAAATTCAATTTACCTGTTTTTTAGCTTTATTGTCATTTCATAATAGGACGCTATACTTACGAACTTTGTGTTCAATGGGTTTTCAATAGAGTTCTTTGCTTTTTCTGAAAGAAAAGTATTGCCTTCCATAAACCATATTAATGCATGGGTATCTAAAAGCAATTTCATTAATAATCTTTTAGTTCGTCAAGGGGGGCATTAAAATCAGGAGCCATATAGAGGACACTGCCTTTAGCAAATCCAAAAACCAGAGGTTTTTTTTCTTTTGGTTGTACTTCCACATCTTTTGTAAATGTAACAAGTACTTCAACTGGCATGGAAGTATCAGGGGCTTCTTCTAAAATAATCTGCCCATTATGGTAAACACCTTTGATAGTAGTAAGCATGAGTATTAAATTTACAAACAAATTTAAGCATTTTAGTGCTTTCAATAGTCTACTTGAATGGAATTTAAGACAAGAATTAGAATAAAGCAAAATGAAAATATTCAAGAATATCTTTTTAATAGGCTTGGTTTCCCTTGCAGCATGCAAGAATACAAAACAAGAACAGACAGCCCAAGACACAGCTGTTGCTGAGGTACAGGTACAAAAAAAAACAAAAGCTATTTGCTGCGAATCTAATCTCCCCAACCGCTTTGGTGTAAAAGGTACACTTGCCAATTGCCTGCCGGATAGCAATAAAAAAGCATCTACCGAAGGTATGGTTTGGGTACCCGGCGGTACGTTTATGATGGGTGGCGATAATAAACAAGCTTCCGAAGACGAATACCCCAAACACAAAGTAACCGTTAGTGGCTTTTGGATAGATGTAAACGAAGTAACCAATGCCCAATTTGCCAAATTTGTAGATGCCACGCATTATATCACAATCGCAGAGCGCAAACCAGATTGGGAAGAACTAAAAAAGCAATTGCCTCCCGGTACACCCAAACCGGATGAAAGTGTGTTAGTTGCTGCTTCATTGGTATTTAAGCAGCCTGACAAACCTGTAGGCCAGGATGATTACGGCCAATGGTGGGAGTGGAAATCTGGTGCTAACTGGAAACACCCACATGGTTCCGGCAGCGACATTAAAGGAAAAGAAAACTATCCGGTGGTGCATATTGCCTGGACAGATGCTGTTGCTTATTGCAAATGGTCGGGCAAGCGCCTTCCAACTGAAGCAGAATGGGAATTTGCAGCAAGGGGTGGTTTGAACAATAAAATTTATCCTTGGGGTGATGAACCAGTAGGTACAGGCAAACAAAAAGCCAATTACTGGCAAGGCCAGTTCCCTAATAAGAATACGGTGGAAGATCATTTTTACTATTCAGCCCCAGTAAAATCTTTCCAGCCCAATGGGTACGGTTTATTTGATATGGCTGGTAATGTATGGGAATGGTGTGCAGATTATTACAATAGCCAATACTATGCTGCAACCAATAAGCCCGAAGGTGTTACTAACCCCCAAGGCCCATCAAAAAGCTATGACCCGCAGGAGCCATTGGTTACCAAAAGGGTTATAAGGGGTGGCTCATTTCTTTGCAACGACAGCTATTGCTCTGGCTACCGTGTGGCACGCCGCATGAAAACATCGGAGGATAGTGGCATGGAGCATCTGGGTTTCAGGTGCGTGCAATAATTGTACTGATGATTAAATAATTTTACGGCACGGGTTGTGTTAAGATACCAATAATGTTTGCGTGCCATTATAATTGGTGCATTAACTTTATTGTTTAATACATACTCATGGAAATAAAAGGGGCAATTACTACTTTATTCGTAGATATTGGGGGCGTACTTCTTAGCAATGGGTGGTCGCATCAGTCTCGGCACTTGGCAGCTAGCATGTTCAACATTGATTTCGAGGAAATGGAAAATCGGCACCAGGTTATATTTGTTTCGCACGAGGAAGGGAAGTTGGCACTGGACGAATATTTGAAACGGGTTGTGTTTTATAAGGAGCGTGAGTTTACCAATGAACAGTTTAGGGATTTTATGTTTTCCCAAACTACCCCGTTTCCTGAGATGATTAACCTTATAAAAAAACTAAAAGAAAAATACGGGTTAAAGATAGCTGTGGTAAGCAATGAGGCAAAGGTGTTAAATGAATACAGGATACAAAAATTCCAGTTGGCAACATTTGTCGATTTTTTTATTTCATCTTGCTATGTGCATTTAAGAAAGCCAGATGCAGATATTTTCCGCATGGCATTAAACATTGCACAGGTGCAGCCCAGTGAAGTAATTTATATAGAAGATACACCTATGTTAATAGATGTTTCTGCAGACTTAGGCATCAAGGGCATTTTGCACAAGGATTATTCATCAACGGCAAGTGAATTAGCAGCAATTGGGTTAAACATTGATTAGGTAACTATTCAGGTACAAGTTTGGTTAATCTGCCACGAAGACACAAAGAGGTACAAAGTTTTAAAGGAAGAAGAAGAGAAGAAAAAAGAAGAAAAATTAGGTTATCAATACCTTTTAGCCTTCTTTTTTTAGTGTTTTTGTGCCTTTGTGGCTAAAAAAGCATTTCGATGTGGTGAGTATTAAACCTTATTTATAAATAAACCTATGAAATGATATTAACCATCAATGGCGGGTCTTCCAGTATCAAGTTTGCCTTTTATTCAATCGATGGCCTTTTTACTAAGTTGCTTTTTGGGCAAATAGAAAGCATAGGCAGTGCAAAAGCCACGCTCAGTTTTCAAAACACCATTGCTGGGCAAAAAAAAACGATACCTGCGCAAGCAGCAAACTATGACGAAGCCGCAAAACTGCTGGTAAGCTTGCTGGAGAAACAGCAGGAGTTTACTTCAATCATTGCCATTGGCCATAGGATTGTGCATGGTATGCAGCACACAGCCCCAGAAAAAATAACGCCTGCGTTATTGGCCGAGCTGAAACAAATAAGCAGCTACGATCCCGAGCATTTACCAGAAGAAATTAAACTCATAGAACTATTTGGCAAGCATTACCCTCAATTGCCACAGATAGCTTGTTTCGATACTTCCTTTCATTCTAAGATGCCGCTTGTTGCCAAAATGCTACCCATCCCTCGCCGCTATTTTGCCAAAGGCATACAACGGTACGGCTTCCACGGGCTTTCATACACCTACCTGATGGGCGAATTACAAAATCAAGCAGGGAAAAAAGTTGCAAATGGCAAGGTAATTTTGGCACACCTAGGCAGTGGTGCAAGCCTTGCTGCCGTTAAGGACGGCAAATGCATGGATACGAGCATGGGTTTTACACCCGTATCAGGGTTGCCAATGGGTACAAGATGCGGCGACCTAGACCCTAGCGTGGTATGGTATTTAATGCAGTTTGAAAAACTTAACCCAAAGCAATTTAACCACTTGATAAACCATGAATCTGGCCTTTTGGGTATATCGGAAACAAGTGCCGACTTGCGAGAGTTGATGGAAAAGGAATATCATGATAATCGTGCCAGTGAAGCCATAGAACTATTCTGTTACCAAACAAAGAAATGGATTGGCTCTTTTGCAGCCGTGCTGGAGGGGCTGGATACATTGGTTTTTGCTGGCGGCATTGGCGAACATTCGCCAGCAATACGCAGCAAAATATGCAATGGGCTAGGCTTTTTGGGCATAGAACTGGATGAAATAAAAAACAAAAGTAATGCCCCTGTTATTTCTACTGAAAAAAGCAAAGTTGCGGTGCTAGTTATTAAAACAGATGAGGAGTTAATGATTGCAAAGTTGGTTTCTCAAAAATTGGATATTGCTAGGTACTAACTTGAAAAAAAGTGCAAGCAAGTAGTTGCTTTTTTTAAGCTATTATTATCACGCCATTTAAGGCAGATATATCTTGAATACAACACTTTGCTTCAAACATCTTTTTAACTAACTTTTTAACAAGCTTGCATTGCTAATCCACATTTTTTATTCACTGATAATAGCATTGGTTTCAATTCTTGTTTCCAAATGCATAAGGCTGCCGTAATTGTGTATATGCCAGTTTTTGCAAGTATCCACTTTTGTTTCCCCTTAACTTTTGGGTGCATTTCAAATCTTCGCTTTTTATTCCCCTTTTTAATTTATCAGCGAGATATATAATTGATGGTGATAGTCGTACCCTAATTCCCAATCTCACCTAACCCTCTCCAAAGGGAGAGGGGGGTAAGAACAAGGGAGATGGAGCAAGAACAAACGAGGGAATAAGAAGAACTAAGCGAACATTTGAAATGATTTTTTTCTTCTTTTTCCGTGATTTCTTTTTTTTCTAGCCTATCTTTTTTGCTTGTAACTCATTGTTATTCAACTATTTTTTGTTTTTTTGGCCTCATTTTTTATTATAATTTAAGTGAATTTTATGATAATTTATTGATAATGGAATGATAGTTTTACTATAATAGAATGATAATTTATTGATAAGAAACTGATAAGATTTTGATGGTGGATTATCATTTTCCTAAGTAAACTAAAATTCGATTCGGGAGGCAAGGCCAAGATGCCCCTAGTTCCACTTTTAATGTAAAATTGGCATGAAAAGGTATATAGTCCAAAATAAAAATCCTATATGGGGGAAATATGCCCCCATGAGTATCCAAAATTTCCCCCATAGGATACTTTTTTAAACCTAGATTTTGCAGTTAAAATCTATTGAAAACAGCCTTAGTAAGGCAGTTGATTGGATACCTATGCCAGGAAATGACCCTAAAGGGAAAAACTTATCAAGACCCATCAAAAACACCAACCATAAAAATAAAAAATAACCAGAAAAATGAAGGAACAAAAAAATCGACAAAAAATTTTCCCATTTACAAGGAATGCCTAAAAAAGCCGCTTTGTACAAAGCGGCTTTACAAAATATTATACAGACTAACTAGTTATCATTCTTGATTTTTATTTTTGTTTTGCGGGAAGTAATTTTTACTTTACTGGTATCGGTTTTTTCTTTGTATGCATTGCCATTGTCTTTCATTTTCTTGCTTACAGCACTATCTGGAGCAGTGACAATAACCATGTCTTTCTTTACTTCTACATTATAAGGATTGTCCATCAATTTGGCTTCATCTACCGTATAGTTGCCGTCTTTTGCAATCAGGCTGTTGTTTACCAAATAGCCCCTGTAGTCAAAAGTGTCTTTGGTGGCTTCATCGTAGTAATAACTTTTAGGTGGCTCGTTGGTGGCAGCATCTACATAGTAATAATGCACTGTATCGTACTTTAATACGATTGTTTTATTATTTTGTATGTCAACCAATTTAGTGCCTTCCAAACGGCGTTTGGAATAAACTGTTTTGGTAGTGGTAGTAGTGGTAACGGCACTGTCTGCATTGGGTGCTACTGCATTTGCAGGTGTAGTGTTGTTGTTGCAGGCTACAACCATCAAGACCGCAGCGGCTGATGTAACTAAGATACTTTTTTTCATTATTATAATTTTTAATTTATCCTAATAATGAAAATACCATGCCTTTTATTTAAAAAACTATTGATTTTAAGTTGGTTGGCGACAGTAGCAAAGAAAAAAGGGATGCCAACTTTTTGAAAGTTGGCATCCCTAAAAAAATAAGCCTAAAATATTAATGGTCATTCAAAGGTCTTCCTTCTGCCTGCCACATTTTCCAATTGATATAATCTGGGGCTACACGGTGTTCTTCCATCGTAATACAATCATCCACAGGGCAAGTCAACTGGCAAAGGTTGCACCCTACGCACTCTTCTTCCTTGATAGTATAGGTGTTGTAAGGCTTTCCGTAAGCAAGGTTGATTGACTGGTGCGAGGTATCTTCACAAGCAATATAGCACAAGCCGCAATGGATACATTTATCCTGATTTATTTTTGCAATGTGGTGATAGTTAATATCCAAATCTTCCCAATGGGTAATTTTTTCAACGCTTTTGCCAATAAAGTCCTCAATGGTAGCAAAGCCTTTTTCGTCCATCCAGTTGTTTAGGCCTTCGCACATATCTTCTACAATACGGAAACCATGCTTCATGGCGGCGGTACAAACTTGTACCGTGCTGCTGCCTAGCAACATGAATTCTACCGCATCTCTCCAAGTACTTACACCACCAATACCACTAATAGGCACTTTGGAAGTAAGTGGGTCTTGCGAAATAGTAGTGAGCATTTTCAAGGCAATTGGTTTCACGGCAGGGCCGCAATACCCACCAAACACGCTTTTCCCTGCTACATAAGGATTGGGCACCAAAGTGTCCAAATCTATACCCGTAACGCTTTGGATGGTATTGATTAAGCTCAAGGCATTTGTACCACCTTGCACCGCCGCACGGCCAGTAGGTACAACAGAATGTACATTTGGTGTAAGCTTGGTAATAACCGGAATGGTTGCTTTTTCCATTACCCATTCCACTACCATTTTGGCAATTTCAGGATCTTGACCCACGGCGGCTCCCATGCCACGCTCTGTCATACCATGTGGGCAACCGAAGTTTAGCTCAAAACCCATTGCGCCGGCATCTTCACATTTTTTGATGAGTTCGTGCCAAGCCTCACGGTTGTTATCTGCCATTAACGATACAATCATTGCCCTATCGGGGAATAATTTAACGCACTCTGTTATTTCTTTTAAGTTGATGTCCAGTGGCCTGTCGCTAATCAACTCAATATTATTGAAGCCCATTATCTTGCTACCACCATAATTAACAGCCGAATAGCGGGAGGAAACATTTTTTACCTGGCTACCCAGTGTTTTCCATACCACGCCACCCCAACCCGCTTCAAAGGCACGGAGTACATTTATTTTTTTGTCGGTAGGCGGTGCACTGGCCAACCAAAAAGGGTTTGGCGATTTGATGCCAAGGAAATTTGATGATATATCAGCCATACTTTTTTGTTTTAAGTTTTATGTTTTGTGTTTTAAGTTAAAGCCCTTTTTGTTGTTTTAGGTTTTGTGTTTTAAGGTTTAAGTTAATACAATTTTCTAAACCCAAAACCTAAAACACAAAACTTAAAACAACTATCCTTGACTTGCCGTCTTTACTATTTTTGTCAATATATTTACAATATGATCAATTGAAAGCAGATACTTGGAATAATCTATATCTACTAACTTACTTCTATCCAATAACCTAAGCCAATACCTTGTTTCCCTCGCTTCTTTAGAGGCAATTGACATTTTAGAAATAAAATCCTTTCTTGATTGTCCCGCTCCTGCCTCTTCTATATTTGCCCCTATACTTGTTCCACTTCTTAATAATTGCTTCGAAATAACAAATTCCCTTTTTTCAACTAAAATTTTATATAGCTCAATCATTTGCAATGCAAAGTCAAAAGATAAATCTAAAATCTTAGTTTCAGCCACGGCTTGTTGTTTTAAGTTATATGTTTTGTGTTTTAAGTTAGGGAAACGTGTGGTGTTTTAGGTTTTGAGTTTTAGGTTTTAAGTTAATGTTGGTTTCTTAACACAAAACTTAAAACACAAAACTTAAAACAAATATCTTAAAATAGCAACAGCGCCGTCCTTACCCGCTTGCACCGCATCAACCACTTCTTTACCACCATTCACACAATCACCACCTGCAAAGACGCCTGTAGTGCTAGTAATTGATTTATCTGTTACGGCTATTTTACCAGACTTGTTGCTCAGTTGATTTGCATTAACTAAGCCTTCGAACGGCATTTGACCGGCTGCTTTTATTACCATGTCTACATCAAGGGTGAAGCTATTGCCTGTGGCAACAGGGCTGAGGCGGCCGCTTGCATCGGGTTCGCCCAATTCCATTTGTTCGCAAACCAATTGGCTTACTTTGCCATCTACGCCTAATACTTCTTTAGGTGCAGCTAGCCAAATGATATTACAGCCATCTAGTTTAGCAATATCCAACTCTACTTCTGTACAAGGCATTTCATCCTGCGTACGGCGGTAAACAATGGTTACTTCTTTTGCGCCTAGGCGTTTTGCTTGGGTAGCAGCATCAATTGCCGTCATGCCCAAACCAATCACAGCTACTTTATCGCCAACCGGAACTGAAGCAAAACCATCTGCCCTTAAGCCATAAATAAAGCTGATAGCATCTACCACACCTTCCAAGTTTTCACCAGGAACTGATAGTTGCCTTGCCAAGCCAACGCCAAAAGCCAAATAAACAGCATCGTATTCTGCTTTTAAACCTTCTATCGTAATGTCTTTTCCTAATTCTTGATTGTACTTAACTTCAATACCACCGATGGACAAGATATAATTTACTTCGTCCTCACAAAATTCAGGGGTTACTTTATAAGCAGCAATGCCATAAGTCATCAAGCCACCGCCCTTGCTTTCTTTTTCATAGATGGTTACATCTACACCTTCCTTGCTTAGGTTAAACGCACAGCTTAATCCTGCTGGGCCTGCACCCACAACCGCTACTTTTTTACCTGTTGATGGTTTGCGGGTAAACAACTGCCATTTTTCGGCAATGGCTTTTTCTGTAGAATAGCGTTGCAATTGAGCTATTTCCACAGGCGCTTCTTCCATTAGGTTATATACGCAACTGCCTTCGCACAATTTTTCTACTGGGCAAACCTTGCTGCAACCAGCACCCAAAATATTGGAGCTGAAAATGGTATGGGCAGAGCCTTTTATATTACCTGTTACAATCTGTTTGATAAACTTAGGTACATCTATACCTGTGGGGCAACTTTTGGTACAAGGTGCATCATAACAAAACAAACATTTATTGGCATCCACCAACGCTCCATTTTGGGTAGCATATGGAGGGTGTATATCGCTAAAGTTTATTTCGTATTCTGCCGGTGTTAAACGGTTGCTGGAAATCATTATTTTAAGTTTTAAAGTTCAATAAAACACTTCGCAATAGCGAAGTAACCACCCCGCCCTTCGGGCACCCCTCTAGAGGGGAATTTTATAAAGTCTACAATTCTACTATCTTCCCATAGGTTTCAGGCCTTCTATCCCTGAAAAACTGCCAATTGTTGCGGACTTCTTCTATCATATCTAAGTCAAACTCGGCAACCAATAGTTCGTCATTGTCCTGACTGGCTTCTGCAAAAATTTGTCCCCTAGGGTTAACAAAATAAGAGGTGCCATAAAACTTACCTAGGTTCCAAGGCTTTTCTTCCCCAACCCTGTTGATACAACCCATAAAGTAACCATTGGCTACTGCATGTGCTGGTTGTTCTAATTTCCACAAGTATTGGGATTGACCGACTGTAGTAGCAGAAGGATTGTAAACAATCTCTGCCCCGTTTAATCCTAAGCATCTTGCCCCATCTGGAAAATGCCTGTCGTAGCAGATATACACCCCTACTTTGGCATATTTGGTTTGGAAAACAGGGTAGCCCAAGTTGCCTGGTTTGAAGAAGAATTTCTCCCAAAAACCTCCTGTATGTGGGATATGATTTTTACGGTATTTACCTAGGTATGTACCATCAGCATCTATCACCGCAGCCGTATTGTATAAAAAGCCCGATTGTTCCTTTTCATAAATGGGCACTATGATTACCATGCTGTATTTTTTTGCATATACAGCTAAGCGTTCTGTGGTAGGCCCTGGCACTGCTTCGGCAGAAGCATACCATTTTTTATCCTGACCTGGACAGAAATAAGGCGTATTGAAAATTTCCTGCAAGCACAATATCTGTACACCCTGCTTACCCGCTTCTTCTATTAGCGGGATATGTTTCAGGTACATGGCTTCTACTATTTCATCAATAGTGCCCTCCCCTTCTGTGAGGGGCAAACTCATTTGTATTAAACCAGACTTTACAATACGAGGCATCTTTTTAATTATGAATTATGAGTTATGAATTATAAGTTTTTTATACCCCTTTAGGGTATGCGGTTCTATCCTACCTTGTTCCTTTTTACAAATTGGCCAAATCCTTTATCTACGAAGCATTCATTATTGTCAATGGCTACTGTACCCCTTAGCAATACCGTTTTAACCTTGCCTGTCAATTCCCAGCCTTCGTAGCCGCTATAGTCCACATTCATGTGGTGGGTTTTTACAGAAAGGGTGTGCTTTTCATTTGGGTCAATCAATATAATATCGGCATCGCTACCAATGGCAATCGTTCCTTTTTTAGGGAACATGCCGAATGCTTTGGCCGCATTGGTACTGGCTACTTCCACATATTTATTTAGAGAGATTTTGCCTTTGTTCACGCCTTCGCTAAACAATAGCTCCATCCTGTTTTCAATGGCAGGGTGACCGTTGGGTATTTTAGAGAAATCGTTTTTACCCATCAACTTTTGCTCCCACATAAAAGGGCAATGGTCTGTGGCTACTACGTTCACCAAACCCTGATTGATACCAGCCCATAAAGTAGCCTGATCTTTCTTTTCCCTAAGCGGTGGGCTCATTACCCATTTAGCTCCTTCGAAATCATTTTCATATAATGAGGCATCCAAAACAAGGTATTGAATACAGGTTTCTACTGTAAGGTTTTGGTTACGCTTGGTAGCATCCCTTACAGCATTCAAAGCGCCTTCACAGGTAAGGTGTACAATATACCCCTTGCAACCTGTATAATCAAGCATATCCACAAAGCGGGAAGAAGCCTCTGCTTCCGTCACTTCGGGCTGCGATAAATAATGGTATATTGGAGCTAATTTCCCTTCTGATTTATGTTTGGCTATCAGGTAATCAATCATATCACCATTAGTAGCATGTACGGTAACCATACCGCCTTGTTTCTTTACTTCCTGCATCAGGCCAATCATCTGCCTGTCGTCTATCATCAACGCACCTTTGTAGGCCATAAAGGTTTTGAAAGAGGTAATACCTTCCTTCTCTACAAAATGCTGTATTTCTTTTTTGGTGTCTTCGTTAAAGTCTGTAACCGCCATGTGAAAACTATAATCGCCTACGGCAGTACCTTTGGCACGGCTGTTCCAGTCATCCAAAGCATGTTGCAAACTTTTTCCTTGTGTTTGCAACACAAAATCTATAATGGTGGTAGTGCCACCATGTAAAGCAGCCCTAGTACCCGTTTCATAGGTATCACTGGAAAAAGTCCCCATGAATGGCATGGACAAATGCACATGGGGATCAATACCACCCGGCATTACCAACAGCCCTGCAGCATCTATTTCCTTATCTGCCTTTACATTTAGGTTCTTACCAATGGCGGAGATAGTTTCCCCCTCGATAAATATATCAGCCACATAATCATCCGTAGCTGTAATAACTCTTCCGCCTTTTATTAACGTAGTACTCATATTAAATCAAATTTTTTAACCACAAAGAACACAAGAGAAAAGATTCACAAAGAGCACAAAGTATAATTAAGGAAAAGTTCACAAGGAAAATTCTACACCTCTAATATATATTTAACTCTCAAAGCACCTCCTTGTGCCCTTAAAAAAGATTTTTAGATTTCTGTAAATATGTTGTTTTCTACCTTGTGATCCTTGTGTAAACCCTTTGTGACCTTTGTGGTAAAAGAACCCCACTAGTCTTTTTTACTAAACGCCCAGTAAACCAGCCCACTAATACCAAAACCCACAAACCAAGCATAGCTGTACAAAGCATTTATCCATCCAGGGAAAGCATCGGGTCCTACTACATGTATAATAGTTAAAAAACCCGGCACATTTGGCAAAATGCCCAATATCAATGCTATCACCGCAACCCAGTTCGTACCATTTGAAAAACTATATATCCCTTTTGGGTTATACAAACCTTCCAAATCCAAAGTCTGCTTCCTGATAAAATAATAATCGACAATCATAATTCCACCTACTGGCCCCAAAAGGCTGGAATAGCCAACTAACCAAGTGAAAATAAAACCTGTTGGGTCTGCAATTAACTTCCATGGAAAGATGCAAATACCAATGAATCCTGTTATATAACCACCTGTACGAAAACTAATTTTTGATGGGGCTAGATGGGCAAAATCGTTTGCTGGGCTTACTATATTGGCAGCAATATTAGTAGCCAACGTAGAAATAGCAACCGCTATCATCGCCACACTTACCAATAGTTTACTATCAAATCGCCCTGCTAATACCAATGGATCCCAAATAGTAGTGCCGTAGATGATGGTAGTTGCAGATGTAACCACAACCCCTATAAAACTGAATAATGTCATGGCTGGTGGCAAACCAATAATCTGTCCTTTAACCTGTGCATCCTGACTTACAGCATAGCGTGTAAAATCAGGGATATTGAGGGATAAGGTAGCCCAAAAGCCCACCATCCCCGTTAATGCAGGAAAGAAAAAAGCGAAAAACCCAGCAGTAGTGGCAAACTTAGAGGGCTGTTGCAAAATAGGTCCCAAGCCATGCCCGGCGGAGATAGCCCAAAATAACAACGCCAAAGCAGCAACTGGCAGGAAAAAGGCTTTGAAAACCAATAGCTTTTTGATACTTTCCACACCTAAATACACCACGTACATATTCAATAACCAGAAACAAAAGAACGTTATAGCTGGCCCTGTTTTCAACCCCCAAGATGCTGGGAAAACAAGGGGCAAGGTTTCTAAAGCGGGTATCCACAAGCGGAACATCTGGTACAAAGCAAAGCCACCAATCCATGTTTGTATACCAAACCAACCACAAGCTACAACTGCCCTTAGCAACGCTGGGATATTGGCACCAGAAGTACCAAAGCTTGCCCTTGCAAACACAGGAAAGGGAATGCCATATTTAGCACCTGCATGGCCATTTAAAATCATAGGAATCAACACCACACTATTCCCTATGAATATAGTAAGGATACTCTGCCACCAATTCATACCACCTTCTATCAGCGAACTGGCTAGCATGTAGGTAGGTATGCAAAGGCTCATGCTTATCCATAAAGCTGCATAGTTCCAAGTCTTCCAAGTGCGCTTATGCTGCGGTATAGGTGCCAAATCTTCACTGTAAAGCGTAGAGGTTGTAATATCTTGTGCTGCCATTCTCAATTACGAATTAGAAATTAGGAATTAGGATGGTTTCCTCCTAATAATCATATGCTGCAATTTATATCTTTTTTCTACCTATTTAAAACTAAAAACACAAGAAAAGTTATATGCCCTATTTTTTTTCTTTCATATGTGTTGTATGTGCTTATGTGGCAGGCAATCCTTTAAAAAAAGCGAGAGGCCACAACGCATTGCGGCGTTTAGCCTCTCTATCTCTTTTCTCTCATTTTTCAACTCACCCAACAGCCGTTAGTGTACTTTGCAATTAGAGTCAGCTACGGCTTAATAGGTATGTTCATCGGCAATAAGTAATGCCTCGCTGATGATAGCCAAACCTTCGTCTATTTGATCTTTTGTAACACACAATGGAGGTGCTATAAATACATAGCCCCAACGCACAAATGTGTACATGCCCAGTTCTTTAATTTTTGCTGCTACCTTGTTCATCACCAACGATTCTGCTGGTTTTGCATTGAATGGAGCCATTGGTTCTTTTGTTTCCCTGTTTTTTACAATTTCCAAACAACCTAATAAACCAGTATTTCTCCAGTCCCCAATGCTTTTGTGCTTTTTCTTCAAAAGCTCTATTTGCCCATTTAGGTATTCACCCATATAAACGGCATTTTCTATCAATTTCTCATCTTCATACACTTGTATGGTTTCCAATGCTGCGGCACATGCAACAGGATGGGCAGAATAAGTTAACCCTAAAGCCAACATGGCATCGTCATACTTAGCCGCTATTCTGTCGCTTACCATCAAGCAACCAAATGGTATATACCCACAGGTAAGCCCTTTAGCCATCGCAATCATATCCGGTACAATACCATGGTTTTCAAAACCAAACCATTTACCTGTACGGCCAAAACCGCTCATCACTTCATCCATAATCAATAGGATGCCGTTATCGTCACAAATTTTCCTTACAGCTTTCAAATAGCCTTTAGGGTATTGCAAGCAACCAGATGAACCAGATTCGCCTTCCAACAAAATAGCCGCAATATTGCCAGGGGCTTCGTAAGCTATCATACGCTCTAAAGAAGCAACCGCTTCTTTCAGCAAGTTTTCTTCGCCATATTCCCAACGATATAGGTATGGCAAATCGAAATGCACGAAATTGGGTGATTGTTGGGAATCGACTGGCAATTTGCGTGGGTCTCCACTTGCAGTCATAGCACCATTGGAAGAACCATGGTACGACTGGTAACGGCTCAATATTTTATGCTTGCCTGTATATAAACGGGCAAGCTTAATAGCGTTTTCAATAGAAGTAGCACCACAAAGCGTAAAAAAAGCTTTGTTCAAATCACCGGGGCAAATCTCGGCTAATTTCTTGCCCAAATCGCCACGCACTTTGGTTACGCAACTTGGCGTTACATAGCTTATCTGCTGCATTTGCTGCACAACGGCTTGTGTAATGCGCTGGTTGCCATGGCCGATGTTTACATTCATCAAGCCACTGGAAAAGTCAATATATCGTTTGTCATCGTAGTCATACAAATACACCCCTTCGCCATATTTCACAGCAATAGGGCTGATACCCTTCTGTTTGCTCCACGAAAACAGGGTATAGTTCATATTGTCTTCAATAATCTCCTGCGTTTCTGATAATACTTCTTCTTCTATCATTGTTTTAAATTTTGTGTTTTAAGTTTTAAGTTAAAGCTCATTTACTATATTTTACGTTTTAAGCCCATAACACAAAACTTAAAACATAAAACTCAAAACAAACAACTTAACTCATCCAATTTACCCCCGCTTCTGGGTTCCACTTGGTGGTGCTTTTTTTCAATTTTGTCCAGAACTCAATGGAGCTTTTGCCTGTAATGTCGCCCACGCCAAATTTGCTTTCGTTCCAGCCACCAAAGGAGAATGGCTCACGAGGCACAGGCACGCCTACATTTACGCCAATCATGCCAGCACTGGCACGGTCTATCACATACCGGGCCACGCCACCATTTTGGGTAAACACGCTGGCCGCATTTCCGTAAGGGTTTGCATTCTCAATAACCAATGCCTCATCCACCGTATTTGTACGGATGATAGAAATAACTGGTCCAAATATTTCTTCGGTAGCTACGCTCATGCCAGGCGTTACATAGTCTATAACGGTAGGCCCAACATAAGTACCTGCTTCCTTGCCTTCTACAACAGTGTGGCGGCCATCTACCAATATCTTGGCGCCATCTGCTTCTGCTTCGTTTATAAATTGTTCTATACGGTCTTTAGAAGCCTTGTTGATAACAGCACCCAAGTTTTTGCCTGGTATCATTTTCCTTGCTTCGTCACAAATCTTGTCAACAATATGGTCAATTGCACCTACGCCAATCATGGCACTGGCAGCCATGCAACGCTGGCCTGCACAGCCACTCATAGATGCAGCAACATTCTGTGCTGTCATGCCAGGAATAGCATCGGGCATGACCATCAAGTGGTTTTTTGCCCCGC
Organism: Parasediminibacterium schistidii; assembly: GCF_046546515.1. Classification (NCBI taxonomy): domain Bacteria; kingdom Pseudomonadati; phylum Bacteroidota; class Chitinophagia; order Chitinophagales; family Chitinophagaceae; genus Parasediminibacterium; species Parasediminibacterium schistidii. The sequence goes on along the minus strand of NZ_JBKHKJ010000001.1, from coordinate 35,683 downwards.
CCAATGCCAAGCACCTTTTATAATTATGCGTGGCACGCTGGTAAACAATCTTGGCCACTTTAGTAGAGCCAACAAAAGAAACCGCTTCAATCCCGGGGTGGTCGCAGATAGCTTCCACTATTTCCACGTCGCCATGAACAATATTGAACACGCCGTCTGGTAAACCTGCTTCTTTCAGCAATTCAGCAATCCTGCCGCAGCTTAACGGCACTTTTTCTGATGGCTTAATAATCATACAGTTGCCCAAGGCTATTGCATTTGGCAAAGTCCAGTTGGGCACCATGGATGGGAAGTTGAAAGGCACGATAGACGCTACTACACCCAATGGCACATGCTCGGTGCGGCACTCTACACCACGGCTTACTTCTAGCACTTCACCAGTTACCAACTGCGGCAACGAGGTGGCAAATTCTGTAAGCTCTATACACTTCTCTATTTCTGCTACTGATTCGCCATATGTTTTGCCATTTTCTTCACTGCACAACTCGGCTAATTCTACCAAATGCTTTTCCAGCAATGCTTTATATTTAAAGAAAACCTGTACCCTTTCTTTAATAGGTGTCTTGCTCCATTTTGGGAAAGCAGCCTTGGCTGATTGCACGGCAGTTTCTAAATCTGCATAGGAACTCATGGGAACGGTAGATAAGAAAGTACCATCTACCGGGGAAATTACATCCATCGTTTTGGTGGTTGAAGCACTAATAAATTGGCCGCTGATGTAATTTTGAATGGCGCTGTATTTCATTTTTTTGTCTGTTACAATATTTTATTTGCAAAATAGAAGCCATGAAAGTAAAATATTTTTATTTTTAAACAAAATAATAATTGTTTTTTTATGAAAATGATGGGTTATTAACAATCTTATAAATAAGAATAGCCATATTATACCATATAATTGGTATTTTCGCTTGGTTCTATTAAAAACTAAAGTAACAATTGGGCTAAACGAGTTCTTGTTTCATCAACTAGCTTAGCTGCTTTGGAAGTTTGAATAAAGTACAATCAAATATAAACAACAACCCTTACCCATCAAAATAACGAAGAGGAGCATTATGCAAAAAAACCATATTGAGTTAGACGACCTTGATTTTTCTATCCTTTCTTGCCTGCAAAAAGACGGCAGGATGTCTTTTACCGTGATGGCCGACCAACTAAAAGTGTCTGTTGGCACCATCCGTACCCGTGTTAACAAACTAATTGAGGACGGTACTATTAATATTATAGGCAGGGTAGATCCAGACAAGGTAGGCTTCCGCTCTTATGCCCATGTGGCTATTTATGTGCGGCCAGCCACATTGAAAGAATCAGTAGTAAAGAAAATACTGGAAATGCCCGAGGTAAGTTTTTTGGCCGGCACTTCCGGCGACTATGACTTGGAGGTTGACGTGATGTGCAGGGACAACGACCACTTGGTAAAATTTATCAATACAATATCTGAAATAGAAGGCATCTTCCAAACCAAGACAACTATTTATTTCAAGGTATATAAATATGCCCAGCCCGATTTGGCTTTGATTAAGAATAGCTAACCCAGATTTTGCAGTTGAGTTCATTCTAAAATACTCAACTGCAAAATCTGGGTTTAATAATATTATTGAAAAGTCATGTGGAAGAATGGTGTTATTTTTTGAAAAACTGAATACTGGCAAATGTCTTACCGCTACTTGTGGCTTTTGCCGATAACATATAAATACCCGTTTGCTTCGGCAATTCGCCATTATCCATCCTTATGTTGTTAGTGCCAACTTGCAGCACCACAGGTTTTGTGGCTATGGTTTTGCCATCTATGCTAGTAATTATCAGGGTAGCCGTTTGTATTTTATCTGAAACGATGCTAACCCAAAATGAATTGGCTACTACAGGATTTGGAAATAATGACATGCTGGTGGCATTGTAACTAATTTCCCCAACCCTTTCCAATTGCAGCAAGGCTTCGTTACCGCCAGTTGTGCCCGTAATTTGCCCGTAAGCAATGCCCCTGCCAGCAGTACTCATAAATACACGGCCATAAGTATTCATAGAACCAATAACAAAAACTCCATTGCCCAAGCCGCCATATTCGTGCGCATCATCGTTTACCCTTGTCCAATTCGCCCCTTTGTCGGTAGAACGATACACGCCCTCAATACCGCCAATAGTTGCCCAGATATAAATAGCAGGATAGGTAGTGCCTACCAATGCCTTGCCAAAACCTACTGCTGAGCAACTGGTAATACCACTGATACTGGTAAATGTGGCGCCAGCATCTTGTGTATATTTCAATCCTCCACTATTCATCGCTATCCAAACATGCCCATTAGAATCGGGTACAGCCCTAATTAGCCTAGCACCGCCTGTGCCTATACTGGCAATGTTGGTAAAGGAAGCACCCCTGTCGGTACTTTTCCAAAATGCACCCGTATTGTTATCGTAAGCATAAAACTTTTGGGGATCTACCATGTCGGCTACCGGCACTGCATTTTGGAGTATCAAGTTGGTAACTTTTGTCCAAGTAGTGCCTTTATCTGTAGTTCGATAGATGGTATCAGAGCCATTAGGGCAATGTAGAAAAGCAAACCCATTGGCAGATACAGCTACTTTGCCACCTGTCCCTTTTGCCACCGGGCACTTTGTCCATGTAGCTGCTTGGTCGGTAGAGTAATAAAGGAAATTCCCTGCTCGTAGCAAAGTGTTTTTATCTGTGCCAGCAAAGGCTACACCCGTAGTGGTGCCCATTGTTGGCGAAAGCCTGGTGGAATATTGGGTAATGTCGGTGTGTTTAAACCCATCATAGTCATAAATTACAGAAACCAATGGTCCTCCTGCAATGCTTACAATATCCCTAGGTACTGTTTCTTCCAAACCACTAACTTTAAATGTCCAAGTGGTTTTAGCGGCTAAGATATTGTCGCAACTAAACACCCCTTGGCCAGAAGTGATCCACACTTTATTCGTATCGAAAGGATTAAACTCAACACTCCCTACCCAATGCATACTGGTACCATTCACCCAGGTAACACCGTTTGAATTGAGTGTCATGCCATTGTTGCCAATGGGGTCAGTCCAGCTATCGCCTCCATTGGTGGTGTATAAAATTCGATCGCCATAATCAACATTGCCAAACGTATCGGTGTATTGTGAAAGGTAGGTATTGATAGTAGAGATAATAATACGCTTATTGTTTTTTGGGTCTAGGCTAATCCCGCTAAAGGCCCTTGTAAAACCTGAAGGGGTCCGTTGCCGCCAGGTGTTGGTGCTAGGTGTATATTTCCATACAGCACCACTGGTCATGGGTTCATGCAAGCTAGTGTCAGCATTTCCACTAGGGCCAGCACCATCACCATAAGTAATATAGAGGTTGCCGCTGTCTTTGGTAATAACAGCCCTTTGCGGCATGTAAGTTGTTGGCGCACCAGATACTGGGTTGAAAGTGCTGCCACCATCTTTGCTTACATACAAATTGGCTGAATCTTTGCGGGAAACACCTACATAAATGGTTTGGGAAGTAGATGTGCCATTTTTACTAGTAGAATCAAATAACACAAAGCTGATACCATTGCCATTTTTAGTAGATCGTACATTTAAAGAATTGATCCTAGACCATGTAGCCCCCATATTAAAACTACGAAACAAACCACTATCTCTTGTGCCGCAATACAACACGTTTGAGTTGTTTGGGTCAACCTGCAGCTTTTCGCCATTTTGCCGCCCCATACCATTGCCATTGGTTTTAAATTGGCTGCTTACATCTACTATAGTAAAAGTGTTCCCCCTATCTGTAGAGGTAAGTATCGCCGTTTTGCCACTATTAAAATAACTAGTACCTACTAGCATATATAGCCGGTTTGTAGCATTTGGGTCAATAGCAATAGACTCTACCCCCATAAAACCAAGCTGACTTGTAGAAACCCAATCTAATAGGGGCTTCCAAGAACTGGTGAGTGTATCCCATCGGTAAGCCCCGCCTACATCTGTGCGTGCATACATCAAGCCCCGCTCGTATTTACTCGTTATTAAGCCAGACACAAAACCACCGCCCCCCATGGCCACGTTGCCCCATTGATAGGTTTGGGCTTTAGCATTAAATACTGGGGTAAGCAAGCAGAACAAAACAATGTTCAAAAAAAGGTTTACTTTTTTCATACGGCAATCTTTTTTAAAGTTTGAAACAATCGTTAAATAAATAAAATGAAAAGTGCAATGGAAATAGCACTATCTACAGCCCGCATGGCAACAGGCATAATTGACTTGGTAAAAGTAGAAAGCCTTAAAACAACCTGTGGTAGCTGTTTGTACATGATTGATGGCTAATATGTAAAATATTTTGGGGAGCATTTAAACTTTGTTTTTTAGCCATTTCGAGTTTTGGGATTGTCTTTTTGTTAACAATACTGGCTAAAGAAACGATTTGTTAATTCAAAAAATGATAAGGGTGGGATGATTTGTTAAGCCTTGTTACTGTTTACACTAAGGCTTAGCAATATGTGCCTATATTTTTTTTTCTACCTTTCTTTCTGGTTGTAACTCATTGATATTCAGTTATTTATGTTTTTTTTAGCCTCTTTTTTTATGATAATTTTTGTGAATTTTATGATAGTTTATTGATAGTAAAATGATAGTTTATTGATAATGGAATAATAATTTATTGATAAGAAACTGATAAGATTTGGATGGTGGATTATCATTTTCCTAAGCCAACTAACATCCGATGTGGGAGGCAAGACCAAGGTACCCCTAGTTGCTCTGTTAATGTAAAATTAGCATGGATAGGGATAAAGCCCAAAATAAAAATCCTATATGGGGGCATAATTCCCCCATCAGCATCCCAAATTTCCCCCATATAGGATTGCCCTTTTCAATAGCCCGTAAATTATTCCCAATTTTACAGTATATGGCGCGCTTCCCGCTGTTAGGCTGCACCTAACCCGTTTGCCCTAGCATTGGTTTTTAGCCTCGAGGTACTATTTTTAACATCAAATTAAAAAGTTTCAATATGTTTATTTTCACTCAAAAAACATGGAAAATCACTCACTTTTCACTCACAAATCACCCACAAATCACTCAAAAAACACTCACTTTTCACTCACAAAACACTCATCTTAAAAAACAAAAAAGTACTGTATTTCAATGAGTTATCATCAATGAAGGCCTAATATTTAAAATCAAGGTCAAAAATACACTACCAAACAAAGAGGGCGAGGCCTCTAAAAAGGGTATAAATAAGATGCGGCGGTTAATTGAGCAACTCTTTCAGAGTGGCTCACGCTAAATCTGGGTTAAATAAAACAGTCAAGACTATTCAACTCTATTTGCTAAGAAATTTACCTAATTTATAAACTAAAAGCAGAAAGTTATTTTAGAAACGTCCATTACCTTTTATACCTTGCATTAATTTTATATCTTTCATCAATTCCTCTCATGCTCCACGATACTTTTGGCAGGCAACATACTTACCTACGCATCTCTTTGACCGACAGGTGCAACTTGCGTTGCTTGTACTGCATGCCTGAGGACTATAACAGTTTTGCCCCGCCCGCCCAACTGATGCAGGCACATGAAATAGAAAGCATTGCCAAAACATTCGTTTCGCTAGGCGTTACCAAAATAAGGCTCACAGGTGGCGAGCCGCTTGTAAGGAAAGATGCAGCCGCCATTATCGATGCCTTGGAAGCCCTGCCCGTTGAACTGACGTTTACCACCAACGGCATACGCCTGCACGAATTTTTGCCGCAAATGCAGGCAACTAATATCCGTTCCGTAAATATTAGCCTGGACACGCTGCAAAAAGACAAATTCTTGTTTATCACTAAACGGGATTATTTCCAAAAAGTAATGGACAATATAGTACTGCTTGCCAATTTGGGCGTCCATATAAAGGTAAATGTGGTGGTGATGAGCGGCATAAATGATGAGGAAATAAACGATTTTATAGCATGGACAAAATACTTGCCTGTGCATGTAAGGTTTATAGAGTTTATGCCCTTTTCGGGTAATAGCTGGGAAAGCAAAAAAGTAATTGGCTGGCAGCAAATACTAGACACAATTGAAACAAAATACAGCTTCATAAAACTGAAAGATGCCGAGCACGACACTGCAAAAAAATACATGGTACCTGGCTTTGCGGGTACTTTTGCAGTCATCAGCACCATTACATCGCCTTTTTGCAGCACCTGCAACAGGATGAGGCTTACGGCAGATGGGAAAATGAAAAACTGCTTGTTCTCCACAGGGGAAACTGATTTACTTACTGCTTTAAGGGGAGGGCAAGACATAGTGCCGCTTATAAAAGAATCTATTTTTCAAAAAGCAAAAGAGCGTGGCGGTCAGTTTGCCAATGCAATAGAAGCCATAGACGCAGTGAACATGCAAAACAGGACAATGATAGCTATTGGCGGGTAAATGATAATAGATAATTGACATTTGATACGTCTAAAGCAAATTGCATAACACAAAGCAGGTTATTTTTTATTTTTCTGCTTCTTTAATTCCTTTGTGCCGATTTAAAGCCTTTGCGCCTTTGTGGCGAAAAAACAAACAACAATGAAAAAAAAACTGGTTTAATTATTAATGCTGGCCTTGATATTAATAAGCGGTTTAAATGCGAATGCGCAAAAGCACAAAGTGCTTCTTGACTTTGATATTGGCGATGATTTTGATGATGCCAATGCGCTTGCCCTCCTGCTTGCCAGCCCCGAAATTGATGTGATTGGCGTGGTGGTAGATTTTGGCAACACGCCCAAAAGGGCACAAGTAGCCTGCAGGATGCTGTATGAGGTAGGAAGGGAAGATATACCCGTTGCTATTGGCCGCCAAACCAATGATGAGTTTACGATGAAGCATTTTTATACCGAGCAATTTTATTGGGGCGAAGGTTTTGAAAAGGTAAAACCCATTAAGCAATCGGGTACTGATTTTATTATTGAAAAGCTAAGGAAATATCCCAATGAAATTACCTTGGTGACCATTGGGCCCGTAACCAACATGGGCGATGTTGTAGACAAAGACCCCGATGCACTAAAGCTTGCCAAGCATGTATATGCGATGTTTGGCTCGTTTTACATGGGCTATGGCAGCAGCCCAATACCTTGTGCCGAGTGGAATGTAAAAGCAGATATCAAGGCTTCGCAGAAGTTTGCCGCAAGTGGTGCAAAATTTACATTTGCAGGTTTGGATGTAACCACTTTTGTACGCCTGAAAAAAGAGTACATAGAACTTTTAATGCAGCGAAATTCGCCACTTACCAATGCAGTGCTAAGTCTTTTTTCATTGTCGTCCTTAGAGCGAAAACAGCCAGAACCTATTATTTATGACGCAGTAACCATTGGGATGATTTTGTGGCCAGAAGTATTTGACACCCGAAAGGCTTATGTAACCGTGGACGATAAAGGCTATACCATTATTGTCGATAGCAAAGCCCCTAACTGCGAAATAGCTACCAATATTAGGATGGAGGAGTATTTTGATAAGTACATCCATACTATGCTTCGCCAGAATTTAATGCGGAAATAGTAAGTAAATGAAAAAGTAATCAATTAACTTTTTTAAACGAGCCACAAAATAGTCAATACTTTTTTAGCCACAAAGGCACAAAAACACGAAGAAGCATAAAGAAAAAGAAGCTGTAAGCGTATTGGATAACATAAAGCATTTTCTTCTTACTTTTCTTCGTGCCGCTTAAAGCCTTCGTGCCTTTGTGGCTAAAAATGCCTAGGTATTAATAAAAGTAATAACCTACAACAACGTACCCCTTAAAATGCTGGCCGCAATGCTAAAATAAATAATCAGCCCAGTAACGTCCACCAATGTAGCTACAAACGGGGCAGAAGAAGTTGCGGGATCCAAGCCTAGGCTTTTTAATACCATTGGTACCATGGAGCCACTTAATGTACCCCAGGTAATAATGCCAATAAGCGAAAAGAAAATAGTAATGGCCAGCAAAAGCCAGTGTGGCCCGTAAGCATACCAATGAAATTCCTGCCAAACCGCAATGCGGATAAACCCAATAGTGCCTAGGATAATGCCCAAGGTAAGGCCTGATAAAACTTCCCGTCGCATTACAAACCACCAGTCTTTCAAGGACAATTCTTTTAGTGCCATAGCCCTGATGATTAATGTAGCAGCTTGCGAGCCACTATTGCCACCGCTGGAAATAATCAAGGGAACAAACAAGGCCAACACCACAGCTTTTGAAATTTCCGCATCAAAATAGCCCATGGCCGTGGCAGTAAGCATTTCGCTCAAAAACAAAATAATAAGCCACCCTGCCCTTTTTTTGATAAGGGAGAAAAAACTAGTATTCACATAGGGGTAATCAAGCGATTCCAAGCCACCAAATTGTTGGATGTCTTTTGTTGCCCTTTGCTCTTCCATGTCCAGCACGTCATCCACTGTTAACACGCCTAGCAGTACATGTTCTGAATTGGTTACAGGCAGCACCACACGGTCATATTCTTTAAACTTGCTCACGGCATCGTCCTTGCTATCGTCCATTTTTAGGCTCACGCACATGCCATCCAGTATCTCCTCTATTTTTTTGTCAGGGCTGTTCAGCACAAACCTCCTTACGGGTATATCATCTACCAGTTTGCCTTCGTTGTCCACCACATATATCACGTTGGCAGCTTCCGTGTCCTTATGGTGTTCCCGTAGGTGCTGCATTGCCTCGGCAATGGTTTGCCTGGGACTGATGGTGGCAAAATCTGTATTGATGAGCCGTGCAATGCTTTTTTGTGGGTAGCCTAGCAGACTATGCACGGCTTTTTTATTTTTTTCGTTGAGCAATTCAATAAAAGAAGATAGCTCCAACCCCCTTAAAGCGGAATAAAACAACATCCTATCGTCGGAGCTAAGTTCATTTAAAATTTTGGATGCCTTTTCCTTAGGCAGGCTTTTGCCCAAGTGCTTTTGCAAAGGCATGGACAGGTAAGGGAATACTTTTACCTCATTGTGTTCTGGCAGGGACTGGAAGGCATCCAAGGCTACCTCGTGCGGGAGCGACACAAACATGCTGGCCACTTCGGCCGGGTGGATATTCCGTTTGCTTTCGCCAAAACTGAGCAGGTTGCTAAAATCGCCCGATAGTATTTTTTTCCTGATGTCTTTTAAATTCATCTTGCTTTTGCTTTGAGGGTTTAATGCTGGATTACTACTCCTTACATCGAATATGCTTTTTTAGCCACAAAGGCACAAAAACAGCAAGAAGCACAAAGAGGAGGAACGTTAAAAGCTATTGATAACATAATTTTTTCTTCTTTATTTCTTTGTTCTTCCCTTAAAACTTTGTGCCTCTTTGGGTCTTCATGCATTCGTGGCAGATTAACCAAACTTTTACCTGTGTAGTAACATATATTTTATAGCAGACCTACGAAATGATGATTTATAACCTAGCGTTGAAAACAAGCCAAAAATAGTGCAGAAACCATACCACCCCCTTGTTTAAGGGGTTTATTAGTAATTTATTCGCTTTAATTTTGTATATTCACATAGCTTTATCGCAAACTATACAATGAAAATAGCCATACCATATTTTTTCCTTATATTTTTAGTATTAGCAGGATTGCTGAACTCATGCACTAAGGGTGTAGATGCAGCAGCTACTACCGATAGCACCAGTACACCAACAACTATCCCTACTGTACCCGTAGTAGGAGGGGTTACTTCTGCGTATATTGATACGGTTGTTTCCACGGTGGGAAATGTAACCATCAAATACAGCCGCACATCGCAATGTTACCCAAGCAATGAGATTTTTGCCTTCTCGGCTACTGCCACTGGGTTGCCAACAAGTGCTATTTTTAATTGGGATTTTGGGGATGGGCATACCATTAATGGAGCAACCAGCACTACCACCGTAGCCAATATTTACCAGACTGCAGGAAATTATACAGTAACACTTAAAATTACAGACGTAAGCAAAAACCTTATATCCACAGTTACTGTAAATGTGAAAACCCACGGGCAACAAGTAACACCACATGCTTCCTTTTACGCACAAATTTTTGATGTTAATTATCTGAACAACTATAATTTTAATGCCAATGGCTCCACCGTGCCAAGAGGCACGATAAGCAATTTTGCCTGGATTTGGGGCGATGGCACTACTACTAGTGCCGCAACGCCGGACAATACGCCACACAACTTCCCGTTTGTGGCCAAAGACACTACCTACCCTGTAAAACTGGTTGTTACCTCCAGCGAAGGCTGCAAAGACACGGCCACTGTGCCAGTAAACATTGCTGCGGTGTATAACATTGCTGGCGGTTTCGATACTACGCATTATGATGTTTGCACGGCCGAGTATATTTTATTTAAGTCTAATGCCACGGGCGTGCCAGATGGTGCAGTTTATACATGGGATTTTGCCGATGCAAGCGGCACTGCCACTGGCAACCCCATAAAACACTCATATACCTATCAGAATGAGTATGCAGTGAAAATGACCATCAGCTTGAATGGCAAAATCCTTTATGTTACAAGCAGCCCGGTACATGCAAATGGGCAAAACATCCGGCCGAAAGCATTGTTCCTTAAAAATGTTTCTTTTGAGGACGGAACATCGGTAAAATGGGCATTTTATAGCCAGGCAAATATTGCCCATGGTTATTTTACAGGGTATACGTGGAATTTGGACAATGGCACAATTGACACTAATTTCAATACTTATATTGATTATACTTATCAAAAAGGCACGATGCCCGTTACGCATCCTATTAAGTTTATTGTTACGGGGAATAGTGGCTGTTCTGATACGGCAATTTCGTATATCACCATACCAGCGAAATAGTTGACCGTTTACCGTTCACAGTTCACAGTTCACCGACAGAGGCTTTCAATTTAAAACATATAATTTAGTAGCTGCCTAGCAGCAATATGAACAAATTAATTATATATCTTTTCATCTGTTTTACTATTGGTACCTGCTTTTTTTCATGTACAAAAAGCGGGGACGTGGGTTCAACCCCCACTACCAATAAAGGGGATACCACTACTATTGTGGGCAGCACCACCACAAAAGGAGACACGACTATTGTAACCGTTGGCACCGTTAGCGTTAGCTATACCAAAACATCACCCTGCTACCCTTCTACGGAAATATTTACTTTCAAGGGATTAGCTACGGGCGTGCCTGCCGATGCATCCTACAATTGGTATTTTGGCGATGGGCATACAGGCCTTGGAACCAGCGTGCAGCATGGGTACGACAATGCAGCACCCTTTGTGGTGTTGCTGGAAATAACAAACGATACGGGCAAGGTAGTAGAGTCAGCCAGTTTTGGGGTGAAAGCATGGGGGCAACAGTTGAAGCCAGTAGCCATCTTTAGCAGCAAGCAAGATTTTAACGACAACCCCAACTACCTTACTTTCAATAGTGCCTCCAGCGTAAACCATGGGTCTATCATCAATAATTTTTGGGACTGGGGTGATGGCACTACCCAAAGCACGGCAACAGCCCTTACAAGGCATGGGTTCCCTATACTTACACAGGACAAGAACTATCCTGTAAAGCTCACCATTACCACCGATGCTGGCTGCACGGCAGATACCGTGGTAAATGTTTGGGTGCCTGCCACTTACCCCATCACGGGCGATTTTAGTGCTGTGGCAAAAGATGCCTGTACCAACGAAAGCATTGTGTTTACCCCACAAGCCACCAATGTGCCTACAGGCTCGATATATAACTGGCATTTTTCTGATGGCACGGGCGACCTTACCGGCAACCCCATTACCTATTCCTTTGCCTATATGAACCATTACGATGTGATCATGTACATCACCCTCAATGGCAGGACTATTTACACCACCCACAAGGCGGTAGATGCCAAAGGCCCTAACGCAAAGCCTAAAGCTAGTTTTTATTACACATGGGAAAAAACGCAAAACCCCAATATTGTACCAATTTCTTTCAACAGCCAAAGCACCATACAGCATGGGGGCATTGATGGCTATATCTGGGATTTTGGCAATAACGTTACCAATAACGACTACAACAGCTTTGTAGAAAATACCTACCAAAAAACCCGTTCATATACTACCTATCAAATAAGGTTGATTGTTACGGGCAATGGCTGTGCCGATACGGCTTACCAAAGTGTGGGGATACCAGCGAAGTAGGGGAGGATTGCATACGCCCAAAATTAAATCTAGAAGATTTTTGGAAACCTTGTAGGTAGGCTGTTCAGAATTAACGGGGTATTTGAGTACAGTTTTGGGTTCTCTTTATATTTGAATTATTGCGTTTAAAGCACCCCATCCCCTTCATTTCGACGATAGGAGAAATCTAACCGGATGTAGTAGCGACTGATTTTCATGAAGGATTTAGCCTTATAAAACAATAGAAACGCTATTTGCGATTAGATTTCTCCTGCGTCGAAATGACGGGGATGAAGAAAGCGAATGAATAGCTTAAAAATGTACGAAGTCTTTCATGCCTATTCTGAACAGCCTACCTTCTAGGTGCAATTTTCCCCAAGCAATATTTTTATAACTAAAAATTGAAGGGTAAATGATTTTATATATTTTTGCTCAAACGTTTAATCAATTTCAAATTTGTATGTAATAATGCTATTGTTGTGGGCCTTTCTAGGAAAAAAGTAAAATACGATTGTACTGTGAAAATGAAAAAAAATTGCCTGCAAGTATTTGCTCTGATGCTATTAATGTTTGGCTGCAAGTATGCAGCTATGGCACAAACCGCTCCATTGAACGTGAAGGCACAATTGGCCTATTGCTTAGCGCAAGTAAAAAAAAGCCTTCAAGCAAGCAAGGATGGCGACATCAATATACCCCGCAGCATACCTGCTGGTAAAACAGATTGGAAATATGTAGGATATAAAGACTGGACAAGTGGGTTTTGGCCAGGTGTGCTTTGGTATGCATATGAATATTCAAAGGACAAATCTTTGAAAATAGCCGCTGATAAATTTTCAAGGGAATTGGCCCCATTGGCTTACAGCCCTGCCTACGACCATGACTTGGGCTTTCAGGTGTATTGTAGTTTTGGCAATGGGTACAGGCTCACCAAGGATAAGGCCTATAAAAAAATAATACTTGCCACGGCAGACACGTTGGCCACATTGTTCAATCCTAAAGTGGGTACCATACTTTCTTGGCCAAGGGAAGTGAAAAATTTTGGTGCGCACAATACCATCATGGACAACATGATGAACCTAGAATTGTTGTTCTGGGCTTCTAAAAATGGGGGGAGCAAAAAACTGTACAATATAGCCGTAAGCCACGCCAAAAAAACAATGGCCAACCATTTCAGGAAAGATTATTCTGGCTACCATGTAGTATTGTACGATACCATAACGGGCAAAAAGATTAAAGGTATTACCCACCAAGGCTATTCCGACTCCTCCATGTGGGCCAGGGGGCAGTCATGGGCCATATATGGGTTCACGATGTGCTACCGCGAAACAAAAAACCCTGCTTACCTAGGTTTTGCGCAAAAAGTTGCCAACATATACTTGAAAAGGTTGCCCAAAGACCTAATCCCTTATTGGGATTTTGACGATGCGGCCATACCCAATACGCCAAAAGACGTGTCGGCAGCAGCAGTTACGGCATCGGCTTTGATTGAGCTTTCAACATTTATAAAAGACGCCAAACTGTCTGCATATTACCTTGGCAAAGCAAAAGCCATGCTTACTGAAATTTCCACGGAAAAATACCAAAGCCATGAAGTGAACAATGCCATATTGCTACATAGCACAGGTCATAAGCCCAATAATAGTGAAGTAGATGCATCTATTATCTATGCCGATTATTATTACATGGAAGCATTACTAAGGCTGAGAGCAAAAGATAACTTTTAACTACTCAGGTGCAAGTTTGGGTAATCTGCCACGAAGGCACGAAGACACAAAGAGGCACAAAGTTTTAAGGGAAGTAGAAAAAGGGAAAAAAATATCTTGTCAACTTTTTTTTAAAGTTTTTTGCTTAAACGATTATTCTATTTATAGAACTATTAACTTTACCCCTGTTTTGGAATACTAGATAGCTGTGATATTGCTTGCTTTATTGATAGAAAAGGTTTAATAAAAATTTGTTTGCCATTAAAATGAAAAGGATGATTGCTGGAATTGCAAAATATGGTTTTGTATTGGCGGTTTTTAATGTTAGTTGTGTTGCCGCTTCTGCACAAATAATTGGTGAAACAAAGCATTCGCTTCAATCGCCAGATAAAAACATAAGTATTGAATTTTACCTGAAAAAACTAACAGACAGCACAAGGGGAATGTATTACACTGTTTCTTATAAAGGGAAGGAGGTAATACTGGAATCTGACTTGGATATACAGCTAGACAACCATCTTTCTGAGCAAGCAATGGCACTTCGGGTGGACCACCATGCCAAATGGTGCGAGAACTTAAAGATAACAGGTGTTGAAACGGCCACAACAAATACCTCTTGGAAGCCACTATATGGTGAACGAAGCGAAATAAGAGACAACCATAATGACTTGATTGTACACCTAGTAAAGGATGATAACCCCATTTATAAAATGGACGTGGAAATACGTGCTTACAACGAGGGAGCCGCAATCCGCTATTTTTTTCCGGAGAATGAAAAAGGTACTTATTACCGCATCATGGGCGAGAATACTTCCTTTTCATTGCCTCAAGGCACAAAAGCTTGGTTTGCTGGATGGGCACAAGCACCTTATCATTTGCTGCCTTTGAAAGATTGGCCACAAGAAAGCGAACGCCCACTGACCCTAGAATTGGGCAATGGCCTATATGCCTGCCTTGCAGAAGCAAGGATGACGGACTATGCACGCACAAAATTTAAGCTAAGCACCACCAAGGAAAATACCATACTTACCTCCATGTACACCCCGGCAGATTTAATTTCACCCATAGGCACGCCATGGCGTGTAATAATGGTAGGGGAGAAGCCGAGCGACTTGGTAGAGCATAACTACATCATCCAAAACCTGAATCCACCTTCTTTAATAAAAGACCCTAGCTGGATAAAACCCGGCAAGATAATGCGGGTAATGACCCAAACAACAAAGGATGCAAAAGAGAACATAGATTTTGCTGCCAAGCACAACCTTCAATATATTTTGTTCGATTGGAAATGGTATGGCCCAGCATTCACATTCACCTCTGATGTTACCAAAGTAGTTGCCCCTTTAGATATGCCGGAGATAGTGCGTTATGGCAAGGAAAAAGGCGTAGGCGTTTGGCTGTATGTAAACCTGCAAGGGCTATATTCACAATCAGATTCTTTGTTTGCCATCTACCACAAATGGGGGATAAAAGGCGTGAAGTTTGGCTTTGTGCAAATAGGCTCGCACCGATGGACTACATGGGTAGAGGAAATGATAAAAAAAGCAGCCGAGAACGAAATAATGGTAAACATCCATGACGACTGGCGGCCAACTGGAGAGCAACGCACTTACCCCAACCTAATGACCGCTGAAGGCATACGGGGCAATGAGGAAATGCCTGAAGCCACGCACAATACAGTGCTGCCTTTCACAAGATTCATTGCAGGAGCTTCCGACTATACTTTATGCTACTACGACAAGCGCATCAAAACCACCCATGCCCACCAATTGGCAATGGCGGCAGTTTATTATAGCCCTATACAAACCCTGTACTGGTACGACAAGCCTGCAATGAGCAACAACGAACCAGAACTGGAATTTTGGGACAAAATACCAACCGTTTGGGACGATACAAAAATACTGGCAGGGCAGCCCGGCGAATATGTTACCACTGCCCGCAGAAGTGGTAATACTTGGTTTGTAGGCACGTTAAACAACAACGATGCCCGTAAAACAAGCCTTTCATTTAATTTTTTGCCAAAAGGGAAGGAATACATGGCTACCATTTTCAGCGATGATGACACTGTAGCTACAGCAACAAAAGTAAAAGTGGAAAAGCGGAAAGTAAACGCAGCCACTATGTTGGATATGCAATTGAAAGCTTCGGGCGGGCAGGCAGTTTTGTTGGAGCTGGTGAAATAAGAAATAATAATTGTAAAGATTAAAAGCAGCTATATGAGCAGTGGTGTTATGATAAAACAGTTGAAAAAAATGTTTTTTTTGTTCGTTTTGCCCGTTTGTTTAATGCTCTTGTGCTATTTAGGCAAAGCACAAGAGGGGCAGGCACCTGTGATTGTAAAAGGGAAAGTGATAGACTCGGCTGGCAACCCGATAGAAAGCTTAACCGTGAAATTGAAAGGTACTACCGTTTCAACCGCTACCAACAAACTGGGTGCTTTTACGATAAAAATCCTTGCAAACATTAAAAACCCCAAGTTGACATTTCTCTCTGTGGGATTTGGAGAAAAAGAAATAGAGGTCGGGAACAACTTGAACCCCGTAATTAAGTTGCAATCATATACATCTAAATTAGACGAAGTAGTGGTTGTGAATATAGGCTATGGCACTGTGAGAAAAAAAGACTTAACAGGCAGTATAGGGCGGGTAAACATGGAAGACTTGCAAAAGGCATCTGTAAAATCGTTTGATGATGCCTTAGGTGGCAGGGTGGCAGGTGTGCAGGTAACTTCAAATGATGGGCAGCCAGGTGCTAATGCAGAAATAGTAATTCGTGGTGTAGGTTCTGTTACGCAATCTTCATCGCCCTTGTATGTGGTGGATGGTTTTCCACAGGAAGATGGCAATTTTAATTCTATTAACCCTGCTGAAATAGAATCTATTGAAGTACTAAAAGACGCTTCTTCCACTGCAATTTATGGTGCACGGGGGGCAAACGGTGTAATTATTGTAACCACAAGAAGGGGCAAGGCACCCACACCTGTGATAGATTACAATAGCTACTATGGCTCACAAAAAGTAATTAAGAAGATGGAACTGATGAACCCTTATGAATATGTGAAGCTTCAAAACGACATCAACCCTGCCTGGGCCAACCTTGCTTATTTCAACAGCGGCAAAACGCAAGAATCTTATAAAAATGTGCCAGGTGTAAATTGGCAAGATTTAACATTCAATAAAAGCCCCATTTTTCAGAATCATTACTTGTCAGTATCTAGCAAAGCCAATAAAACGGCTTATACCATTTCTGGGTCTTATACAGATTTGAAAGGCCTAATTCTGAACAGTGGGTTTTGGCGATACCAATCGAGAATTACTATTGACCAAGAAATTAACCCTAAATTAAAAATTGGCACAAATGTAAACTATGCTTACACGAACAGTTATGGTGTAACACCAAGTGGTCAAAACACTCCGATTAATTCAGTAGTCAATAGTTCACAGTTCAATTTTATGACATCGCTTTGGTCTTATCGCCCTGTATCCTATGCCAATGCGCTGAACGACAACTTCGTAGATAACCTTATTGACTTAACCTCACTCGATTTTGGAATAGCCGACAATAGGATCAACCCTTATATTGGCACATTGAACACCAATACTAACAATTACACCAACCACCTTAGTGCCAATGGCTACTTGAATTATAAATTTACTGACGAATTGATATTCCGCTCTACCATAGGCATTAGCTTGTTGAGTACAAAATCAGAGAATTTTAATAACTCTAATACTGCTTCTGGAAGCCCTTATACAAACACAGGCAAGCAATATGGGCTAAGTGGGTCTGTAAATAATGCACAAAACAATAATTTAGTAAATGAAAATACATTGTCTTATGCCAAAAAGATAAATCAAAACCATTTGATAAATGCTGTAATCGGATATACATGGCAAATCAATAATACAGGTGGCACAGGAATTCTTGCTACAAATTTGCCCAACGAATCATTAGGTATTAAAGGCCTTGGGCAAGGGATTGCCAATAAAGTATCATCGCCATCGGGCCATTATGGCTTGGTATCTTATTTGGGCAGGGTTAACTACAGTTTAATGCGCAATTATTTATTTACGTTTTCCATGAGGGCAGATGGTTCCTCCAAATTTGCCCCTAACAGGCGATGGGGCTACTTTGAATCGGGGGCATTTGCTTGGAATTTTGGGAATGAAAATTTCATGAGACGATTTAAGTATATTTCCGATGCCAAGTTTCGGATGAGCCTTGGTGTAACTGGCAATAATCGTGTGCCCAATACGGCTTACGAAGCCTTGTTAAATACTGGGGGTACAGTTTCTATGAATGAAGCAACTTTGAATGGTATTATTGCTACATCTGGTAATAATCCAAATTTGAAGTGGGAAACCATTGTGCAGAATGACTTTGGTTTAGACGTTTCCTTTTTAGAAGGGAAAATAAACGTGGAAATGGATTATTATAGAAAGCTTACTAAAAACATGCTTTCTAATGCCAATGTTGCTTACAGTACCGGGTATGCAAGGATATATGAAAATATTGGTTCTTTGAGAAATGAAGGTTTGGAGTTGTCGATAAGCACTGTGAATGTTACCAAAAAGAACTTTAAATGGACAAGTAGTTTCAATATTTCTTTTAACAAAAATAGGATCCTAAGCCTAGTGGACAACCAAGAGGCTATTTTAACTGCAAGGTCTTATGATGCCTCTGTAGATAATTTCCCCAATTTTATTGCCAAGGTAGGTAAACCGGCAGCGCAATTTTTTGGTTTGGTATCTGATGGCAACTATCAATACAGCGATTTTTATAAATTGCCCAATGGCACTAATGGTTTTTTTTATGTGCTAAAGGAAAATATTCCTTATTATGCTTCTCCAAACAGCATTGCTGCTCCAAATTCTAACCCTGCTTTGGTAGTGCAGCCAGGGGATCCCAAATTTAAAGATTTGAACCACGATGGCATTATTGACAATACACCTAGCAAACCAAGTGATTATACTGTTATTGGCAACCCTTACCCAATTCATTTTGGAGGGGTTACCAACAATTTTATCTATAAAGATTTTGATTTAAATATTTTTATGCAATGGTCTTATGGCAACCAAATTATGAATGCAAATAGGATGAAGTTTGAGGGAGGCAATTCTGGGCCTGCTACATCAGACCCCAAAACGGGGAATATCAATAACAATATGTTTGCTACTTATGCCAATAGATGGACACCCACTAACCCTAGCAATGACTACTACAGGGTGAATGCACAAACTGGGGGTACAAGGCAATATACTTCCCGAATTATTGAGGATGGATCTTATCTAAGGGTAAAAACAGTGGCATTCGGCTATACTATCCCATCTAATATTATAAGAAGAATAGGAATAAGCAGTGTGCGGATGTATTTATCTGCTCAAAATCTCTTTACGTTCACGCACTACACTGGCACTGACCCCGAAGTGTCCACCCTTTCTGGCAATAACCTAACCCCTGGATTTGATTTTTCGCCCTACCCAAGAACAAAAGTGGTTACGTTTGGCGTAAATGTTAAGTTCTAAGTTTTTATAAATTATTAAATCATGTCATTCATGAAAAGGATACTATTGTTACTTGTTTTTACCCTCACGTTACTCACTTCGTGCAAGAAAATATTGGATTTGCAAGCTACTGATTCGCTAACACCGATACAATCGTACACCAATACTACACAAATTAAAGCGGCAGTTAATGGCATTTATTCCTTCTTAAGAGGCAATGGGATGTATGCTAAATTTTATACACAATGGATGACTATTGCCACAGATGAATCTTATTTCTACAACCAGTCTGCACCATATACTTATTACAACAACATTTCTACCGATCCAGATATTGCCAATGTATGGATTGCTTGTTACCAAGGAATAAATAATGCAAATTCCTTGTTAGATAACATTGATTCTTCCTCAGCAGGCAAAGTGGATGCTGGCGTTGTACGCAGGGCAAAGGGAGAGGCTTTGTTTCTTAGAAGCTACTATTATTTTCTGTTAGCACAATGGTGGGGCGATGTGCCGTTGCAATTGCACACTATTCAAACACCCGAAGAAGGGCAGATTGCAAGAACGCCGGTGAAACAAGTGTATGACCAAATAATTGCAGATATGGCAACTGCTGACAGTATGCTTTATGACCAGACACCTAGCACATTCACTTATTCTGAACGGGTAACCAATACTGTTGTGGAAGGAATGCTAGCCCGTGTTTGTTTATTTGCGGCGGGATACTATCAAGCAAATCAAACTTTCTTTGATACCAAGCGGTATGCAGATGCCGCTTATTGGGCTTTGAAAGTAAAAAACGCAGGATATAATTATTTGCTGCCTTCGTATGCGCAAGTATTTGTTGACGAAGGACAAAATAAATACAATAAAGAAACTATGTGGGAAGTGGGCTACAACCAAAGCGGGGTCCAAGGAGCCATCACTTCATCAGGAACGATAGGGGTTTATTTTGGCATTGGCCAAACTGCCAACACCGATAGTGGGTATTGCTATGGATACGGAAAAATGCACCCACGATTGTATTTTACATACGAAAACGGCGATTATAGAAGGGAATGGAATTGTGCTAATTTCACTTATGCAAATGCTGTGAAAACCCCATTGGCCAATAATATTTATTGGCTTAGGCAGCCCGCCAAATGGAGAAGGGAAAACGAAACCCCCGGCAGCAGGGCTACACAAAACTCTTCCAGTGTCAATTTTCCTTTGCTTCGCTATTCAGATGTGTTATTAATGCTGGCAGAAGCCGAAAACGAAAACCCAGCCAATGCAGCACCCACCCAATTAGCTTATAATGCCATCAATGAAGTGAGGGAAAGGAGTATGTCTGACACGCCCATTGCCGACAGCATTTTATTGGCAAATGGTGGTTCTGGCTATACAAATTTTACCCCAATAAGATTTACTGCGCCGAACGGGTTTGCTTACAAGGCCAGTTTTAACGGAGGCAAAGTTTCCTCTGTACTCTTAGAATCTGCAGGTGCTGGTTTTCCTGCAAGTAATAGGCAAGCCATTTATGTGGGTATTTCGTGGGTGGCAAGCACATTTTATCAACGTGGTACGCAGATTGTGAACCCTGCCAATAAACTGCTTTACACCGTTACAACTGCTGGCACTACTACTTTAGTGCCACCAACCAACACTTCTGGGTCTTCTTCTGCTGCTACTACAGGTGCTGTTTTTACTTATGCTGGCAATGCCGCTACTGTTTATGTGTATCCGAGTGGGCAACCGCAAGTGGATTTGCAGCCTGGGCTTTCCAAGGAAGTGTTTAGGCAAAAAGTGAGGGAAGAAAGAATGAGGGAATTGTGTTACGAGGCTTTGCGCCTGCAAGATTTGAAGCGTTGGGGCATATTGATACCCACTATCAAAAGTTTGGCTTTAGACATAGCAGGGAAAAATACCACAGACCCAAGATATGCACGTATACCCGCAGCCAATTTGAGCAGGGAGTTGAAAGTAAATGGTGATGCTACGCCGCTATATCCTGTTTTGTCAATTTCAGACAAAGATTGGTTTTGGCCAATCCCAATTAATGATTTGCTCTATAACAAAAAAATGACCCAAAACCCCGGGTACTAGTTTTTTACCATTAATTTATTAATTCATGAAAAATGTGCTGATTCTATTTTTCTTTGTTTTTCTTTTGTTTGCTTGCAATAAAGTGAGGATAAAAGAGCCATCTGATTTTCAGGTATTTGCCGACTCTTCGGTTTATCATGCAAATGACACAGTTACTTTTAGTTTTAAAGGAAACCCCGATGAAATTTCGATGTATTCTGGTGAGCAAAATCACCTGTATATCTATGCGAATAGAACCATGGCAACACCTGATTCTACCTTGTTGTCTTTTAATTCAGTGTCAACACTTAGACTTGCTAGCAGCCAAGCAGATTCTGTAAACAATCTTTCATTCTTTATTTCCCAAAACTTCAATGGCACTTTAAATGCAACTAGCATCAAAAATGCCACTTGGGTCAAATTGGATACTGTGCCTATTTCCAAGGACACTGCAAATAAATTTTCTGGGAAAATACATCTGGAAGGCTTTGCGAATGCTCCTTTTTATGTGGCTTTCAGGTATGTTTCAGATTCGGCTACTGCTACTGCTGTAGCTAGAAAATGGGCAGTTAATGGGTTCTCTTTAAAAACATATTTCCCAGATACTACTGTTACTATTGCAAGTAATTTTAGTTCTGGGGGTTTTTCAAGTGTGAGCATTTTAGACGCCAGCAACAAATGGGTTTTTCTTAATGACCCTATCGCCTTCAATGCCCCTGCCATAGGAAGTTTGCCAAATGAAGACTGGATGATTTCCCGGCCTTTTAAAGTATCCACTATTTCGGCAGACCTCCCAATTAAAGTGAAATTTATCTCGGCAAGGCTTGCTCAATTCAAATACATTTTTAAAAAAGCTGGCACTTACCATGTGGTATTTGTTGCCTATAATGTTGATGCCAACAAGAGTGCAGAGGTGGTTCGTCCAATAGATATAATTGTCGTGAATTAGCTAGTTTTAATGAACTTCCCCAGTAGCGCAAGGAATATGTATTGCTGCTTTAATGTTTAATTTTTTATTTGAATCTACTATGAAAAAAGAAATATATAAAATAGTTGCTTTTATGTTTGGTGCCATTGCACTCATGATGATAAATGCATGCAAAAAGCCAGTCCCTACCCCATATATAAATTATGGGCTTTACAAATTGGTAGCAACTATTCAGCAAGACAGTGCTGTGCTACCCTTGTCCACAAATGGTGTAGGGCATTTTGAGGGCATTTATGATGCAAGCCTAAAGATGTTAAACTATGATATTACTTGGACTGGGTTAGATAGTTCTGTTAGTTCCATTAACTTGTATGGGGGTGCCCCTGCCGATAGCAATACGCTAGGATTAGTAACCCGAAACCTTTTCAACAGTACTGCAGTTTCCTCCGATAGAAGGCAAACAGATAGCATCTCAGGGTATATTACTGGGCTTTCTGCCTTGTCTGACACTGAAGTAGATAACCTAAAAAATAACCGCACTTACATAGTGCTAAGTACTAGGTTAAATAAAAATGGCGAAATAAGAGGGAGAATAGTCGTGGATTCTACTTACAAGTAAATACGTTGTCAGCAACTGAGTTGGCCTATTTAAAATCTGGTAAATGTTATGTGGTCCTTTGCTCAAGGGCTTTTAGCAAAGGCGAGATAAGGGGGCAGATAAAGTTAGAAAAAACAGTTTACTGAAAACTTTATAAATGACAATGGCAATGCCATGCAAGGATAAAGGAATGACTTTATGAAAAGTCTATTAGTGATGTGCAACCAGTTTTATATATAAGGATTCCTGTTAATAAATGCAAGAGGTTAATGTGCGAGTTTATTAAAAAAACAGTTAATTTAAACATGAAAAAAAACTGCTTCATTTTCTTCGTACTTTTTTATCAAATTTCATTTGCACAAAGTTTTACAAAAACAAGCAATGGTGTAAAATCAACCAGTGATGGGCTTAACATAGAAATACAGTTTTTAAGCCCTAAAATTGTCCGTGTGATAAAATCTCCAATTGGGTTTGAGTATAAAAAAGCAAGCCTTTCTGTTATTAAAACCCCCGAAGCCATTGATATTGGTATTACCCAACAAGGTGAGGTTGCTGAGTTGAAAAGCAATGCAATGCAAGTAAATGTGAACCTGGTAACAGGAAAGGTTGTATTCAACGATTTGTTGGGAAATCCGCTTTTCAGTGAAAAGGATTATGGCACACAATTTACACCTGTAAAAGATGCTTCAAAACAGTCTTTTATGGTGAGGCAAGCTTTCTTTTTAGATAAAGATGAAGTAATTTATGGTTTGGGGCAACAGCAAAATGGTAAAATGAGCCAACGTTTTCAAAAGGTTTATTTGCGTCAAGACAATAGGAAAGTGTGCATTCCTTTTTTTCAATCTGTAAAAGGATATGGCGTTTTTTGGGATAATTATTCGCCCACCACTTTTTTAGATAACCTGCAAGAAACTTCTTTCGATTCGGAAGTGGGCGATTGTGCCGATTACTATTTCTTATATGGGGGTAGTGGTGATGGCACGGTGGCACAAATGCGTGATTTAACAGGCCAAGCACCGTTGATGCCTTTGTGGGTATATGGTTTTAACCAATCGCGGGAGCGTTATAAAACACAATTTGAGTTGGTAGATGTGGTAAAAAAATACCGCAGCCTTAAAGTGCCATTAGATGGCATTATACAAGATTGGCAATATTGGGGCAAGAATGACAATTGGAATGCCATGAGCTTTGATGCAACCACTTTCCCAGAGCCTAAGGCAATGATAGATAGTGTACACCAAATGAATGCACATATTTTTATTGTAGGCTGGCCTGGCTTTGGTGTTGAAACCAAACAGTTTGCCGAGTTTAAGCAAAAAAACATGCTAATTGATTTTGAAACATGGCCACCCAAAAGTGGTTCCAGGCCTTATGACGTGTACAATCCATCGGCAAGGGATATTTATTGGGGCTATATGAATAGAGGCATTTTTTCATTAAGTTCCGATGCTTGGTGGTTAGACTCTTCAGAACCAGATCATGTGTACTTGAAAGAAAGCGATTTTGATTTGCCCACTTATTTGGGAACATTCCGTAGTGTGCGCAATGCATTCCCATTGCAGCATGTAGGTGGCGTGTACGATCATCAACGCCAAACAACCGATGCAAAAAGGGTTGCAATTTTAACTCGCTCGGCCTTTGCAGGGCAACAACGTTATGCTGCCAATACTTGGAGTGGCGATATCCATTCAGATTGGCAAACATTCCGCAAGCAGATAGCAGCTGGGTTAAGTTTTTCATTGTGTGGCATCCCTTATTGGAACACCGATATTGGTGGTTTTTTTGCAGGTGCTTTTGTGAAAGATGGTGGTGCTAGGAACCCCGCTTTTCAGGAATTATATACACGTTGGCTACAGTTTGGTGCCTTTACCCCCATGATGCGGTCGCATGGCACCGCTGTTCCCCGCGAAATTTACCAGTTTGGCCAACGTGGTGATTCTATTTTTGATATACAGGAAAAATTCATCAACCTCCGTTATAGTTTGTTGCCTTATTTGTATGCTACCGCATGGCAAGTAACCAGTCATTCAGGTTCCATTATGCGTGCTTTATTTATGGATTATGCAAAAGATAAAAAAGTGTATGCCATAGATAACGAGTACCTCTATGGTAAATCAATATTAGTAACGCCAGTTACTGAAAAAGGCACAAAAAAACAAGCTGTTTACCTGCCAGAAGGTACTAATTGGGTTGACTTTTGGACTGGAGTATCTGTTCATGGCGGCCAAACCATTGAAAAACCCACACCAATGAATATATTACCCTTATATGTAAAAGCAGGTTCTATTATTCCATGGGGCCCAAAAGTGCAGTTTGCCGAGGAAAAAAAATGGGATGACTTGGAAATAAGGGTTTACCCTGATGCAGATGCAGACTTTGTTTTATATGAAGATGAAAACAACAACTATAATTACGAAAAAGGCAGCTATACAGAAATTGCTTTTCATTGGACCAATACCTCAAAAACGTTAACCATAAGCGATAGAAAAGGTAGTTTTAATGGTATGTTGGCATCAAGAAAATTCAATATTGTTTTGGTGAATGAGAAAAATGTGCTTGGCACCAATAGTAGTGCCAAGTACGATAAGGTAATTGTTTACAATGGGAAACAAGTGGTTGCAAAATTCTAATAAATGAGTTGTACAAATTATATAATCTAGCAGCAGAAGCAAAGGTTTGCATGTATTTATATCATAACATCATTATATCATGTCCATTATTTAATCATCCGTATTAATAGCAAGGCTTTGCCTTTAATTGTGCAAAAAAGAAAACCTAAAAAATATGAAACATCGCCTCTTGTTGCTATTAACTGTATGCCTGTTCTCAGGAATTGCCTATTGCCAAACCGATACGCTACATGCGCCACCAGCAGTGTTGCCTGGTTTTTATGCCGACCCGCATATTGCTGTTTTTGGAAAAAAGTTTTATCTCTATCCAACTACAGACGGCATTGCGGGGTGGAAGTCCCCAAGTTTCACTTGCTGGTCGTCAAAGGATTTGGTAAAATGGAAGTATGAAAGCGTGATACTGGATTTTCCCAAGGACCTTACTTGGGCAAAAGAGAAAGCATGGGCACCCGCAATCGCCTACAAGAATGGGAAATATTATTACTATTTTGCTGCTGAGGGCAGTATTGGGGTAGCGGTTTCAGACAACCCAACGGGGCTTTTTAAAGACCCGCTTGGAAAAGCACTGGTTAGAAAAGGGATGTTTCGTGGGCAAATGATAGACCCAATGGTTTTGGTGGATGATAATGGCAGTGCCTATTTGTACTTTGGCCAAGGGAATTGCAACATGGTAAAACTAGCAGACGACATGATTTCGTTTGACGTAAAAAATGTAATCACCATCAAGCCAACTGGCTACAATGAAGGGCCGTTTGTATTTAAAAGGAAAGGGAAGTATTACCTGATGTGGTCTGAATATGACACCCGGGACCCAAGGTATTCTGTATGTTACGCTACATCCGACTCTGCTTTGGGCCCTTTTGTAAATGCAATGAACAATCCTGTTTTAAAAGGCATGGGCGTTGTAAAAGGCGCAGGGCATCATTCTGTAGTTAAAATTCCTGGAAAAGACGAGTGGTACATTGCCTATCACCGATTTAAAATCCCGGGTGGCAATGGCTACCATCGTGAAACCTGCATCTCCCCTATGCGGTTTGATAAAGACGGCAATATTTTGCCAGTTGATGTGTTTGAAGAACTGAAACCAGTAAAGGTTAGGCACTCGGATTAGTAAGTGATGTTCAAATGGTTGTTTCAAAGCCTCTGCCAATTTAAACCTAGAAGGTTTTAGGAAACCTTCTAGGTAGGCTGTTCAGAATCTAGGAAGTGTTTTCGTACGGTTTTCAGCTACTCTACGCATAAGTACATTTACTGTTTAGTATTCCAGCTGCAACATTCTTTGTGTTTTCTTTGCCCACTTTAGGGGGGTGGGGGCAAGTGAAACGTTTTACCTAAAAGGGAGCATCCTTTGTGCTTCTTTGCGAAAAACTTTGTGTCCTTTGTGGTTAAACCTTCGCTTAAAACTGTACGAAGATGTTTATGCCTATTCTGAACAGCCTACCTTCTAGGTTTAAATTGGCAAAAACACCCTGCATGTAGGGGAGTATTGCATACGCCCATTCGCTGAGGTTTCTGTAGCCCATAGCATAGTTGAAATAAGGGAGAGATTATAGATAACATTTAAGCATATAGCTCAATTGCATAAAATCATTAAAAATATTTTTATCCCCTTCTGATTAAACGATTATGCTTTATTCAGTCATACTTGCCAATTACTCAAAGAACAAAATGAATTGCATGAAAAAAATTGTATTGTTTGCATTTATATGGACAGCCTTGCAAGTAAATGGGCAAGTAAGTAAAAACAGCGTTACCGATGAATTAATATTGGGCAATGCAGCCTCTGAGCAAGCCCACCATTTTTCAGGTGAATTGAGCAAAGAAATAAAAGGCGGATTGGGTGAAACAGCAAGGATTTTGCTGCCTAGGCCCGAAAAGGGCTGGCAGGGCGGCAGCATGTCGTTTACCATCAAGGTAAACCCTGATATGCAAAATTATATCACCGTTCGTTTTTGGGGTTCCGATGTTAGCCACGATAGGCTTTATCTAGTTTGCGGCGACAAACAGATAGGCAGCCGCCACCTAGGCGATATAGACATGCTGGATATTGGCAGCGACTACCCTTTTTACAACGAGCGGTTTTATTATACCACCACGCTATTGCCATTGTCCCTCACAAAAGGCAAAACAGAACTAACATTTGAAATAAGGAGCCAAGGGTTGATTTGGGGTTATGGCCAAACTTGGGACAAATACCAAAAAGATATGGTGGAAGATACCCGTGGCATTTACAAAGTATATACCCATACCGATGGGGCATTTACGCCACCTGCCGATGAAAAACAAGGCGTGCCGCCAGCTTATGCCAAGCGACCTTTTCCCGGTGCAGAGGTGTTGGATGCCGTTAAAATACGTGTAAACAATGAAATTGATAAATTAATCAAAGGAGCAAAACCTTTGAACCAGCCACAAATGCAGTTATTGGCTAAAGCATATCGTGTAAAATGGAGTTTTGGCTACAATAATAAAGAACTTGCCGACAGGGTGCTGTATAGCATAGATGATTTTTATAAGGTGTACAAAGCAAACCCAAAATTGGCTTTTGCAGACCCAAGCACGCCAAACCCAGAATGGTTTGGGGTAGGCATGATAGGGCAGGCTATACATTTATTGCACGAGCCATTTAAAAAGAAACTAGATGAAAGCATTAGCGATGGTGCTGGAAATAAAATAACAAGAAGGGCTGCTTATAACGAAATGCTGTTGTATGCCAGGGGGCTGAACCAAAAAAGCCGAAGGCAATACACCAACCAAACCATGATAAAGGACTTGTATGGCATTTATTATGCAAATAAAGCCCTAGAGGACATTAGCCCTAGCGATGCAATACCCGAAAAAGATGTTTTGCACTACCTGTACGAGGCAGTAGGCTTGCAGCCATGGACTGGCAGCGATGGTGAAGATGGCAAGCCAAACTACAGCATGGGTACAGATTACTGGCAATTGACAGCAAAAGGCTTAACGAAGGAATTGGGCTTTGTAGGCAATTATGGCGAAGTGATAGACTGGTGTGCCGAGATATACGAAGCTACTCGCCCACAACCAGAATTACCCGGCGACGAGAAAATAAAAGCACAGGTAGAGAAAATTGCCTTGGCACGTTCTTATTTCCGCTACCCTATGCTAGACGATGACAAATATGCGGCGATGCGCCAAGAAACACATGTAGGCTGGAGGGATGCACACTACCCCGGTGATGTTACCTACGCACAGCGGCCTTCATGGGATGGCGGCCCATTGCAAATGGCAACAGCTACCTTGAACCCTAAGTTGATAGGCTTTGTACAACAAATGTTTGATGATAATCAATATTTTGCTACGGTGAAAGCAAGGATGAAGGAAAATGGGCTACGGGTAACCATTGGCTTGCTGCAAGTGCCGGATCAATATGAAATGGCAAAAGCCCAAAAGCCCACCAACTATAAATTGCCGATGAGCTGGGACCAGCCCGATTTTGTTTTTGCAGACGAGCAGGACGGGGTAGTAGCTATAAAAAATGGCAAAGAAATTTTATATGCCTCTTTGTATTGGCGAGCTAGGCACGCAATCAACAATTTGGCTAAGGTTCATTATTTAACACCGAATTACGATAGGGTGGCTACAATAGCCATTGAAGAAAAATTTGACAGCAGCGGCCTGTTTTTTACCGTGCCAGATTATACAAACATGGGTTTTGCCAACGGCGGGCTTAAATATCCCGATGACTTGCACCTTGCAAATGCCGGTCAGAAGCTGCCTATCCCCAAAATACCTGTTGATGTGCCTTATAAAACTGGGCAGGAACACCCACTTGCTGGCAGGGCAAATTTTTATAAAATGCAGTATGGCAATTACATAGTGGCCATGAATGCTGCCACAGACAAAGAATTTGAGGTAGTTGTGCCCAAAGCATTTGCCAATGCAATCAACCTAGTTGACGGCAAAAAAATAGGGAAGTTGGAAACCATTAAGGTGCCTGCGCAAACAACAGTTGTTTTATATAAAATGTAGAACGCTAATAATAAGTTGCCAAGATTCATGCTCTTGCTTTTTGTCGGAGCTTGGCTTCCCCTCGGCTTTGGAGTGGGGGTAGGGGTGGGGTCAAAAATAATAAGGTCTATCTGCTAGGTTTTTTGGAGGCTTTTTTACATGCAAAATCCTATTTTTTCAATAAAAAGTTAAACGTTTATGCTTCTTTATGTTACTTTTGATAAAGCTAGGTATTGGGACAATTAAAATAGGTGGTTATGAATAAGAAATTTGTGCTGGGGATAGACATTGGGGGGTCGCACATTACAGGGGGATTGATAGATTTGGCAAATACCCGTTATATACAAAACACGCAGGTGCGCAAAAAAGTAAACCCTCATGCCTCTTCAGAGGAAATTATAGCGGTTTGGGCAAGCACTGTTACAGATGTGGCAGATAGCCACCCCAATTCTTTTTATAATATTGGTATAGCCATGCCTGGACCTTTTGACTATGAGAATGGAATTTGCTTAATAAAAGGGTTCAACAAATACGAGGCACTTTATGAAATGGACATCCGGCAGCTATTGAGCAAAAAATTGCATATTACTGGCGAAAGGATACGGTTTAAAAACGATGCCGCTGCTTTTTTGGAAGGGGAAGTATTTTGTGGTGCTGCTAAAGGGTTTACAAACGCCATTGGCATTACATTAGGCACGGGCTTAGGCTCTGCCATTAGCAAAGATGGGGTTACCATTGATGCGGAATTAAGCGTGCTTCCATACAAAGGAGATAAAATAGAAGAAGCCGTATCTACAAGGGGTTTGGTAAAAACCTATAATCAATTGTCTGGCAAAACTGCTGAAAACGTAAAAGAAATTGCAGACAAAGTAAAAACAGATGAAAACGCAGTAAAAGCATTTAAAATATTTAGTGATGCCTTGTCTTGGTTTTTATACGAGTTTATCCAGCGCGAAAACCCCGATATAGTGGTATTAGGTGGCAACATTACACTTAGCTGGGACTTGTTTATGCTAGATGTAATAAGCAACCTTTCTAAAGTATTGGTAAAAGTGCCGAAAATAGAAAGAGCCATTTTGGGGGAAGCTGCTTTGTTGATTGGCGGTGCCTGTTGCTTCAAGATGGAGTCGGCAGTGCTGCAAGCAGGTTCTTAGAATGAGTAAACACAAGTTTATTTCTTTGTTGATAATTTCCCAAGATAGACACATAGCTACATAGATTATAAAATATAAAAAGCCACAAGCTTATAAAAAAGTCCAACATAGGTTTTAAAATGAAATAGATTTTCTAAAAAAAGAAGCCATAATGAATAGCCTATGTTGCCCTTTGTAATAATGAAACAATTGCATTTTTCTTTTTTCTTACTATGTGCCTATATGGTGATTAATATAAAATTTAAAATACAAAATTTAAAATTTCCTTTCACTCTCTAACGATTCAAAAAAATGAGCCCAAAAGCTGCTTTTACCGAGAAACGGTTTATTGTTACGTTTGTATTTGTTACTTCCTTATTCATGCTGTGGGGTATCTGCCACAGCATGAGCGATGTATTGATTCGCCATTTCCAAAAGGTATTAGGGTTAAGCAAGTCGCAATCTGCATTAGTGCCATTATCTGTTTTTGGTGCATACTTTATTATGAGCATACCAGCAGGTATTTTCATGAAGCGTTTTGGCTATAAATTAGGGGTGCTTTTAGGGCTCTCGCTGTTTGCTGGCGGCTGTTTTTTGTTTATCCCTGCTGCCAACGCTGAGTCGTTTGGCATGTTCCGTTTTGCTTTATTTATAGTTGGCTGTGGCATGGCAACTCTAGAAACGGTTGCCCACCCTTTTGCGGCATCCTTGGGCGACCAGCGCACGAGCGACCAACGGGTGAATTTTGCCCAATCTTTTAATGCAGTTGGGGCCATTGTTGGTCCAGCCATAGGGGGTTATTTCATGTTGCGTACAGGTGGCGGCAATGAAAGCAATAACCTAGATTCTGTAAAAATTTTATACCCATTCCTTGGTGCTTTCATCTTGTCCATCGCCATTGCCTTTTCCTTTATAAAAGTACCTACCCTCATCGACCCACATGTTTCTGTTGCCGAAATTGATTTGGATGCTGTGAATGTGGATGCAGCACCCAATAAGAAATTGTATCAGCACTCGCATTTTGTTTGGGCGGCTATTGCACAGTTTTTCAATGTGGCGGCACAGGCTGGCACATGGAGTTTCTTTATCAATTACGGCAATAAGGTAATGGGTTTTACAGACGAAGTGGCAGCTAATTATATGTCAGGCTTCATGGCTATGATGGCTATTGGGCGTTTTGTTGGCACATTCCTCATGAAATTTATTGCCCCCAACAAATTGCTGGCAGCTTTTGCATTTGGCAGTATTATCTGCTGCATATTGGTAGCACAGGGCTGGGGCTGGGCTTCCTACGGGGCATTGTTTATGATTAATTTCTTTTTCAGCATCATGTTCCCAACCATTTTTAGCCTTGGCCTAAAGAACTTGGGCAGCCATACCCAGCAGGCATCTTCGTTCATTTCTATGGGTGTAGTTGGTGGGGCTTGTTTCCCTTACTTTATGGGGTTAATAGCTAACCATGATATTGCCCAAGCCTATTACCTGCCTATTATTTGCTACTTTGTCATTTTTATGTTTGGGTTTAAATTATATAAGGTAAAACATTAATGGTGGGCCACCACTTAAGTGTGTATCGCCTACGCACTGTTGCTAAGTTTTGGTTTTATATACACCTATTCATTCTAGTAATATTCGGCATTGTTACTTATCTTGCATAGCCAGCCCGACTTGTTGCAACAAACAGGCGGGCTTGTTTTTAATGGCAAAAAGAGTTAAAAAAGATGCAAGAATTGCTGCGGCAGATTATTGACAACCCCATCCCATCGCTATTGATGGTGGCTAGCTTGATTGTTATAGAAAGCCTGCTTTCTGTTGACAATGCAGCCGTGCTGGCTACTATGGTAATGGATTTGCCAACGGAACAACGTAAGAAAGCGTTGAAATATGGTATTGTAGGAGCTTATGTTTTCAGGGGGTTGGCATTGCTTTTTGCAACTTTCCTAGTAAAATTCTGGTTTTTGAAACCTTTGGGAGGGGGGTACCTCCTATACCTTGTTTGGGGTTGGTGGCGTAGCAAGCAAAAGCAGCAACAAGATACCGGGAAGAAAGCCGTTGACAAAAGCGGCAATTGGCTATACAGGGCAATTATCAACTACATGGGCAGCTTTTGGGCCACTGTGGCATTGGTAGAACTGATGGACATGGCTTTTTCCATAGACAATGTT
The DNA here is from genome assembly GCF_046546515.1 of Parasediminibacterium schistidii. Classification (NCBI taxonomy): domain Bacteria; kingdom Pseudomonadati; phylum Bacteroidota; class Chitinophagia; order Chitinophagales; family Chitinophagaceae; genus Parasediminibacterium; species Parasediminibacterium schistidii. Next base: position 2,920 of record NZ_JBKHKJ010000001.1, on the reverse strand, counting down.
TTTGCCGCCGTAGCTTTTTCCAAGAATATTATTATTATTTGGCTAGGCGTGTTCACGGGTATGCTTGCCATGCGTTTTGTGGCGCAGGCTTTTGTAAACCTAATGGAGAAATACCCTTTCTTAGAAACTTCCGCATTCGCTGTGATAGCTTTGCTAGGGGCAAAATTATTATTTTCATTATATGCTCATTTTAGCCCTTGTAGCAATGTTTCTAAATTTATAGAGGGCGATGCTGAATGCCTGCAATCAAATGGGCTGCCTATACCAGAAGGCCACGCCATGGTATGGGGCGATGTATTGACATCCATAGCCACTGTTTCTATTTTTACAATTCCCATAATTACTAGCTGGCTGTTTAATTTTCCGGAAAGGAAACAAAGTGGTAGGTAGTAATCGGCAACATAGTGGTACTAATAGTGTTTAAATTTTAGCTAACCTATTTTAGGAAGTGGCATACATAAACCTATGCTTTTGTGCCCTATTTTCTTAGTGCCTTTGTGGCTAAAATTTTACATTATTTAAAATCATCTTCCGTCAATTCGTCATCATCATTAAAATTAATGCCTCCTAAATCTATCATGCTGCCCATCAAGTCTTTAAAGGCAATTTTCCCGTCAATCATTTTTTTGCTTATGATAGAATAAGAAGACAATCCGTGTAAAACAAATTCCATTAACAAAGCATTCTCTAAGTCGTTAGCGGCGTGGAAGTGTTTTTTCACAAACCCATACAAGCCTTCAACTTTATATAAGGCAGCAATTTTGTCGCTGTCTTTCATATCCAGTAAAAAATCAAGGTGGTTGCCCGCATCAAACCAACGGGTTATTTGCTTGTAAGGGTTTTCTGCTTCTTTTTCATCCACCGATTTCTTGCCTGTAGGCTTCCTTTTCTTGGCTTGTTCAGGATTGGGGAAGTATTGTACAAACTGGGTACGGATAGACCTTTCCAGCAGGTTTACAGCTACTTGGTAGGGGCCTTCTTGCTCTCCTTCGTACACCAACTCTATTTTACCCGTGATAGAAGGTATAATGCCCATCAAGTCATTTACCCATACCTGCGTATGCTTTTCATTGTGTATAATGGCACGGCGCTCTGCTGCGCTGATGGCGTTTTCGTAAGCAGCTATCGTAAGCCTGGCACTTACGCCACTTTTTTTATCTACATATTCATTGCTCCTGGCTTCAAAAGCTATTTGCTCTATCAAGCGTTTTACCAAGTCGCTGATGCTTACCCTGTCTTCCTGCTCAGGCAAAATATCCGCTTCTTGCTCGGTAATAGCTAGCGATGTTTCTATGCTTTTGGGGTAATGGGTTAATATTTGGCTTTCAATCCTGTCTTTCAAAGGCGTTACAATGCTGCCCCTATTGGTATAATCCTCTGGGTTGGCAGTGAACACAAACAAAATATCCAGAGGCATCCGCAGTTTGAAGCCACGGATTTGTATATCGCCTTCCTGCAAAATGTTAAACAATGCCACTTGGATACGTGCCTGCAAATCGGGCAGTTCATTAATCACAAAAATGCAACGGTTGCTACGGGGGATTATGCCATAGTGTATCACTTGTTCGTCTGCAAAGCTCAAACGCAAGTTGGCAGCCTTGATAGGGTCAATATCGCCTATCAAATCTGCCACGCTTACATCTGGTGTAGCAAGCTTTTCGCCATAGCGTTCGCTGCGGTGCACCCAGTGTACAGGCGTGTCGTCGCCATGCTCGGCAATTTTGTCTTTTGCATATTTGCTCAATGGGGCAAGGGGATCGTCATTTACTTCGCTGCCTGCAATAATGGGTATGTATTCATCCAGCAAATCAACCATTTGGCGTGCCATCCTGGTTTTTGCCTGCCCACGCAAGCCAAGGAACAGGATATTGTGGCGGCTTAGCAACGCCCGCTCGGTATCGGGGATCACGGTATCCTCATAGCCAAGTATGCCCGTAAAGGGGTTTTCCTTGTTTTTTATTTTGCCAATCAGGTTTTTCCTTACCTCTTCCTTGATGCTTTTCGGTTGGTAACCACTTTTCTTCAATTCCCCTAAAGTGATGATTTTATTGATATTCATTCAAATGTTTTAAAGTTGTAAACCAATCAACTGCTTAATAAACAGCCAACATACGTTTTTGTTAGCGGAAACGCATTACCAAATTGGAAATAAGGGAAAAATAAGCTTTCGGGAAGCTGCAATCTCGGTTTTGCATCCTTCGTCATTTCCACGTTAGGAGAATTCTCACCGCACAAAGGCAACTATTTATCTTGTTAGGTTGCTTGCAAAAAGCAATCAGGCTTACAGTTAGGTTAGATTTCTCGTACCTCGAAAGGACGGGAAGAACGAAGCGAAGGGCAGAAGTCATAGACTTGTGCCAGCAACTTGACGTGGACTAGCTGGGGAGACGATTAGTACATATTCGTCAATCAGCATAGCAGAAAACACCATCTTAGCGGGGTTTGTTGTTACTCTTTAGTTAGTCCCATTGCCTGTGCAATTAAAAATGTGTCGGTATATTGATTGAACTCGGTTATTTTTCCGTCTTTTACTTTGTATTCACAGGCAAAGTCAGATTTCATATATTTTCCTGTTGTGTTAAAAGTTCCTTCATAAAAACCAATAACAAAAACTCCGTCACCGCTGTCTATGTAACGAGTAATTGTTGCTTTCCAATCTGTCCAATTTTGTCTGAACCCACCAAAAACCTTTTCAAATATTGCGTCTGCTCCAATATGTTGTCCACCACCGGGAAAACCTTTCATCTGGTTCCATTTTATATTTTCGCCAAATATTTGTCTAATTGCGTTGTTGTCTCTGGTAGCGAAAAGCTCATACATTTTTTTTACTGTTTCAATATTACCCATTTCTTCCGATGTATTTTGATTTGAGTTTGTAATTGTTGTCGTCTGTACTAATCGCTCAGGCTTTTTGAGTTAA